>JBDSDB010000249.1:0-3122 GCA_039920785.1 Gemmatimonadaceae bacterium
TGATGGTGTTCGGCCGGTCGCTCTATCTCGTGTTCAAGAAGTCGAGTGCGTAGGGGAGTTCCGTCCGCGATGCTGGAGCCGGTGCTCCGACGCCTCGAGGACCTGAGCTGGCGCGCCACGGCGGTCCTCGATCGGGTGAAGCTCCGGCGCACGCTGCCGGCCACGGTCGCGAACGGTCGTACTCGCATCTCCAGCTACGTGGAGATGCGCGATCAGACGAGAATCGCCCTCGACCTGTACCGGCCGACGCGAGATGGAGTGCTGCTCGAGGTCGGCCTACCCGTGGTCTGGATCTTCGACCGCTACCATCGCGCGGACGTCGAACGCGGGCGGTTGCGAACCCGCCTCGACAAGGAGTACTGGCTCGAGGCGCTGATCCGTCACGGGTACGTGGTGGCTGTCGCCGACGTACGCGGAAGCGGCGCGTCGTTCGGCTTGCGCCGAGAACTGGTGACGGAACAGGATCGGTGGGATGCCTACGACATCACGGAGTGGCTCGCGGCTCAGCCGTGGTCGAACGGGCGCGTGGGCATGGTGGGCAAGTCGTTCATGGGGATGACGCAGTTCCTCGCGGCGAGTGCCGCGCCACCTCATCTGGCGGCGATCTGTCCGGAGCGGACGCTGTTCGATCTCTACGCGTTCGCCCATCCGGGCGGCGTGTTCCGGCACGACTACGCACGAGCGTGGGGCGCGCATCTGACCGAGCTGGATCGCGTGACGCCCGCCGCGCCGGTCGATGACGATGCGAGCGGCGCGGAGCGCGCTCGGGCCGTGGAGGAACACGCGGAGAACGTCGATGTGGAGGCACTGTTCGCGGCCCTCGCCTTTCGAGACTCGGTGGACCACTCGGGCGCCATGCCGTACGTCGACCAATCGCCGTCGCGGCATCGCGCCGAGGTCGCCGCATCCGGTATCCCTGTGTATCAGATCGCGGGCTGGCTGGATCTGTGGCCGCGCGACGCATTGCTCTGGCACCGCAACCTGCCGAACCCGCGACGATTGGTGATCGGCCCGTGGGCGCACACGCACGACAGCGGGTGGAAGCTGTTCCCCGATCGGCTGCGCTGGTTCGACCACTGGCTCAAGGGCGTGGAGAACGGCGTGATGCGCGAGCCGGCGATCCGCTATTTCACCGTTGGCGCCCGTCGTGGCACCGAGTGGCGGTCGTCGAACGAGTGGCCGCTGTCCGCGCAACGATCGACGCCGTTCTACTTCGCCGCGAAATCGGACGGCGGGTTGGTGCTGACCGCGCCCATTGCCGCCGACGGGGGAGACGAATATCGCGTCGACTACTCCACGACCTCGGGCGCCGGCTCGCGGTGGGCGAACGGCTACGGCCGCGAGCTGCGCTACCCGGACATGTCCGGCAACGACCGGAAAGCGTTGACGTACACCACGCCGCCGCTGACGGAGGATCTCGAGCTCACGGGCCATCCAGTCGTGAGCGTCTGGTTGACGTCCACCGCCGGTGACGCCGACGTGTTCGTCTACCTCGAGGAGGTGCGGCGGTCGGGACATTCGTCGTACGTCACGGAAGGCGTGCTCCGGGCGTCGCACCGCGCCGAGCGCGAGCCGGAGCACGACAACATCGGACTGCCGTATCATCAAAGCTGCGAGCGCGCCGTGGCCCACCTGTCGCCGACCGAGCCTTCACTGCTCAGGTTCGACCTGCATCCCGTGTCGCGGGTCTTTCGGCGCGGTCGTCGACTGCGCGTGGCGATCACGGGTGCGGACGTCGACAACGCCTCGACGCCAGTGCTCCACCCGCCCCCCGTGCTCACGATCCACCGCAGCGTGCGGCATCCGTCGCACATCTCGCTTCCGGTGATCCTCTCCACGGTAGCTCCTGCGGGCCATGGCGACGCTCGTGTCTGAGCGGGGCGGGGCGGCGCTCGGGAACACGATGTTCTCGAGCCTCGCGGTCTACGCGGAGTACGCCGCAGGCCTGGCGATCTCGATGATCGTCGCGCGAACGCTGGGCCCCACGGCATTCGGGACGTACACGCTGCTGATGTGGTTCGCCTCCGTGGGCGTCGTGCTGGCGAATCACGGCATCACCACTGGGGTGATGAAGTTCATCGGCGAAGCGCGGGGACAGGGCGACTCGACGCTCGCGCGCCGCGCGCTCGGACACTTCGAGCGCATGCAGCTGCGCAGCTGTGTCGCGGTCTGCCTCGTGCTCGGTCTCGCCATTCTGCTGCTCTCGCGCCGCGCCACCTCCGACGTCGAAGGCCAGCGGCTCTTGTGGGTGGTGCTCGTCGCCGTGGCGGCGCGGGCGTGCTTCGTCTTCTACGTCTCCGCGGCCAAGGGCTTCGAGAATTTCCGGCTGACGGCGAGGGTCCAGGGCGTTGCGGCGCCGATCGGCCTCGCGCTGGTCGTCATCGCCGCGCGGGGCGGCGCGACGCTGTCCGGGTTCGTCGTCGCCTATGCGCTCGGCAGTCTCGTGTACGCGGTGCTCAGTCGTGTGGCGTTCTCCCGATCGCTCAGCGCATCGACGCGGTACGAGCACGACGCGGAACTGGGTGCGCTTCCCGTCGTCCGCATGCGCCGGCACGTCGCGTTCGCGTCGGCGATCGTCCTCCTGGAGGTCCTCGTGTTGCGCCAGACCGAGGTACTCTTTCTCGAGCAGTACTCGACGTCGCAGAACATCGCCTTCTATGGAATCGGCCGCTCCCTGGCGAGCAGCGCGATGCTGCTGATCCCGGGTGTGGCCGCCGCGCTCCTCCTACCGATGATGTCGCGCACCTTCGGCGCGGATCCGGCGCTGCTCGGTGCGCGTTTTCTCGCGGCCACGCGGTACATGCTGCTGCTGGCCGTGCCGGTCGTCGTCGCCGGCGAGGTGTTCGCGGCCGACGTCATCACGGCACTGTACGGCGCCGCCTACGCGCCCGCGATCCTCGTGTTCAGAATCACCCTCGCGGCGAGCGCGGTGGGTGCCGTCTCGGCGAGCGCGTCCAGCTACCAGCTCGGTACGGACAGGCAGCCGGCGATCGTAGCGACGATGACGGGCACCGCGGTGATCACCCTCCTTCTCGATTTCATCCTGATCCGCGCGTATCAGCTGAACGGAGCGATCGCCGCGGGCGCAGCAGGCTCCGTGTTGCTCGGCGCTGCGCTGCTCT
>JBDSDB010000250.1:0-4847 GCA_039920785.1 Gemmatimonadaceae bacterium
TGAACGTGCTCGGGCGCATTCGTGGGTACGCGACCGGCGCGGTGAGTCCGCAGGACCTCTTCTTCGCGCCGATCACGGCCGTGCGGAACCTGATGAAGAAGGACGGCACCTCGATCGGCGACTACGATCTCATCGAGGCGAACGAGGCGTTCGCCTCGCAGGCGCTGGCCGACGGCGCCGGCCTCGAATGGGAGTGGGATCGCGTCAACGTGAATGGCGGCGCCATCGCGCTCGGTCATCCGATCGGCGCGAGTGGCGCCCGCGTGCTCACCACGCTCTTGTATGCCCTGCAGGATCGCAATCTCGACAGCGGCCTCGCGACGCTCTGCCTCGGCGGCGGCGACGCGGTGGCCCTGTCGGTCACCCGGAGATAGTGACATGACGACGCTCGTTCTGGCCGCACGTACCCCTCGCAGTCGCGCGCTCGGTGTGCTCGTCGTCGCGGGCGCGCTCGCGCTCTCGTCGCAGTTCGCCATCCCGATCGCGGGCACGCCCGTGCCCCTGACGCTGCAGCCATTCGTCGTCGTGCTGGCTGGCCTCCTGCTCGGTCCACTCGACGCCGCCGCCGCGATGGTCGTCTATCTCATCGCCGGCGCGGCGGGGCTTCCGGTATTCGCCCCGATGGGACCGCCGGGTCTCGCGAGGCTGCTCTCTCCGACCGGCGGCTACCTGCTCGCCTATCCGCTCGCGGCGGCCGTGGCGGGCTGGCTGGGTGCGGGCCGTGCGAGCGTCGCGGCGCGGACGCTCGCGGCGTGCGCGGGCATCCTCACGCTGTACGTGGGCGGTCTGGCGCAGCTGTTCGCGCTCACGGGAAGCCTGGCGACTGCGGCGCTGATGGGCGTGCTGCCGTTTGCCGCGGCCGATCTCGTGAAGGCGCTCGTGGCGGCGGCGGTGACCGGTCGCCGGCGCGGCACGCTGTCCTGAGCACGGACGAGAGCACGCACGCGAGCACGACGCCCGCGCGGCGGCTCGCGGGAGCGATCGCCCGAGCGCTCGGCTTCGTACTGATCTTCGTCGTGCTGCAGGTCTCCATCGTCGGCGTGCTGGGCACCGTGCTGCCGCTCAGGCAGTCGTCGCGCGCCGCTCAGCTGCAGGTCGACAGCATGCTACAGCTGCTCGCGGCACTCGGCGCGACGGCGATCATGCTGCTGTCCATCGACAAACGCCCGTGGGCCGACGTGGGACTGGCCCGCCGAGCGGCGCGTCCGCGCTCGATCGTGGAGGGGTGGTGCCTGGGCGGTGCGGCGATCGGCTTTGCGTGCGGGTTCATGCTCGCCTTCGGATGGCTGAGCATCGTGCCGGGACCGCCGGGCTCCTCGTTCGCGGCGGGGGCGTCGGTCACGCTGCTGCTCGTCGTCGCTGCGTTGGCCGAGGAGGTCATCTCGCGTGGCTACCTGTTCACCGTGCTGCGCGACGGCCTCGGAGTCTGGGGCGCCATCGCGACGACGAGCCTTCTCTTCGGCGTGGCACACCTGATGAACGCGGGCGTGACGGCGGAGTCCTTCGCCATGGTTACGCTCGCCGGAGTATTCCTCGCAGCGGTACGGGTGGTGTTTCAGAGCGTCTATGCCTCCTGGGCTGCGCACGTCGCATGGAACTGGGTGATGGCGGTACTCTTTCATGCATCGGTGAGCGGGATCGAGTTCGACGCGCCGGACTATCGCACGGTGAGCAGCGGACCGGAGTGGATCACCGGGGGCCCGTGGGGTCCCGAAGGGGGTCTCGCCGCGGCGTTCGGCATGCTCGCCGCGCTTGGCTATCTCTATCGCACGCGGCGACGCCGCGAGGAGCCGTGACAATGTCCGACCGCATCGCGGTGATCGGCGCGGGGCAGATGGGGAACGGGATCGCGCACGTGTTCGCGCAGTCCGGCTTCTCCGTCGTGATGATCGACATCTCCGAGGGTGCACTGGCCAAGGGGCGCGACGCGATCGTCAAGAACCTCGACCGTCAGATCAAGCATGGAACGCTCGCCGCGGAGGAACGGCCGGCGATCCTCGCGCGACTCGGCACGCACACGTCCATGGAAGCGGTGCGGGGCGCGGCGCTCGTCGTCGAGGCGGCGACGGAGAATCGCGATCTCAAATTCAGGATCTTCGCGGAGCTGGACCGGCACTCCGATGCGGGCGCGGTGCTCGCGTCGAACACGAGCTCCATCTCCATCACGGAGATCGCCGCTCGCACGGTGCGTCCGGAGCGTGTGATCGGCATGCACTTCATGAACCCGGTGCCGCTGATGCAGCTCATCGAGATCATCCGCGGTCTCGCCACGTCGGACGAGACGACGAGCCGAGTGGTCGCGTGGGGCGCGGCGGTGGGCAAGACGACTGTCGAGGTGAACGACTACCCTGGCTTCGTGGCGAACCGGCTTCTCATGCCGATGATCAACGAGGCCGTGTTCTGCCTCATGGAAGGGGTCGGTTCGGCGGAGGCGATCGACACGGTGATGAAGCTCGGAATGAAGCATCCGATGGGCCCACTCGCGCTGGCCGATCTGATCGGCCTCGACACCTGCCTCGCGATCATGGAGGTGCTGCAGTCCGGACTGGGCGACGCCAAGTACCGTCCGTGCCCGCTGCTGCGAAAATACGTCGCGGCGGGCTGGCTCGGCCGGAAGTCGGGGCGCGGGTTCTATACTTACTGATGCTGACCCCTCTCTCCCCCGAGCAGCGCGAGATCATGCATCTCGCCCGGCGCTTCGCCGCGGAGGAGATCGCGCCGCACGCCGCTCGCTGGGATCGTGAAGCGTACTTCGATCGGGGCATCGCCGAGAAGCTCGGGGCACTCGGATTTCTCGGCATGCTCATCCCGGAGGAGTACGACGGGCTCGGACTCGATACACTGACCTATCTCGTCGCGCTCGAGGAGATCGCGGCCGCCGACGCGTCGACGGCGGTATTGATGAGCGTGCACAACTCGCTGCCCACGCAGATGCTCCTCAACTTCGGCTCCGCCGAGCAGAAGGAGCAATATCTCAGGCCGATGGCGCGCGGAGAGATGCTCGGCGCGTTCGCGCTCAGCGAGCCCGAGTCGGGCTCCGATGCGTCCTCGCTGCGCACGAGCGCCGTGCGAGACGGCGACGCGTGGCTGCTCACCGGCACGAAGAGCTGGGTGACCACCGGCAGCCACGCCGACGTGATCCTCGTCATCGCGCGCACCACGCCGCTCGACCCCGCACACAAGTCCAAGGGCATCTCGGCGTTCGTCGTCACGCCCGACCTGCCCGGCTTCCACGTCGGCAAGAAGGAAGACAAGATGGGCCTGCGCGCGTCGCCGACCGTGCAGCTGACCTTCGACGCGATGCGCGTGCCCGCGGACAACCTGCTCGGCGTCGAAGGGCAGGGATTCATCTACGCGATGCGGTCGCTCGATCACGGCAGGCTCGGCATCGCCGCGCAGGCCATCGGGATCGCTCGCGCCGCGCTCGATTACGCACTCGCGTACGCGGCGGAGCGCCAGCAGTTCGGCGTCGCCATCCGCGAGCATCAGGCGATACAGTTCAAGCTGGCCGACATGGGCGCGCGCGTCGCGTCGGCGCGCGCGCTGCTCCACGCCACCGCGGCCTCCAAGGATCGCGGAGAGTCCACGACGCTCCACGGAGCCATGAGCAAGCTGCTCGCGAGCGAGACGGCGATGTTCGTGACGACGCAGGCGGTACAGATCTTCGGCGGCTACGGCTATGTGAAA
Organism: Gemmatimonadaceae bacterium; assembly: GCA_039920785.1. Classification (GTDB taxonomy): domain Bacteria; phylum Gemmatimonadota; class Gemmatimonadetes; order Gemmatimonadales; family Gemmatimonadaceae; genus AG11. The sequence goes on from JBDSDB010000250.1 coordinate 3,688, forward strand.
GACTATCCGGTGGAGCGCCTCTTCCGCGACGCCAAGATCACCGAGATCTACGAGGGCACGTCCGAGATCCAACGCGTCGTGATTGCGCGCGAGCTGTACGCCGATGAAGTACGGCGGTGAGTCGGTGAATCGGTGCGTTGGTGAGCTGGTCGGTGAACGAGTGAACCAGCGGCGTACGCCACGAACCAGCGTGGAGACTCCAGGACGAAGGTCGCACGGTGGTTCGTGGCCGGCCGTTCTCAGCTCACCAGGTCACCGACCAGTTTACTGATTCACCAACTCACTTACTCACATTCTCTTCCTCCACACCATGCCCCCGATCCTCATCGCCTCCGACCACGCCGGCTTCGCGCTCAAGCAGGCCCTCGAGGCAGAGCTGCGCTCGCTCGGCTACCAGGTGGACGACCTCGGACCGGCGTCGGACGCGTCGACGGACTATGCCGACTATGCCCATCCCCTCGCGGCGCGCGTGTCCAGCGGCGAGGCGGAGCGGGGAGTGTTATTGTGTGGAACCGGCCTGGGCATGTCGTACACGGCCAATCGCTATCCGCACGTGCGGGCCGCGGTTGCCTGGAATCCCGAGGTCGCGGCGCTGGCGCGCGAGCACAACGACGCCAACGTGCTGGTGCTGCCGGCGCGATTCGTCGGCACGGACGAGGGCAGGGCAATACTCAAGGCGTGGCTCGATACGCCGTTCGCCGGTGGGCGCCACGCGCGCCGCATCGCGAAGATCGAGCGTGACGCCGAGACTGATACTTCAACCGAGGAGAACCACTGATGTCATCCTGGACCAATTGGGAGCGCTGTCCGCCAGGTGACGCGCTGCGCGATGCCGATTCCGAGATCGCCGGCTTGATCGAGGAAGAGATCGCGCGCCAGAACGAGGGGATCGAGCTCATCGCGAGCGAGAACTTCGTCTCTCCCGCGGTGCTCGAGGCGATGGGCTCTCCGCTGACGAACAAGTACGCCGAGGGTCTGCCGGGCAAGCGCTACTACGGCGGATGCGAGGTCGTGGACAGGGTGGAGCAGCTCACGATCGATCGCGCCAAGCAGCTGTTCAACGCCGACCACGCCAACGTGCAGCCGCACTCCGGCGCGCAGGCCAACGCGGCGGTCTTTCTCGCCTTCCTCAAGCCTGGCGACACCTTCCTCGGCATGGA
>JBDSDB010000251.1:0-7331 GCA_039920785.1 Gemmatimonadaceae bacterium
CCGGCGCGCGCCGAGAAGCCTCCGCCGACATGGGGCTCAAGGTCATTCGTCGGCGCGAGCGAGACGGGACCACGTACTTCGTCGTCAACGCCGGCGCGAAGAGCGTGGATGGCTGGGTCCCGCTCACGACGACCGCCCGCTCCGCCGCCGTGTACGCGCCGATGCATGCGCAGAGCGGCATGGGCCGGGTTCGCGCCGGATCGACTGGTGCGGAGGTGTATCTCCAGTTCCCCGTTGGTGCGTCGCGCGTCGTGCGCACGTACGACAGGGTGGTGAACGGTGCGCCGTGGTCGTACGTCGAGCCGGCCGGCGCGCCGGTGCCGGTCACTGGAAGTTGGACCCTCACCTTCCTGTCGGGCGGTCCCGCGCTGCCCGCCGAGGTGAAGGATGCGCCGCTCGGATCGTGGACCGAGCTGCCGGGCGAAGAGGTGAAGAACTTCTCGGGCACGGCCCGATACTCGATGACCTTCGCTCGCCCCGCGGGGCCCGCTGGCGTCACCAGCTGGCGGCTCGACCTCGCCAGCGTGCACGAGAGCGCGCACGTCACCCTCAACGGGAAGGACGTCGGCACCTTCATCGGTCCCTGGTGGCGCGTCGACATCCCCGCCGCCGAGTTTCGTCAGAGCAACACTCTCGAGGTGGCCGTGTCGAACCTGATGGCCAACCGCATCGCCGATCTGGACCGTCGTGGCGTGCAGTGGAAGAAGTTCTACAACACCAACTTCCCCGCGCGGCTCGGTGCCAACCGCGGCCCCGACGGAATGTTCACCGCCGCCAAGTGGACACCGTTGCCATCCGGACTCGCCGGTCCCGTGACGCTGACGCCGATGCGTGCGAAGCGGTTCTGACGATGACCGCTTGACGACGGCCGCGGTGCGCGAGACGGCGCCGCTCTTCTCCGCCTGGGACGTGATCGAGGGAATGCGCGTGCACAGTCGCGTCAGTGATCGCGCAGTCATACGTTATGGGCGCGATGGCGCGACCAAAGGCATGCTGCGCGCCGTCGTCTTCGTCCACGGGCTCGGCATGTCGACGCGCTACCTCGAGCCGACCATGCGCCTCGCCGCGCGCGACTTCGCCGTGAGCGGGCTGGATCTGCCGGGCTTCGGCGAGAGCAAGCTGCGCGGTCGTGTGCTCTCGCTCGGCGAGCTCGCCCGGGTGCTCGACCTCTGGCTCGCCGCGAGAGGCATCGAGTCGCCGATCCTCGTCGGCCAGTCGCACGGATGTCAGGTGATCGTCGAGCACGTCGTGAGCGCCCCGCGTTCTGGTGCGCTGGTGCTCAACGCGCCGACCATGCTCGCCGGCCATCGCTCGATGGCCGCGCAGTTCGCCCGCGTTGCGCTCGACTCCTCGCGCGAGCCCGCAGCGCTCGTGCCGCACGTCCTGCGCGACTACGTCAGAGCGGGCCCGCGCCGGATCTTGACCACCCTCGCCGGCGCCCTGGCCGACCGGATCGAGGAGAAGCTGCCCAGAGTGGCCATGCCGGTGACGATCGTCTGCGGCGCGCGGGATCCCGTCTCGCCTCCCGCCTGGGGAGCGCGGCTGGCGCGGCTGACTGGATCGGCGGTCGGTGGCGCCGGTGCCGAGCTTCGGGTCGTCGCCGGTGCGGCGCACGCGGTGCCCTTCTCGCACCCCGAGGCGCTCGTCGCCGAGATCGTGGCCATTGCCGCTCGGCTGGATCGGGCTGCGGCGCCCGCTTAGAATGTGGAACAGCACGGTGTCGGACGGCGATGTAGCTTGCCGATCGACGGTGAGCCATATATCTTAGTACTAAGATGAAGACGTCGCCCCACTCCCCATCCGCCAAGCGCGGCGCCGTTCCCGCCGCGGTCGACCGGAAGCAGGAAACCGCGCTCAAGCTCTGGGTCGTGCTCGCCCGCACGCTCTCGGCGGTGAGCAAGCACGTCGAGGCCGACGTCGCGCAGCATGAGCTCACCGGGACCGAGTTCGGCATCCTCGAGGCGCTCTACCACAAGGGCCCGATGCTGCTGGGGGAGATCCAGCGGAAGATCCTCGTGACGAGCGGCGGGATCACCTATCTCGTCGATCGGCTGGTGGCCAAGGGGCTCGTGCGCCGCGAGCAATGCCCCGAAGATCGCCGTGCGCGCTATGCCGTGCTCACACCTGCCGGCCAGAGCCTGATCAAGCGGATCTTTCCCACCCACGCGGCGCGGATCGAACAGGCGGTGTCGGGTCTGACGACCGCCGAGCAGCGGGAGGTCACGCAGCTGCTCCGGCGCCTCGGGTTGGCCGCTGCCGCGCAGCTCGAGGACGAGGGCGAATAGGCAGGGCAATCATGCCCCGGGAACTTCTTCGTGACCTAATATCTTAGCTCTGTGATTAGTGATATCTCATGATTCACCTGGAGATCAACATGACGACACCGACCTCGCTAGACACCGACACGCGCGCCACCTGGACGCTGGACCCTTCGCATTCCGCCGTGGAGTTCTCGGCCAGGCACATGATGATCACGACCGTGAAGGGGCGGTTCGCCGAGCTCACGGGCACGATCGTCGCGGACGATCAGGACTTCTCACGGTCGGAGGTCGACGTCACCATCACGGTGGCGAGCATCGACACGCGGTCGGATCAGCGGGACGGGCACCTTCGCTCGGCCGACTTCCTCGACGTCGAGCACTTTCCGGAGCTGACGTTCAGGAGCACGCGGATCGACGGTGCGTCCAAGGAATCGTTTCGGCTCACGGGGGATCTGACCATTCGCGGGACGACGCGGCCGATCACGCTCGACGTGACGTACGAGGGCGCGGGGCAGGATCCGTGGGGCGGGACGCGGATGTCGTTCTCAGCGGCGGGGAAGATCGATCGGCGGGATTATGGGCTGACTTGGAATGTGGGGTTGGAGGCGGGTGGGATTCTGGTGTCGAACGAGGTGAAGATTCAGATCGAGGCGCAGGCGGTGTTGGCGGGGTGAGGCGGGACTAAGTCGACAGAGGTCGACCGGATCGCTCGGCCTCTGAATCTCCACTGGGATACAGCCATTTCCGCCCGTCACGCGGATCACCAACGCAGTTCGCACGAATCCAATCTCGGTTGCCTGATCTCGGCTACCTGTCTACCGCGACGATCGTTGCGTCGTCTGCGAGGCGCGCCGTCTACGAGTGGAAGACTGCGGTCTGCCCGAGTTGCGCACGGTAGACAGCAGCGGTGAGACTGTCGTGATCTGGCGGGGTTTCCTCTCGTGAAGCCATGCAGGTTCATGCCGAGGGCAAGGCCGATGAGGGCTTCCTGCGTGAACCGACCCGTCTCCGGATCCGCGTACCGGTTCCGCTGATAGGTCATCCCGGACCCGTCCCGCATCCCTTCGACCAGGCTCCCATACCAACTCGGCGGGCCTTTCGACGTCGACGAATTGACTCCCCGCCGAACACCACCGCGTCCTCGCGTCGATCACCGAGGCTCTGCTGCCACGTACCGCGCGCCTCTTGAAGCGCTTGCAGCAGACAAAGTCATCGGTTGAGCCACCTGCGACTCCGATCGGAGCCGCTGAGCCACAAGATCCGTCGATGCGCCATACTATCGAGCGTCGTTCCACCCCTCGCCCAGTGCTCCCTTTGCGAGACAGTCTGCGCTATCTTTTGACACTCCATCACGGCGAGTCGGCTGCCAATGATGAAACACCACGTCCGTATCCGGCCCCTTGCCGATCCCGCGAGCGCCCGGGAGGACGCGTCGTACTGGCGGCAGCAGCCGCCCGCTGCGCGCCTTGCGGCCATCGAACTCCTCCGACGTCAGGTCTATGGAGCCCCCCGCGCGACTTCTGCGAATTGCTCGAGTGCTTCAACGCGAGCCGGGTTAACGCTCTGATCGTCGGCGCGTACGCGCTGGGCTTTCACGGAGCGCCGCGGATGACGGGTGACCTCGACGTGCTCGTTGAGCCGTCGGCGGAGAACGCCAAGCGAGTGGTCGATGCTCTGCGGGCCTTCGGGTTCGGCGACGTCGGACTGTCAGCGGCGGATTTCCAGCAGTCCGATGTCGTCGTACAACTAGACTTTCCACCCCAGACACACTCACTTCTCCCCGTCACGACCGGCCATCGCGACACTCGCGCGCGCACCCCGTCGCGCTTCGGCTGACGAATCCCCACCGACCCCCACGAGGTGGCACGATGACGATGCCCGGAGACAGCACAGCCAGTGGACCCACCAGCACCGGACTGCCGGCCAACGTCGCCGGCGCCCTCGCCTACGTGCTCGGCCCCATCACCGGCATCCTGTTCTACATCCTGGAGAAGGACAACCGGTTCATCCGCTTCCACGCCGCGCAGTCCATCGTCGTGTCGCTCGCGCTGTTCATCCTCGGCTTCGTGCTCGGCATGCTCAGCACCGTCCTCGCGTTCATCCCGATCCTCGGATGGCTCGTGGCGATCCTGCTCTCGTTCGGGCTGTCCATCGGAAGCTTCGTGCTCTGGCTCTTCCTGATGTGGCAGGCGTACAAGGGCCTGGAGTGGGAAGCGCCGTTCGCCGGCACGTTCGCGCGACGAATGCTGTAGTCGCTTGCTGTAGTCGCCGCCCGCGCGGATCAGGGCAACGCGAACACGACGATCGCATCGCTCGTCCCGAACGGGCCGCCGTCTCCACCAGCACTGATCGCCACGAACTGCCGGCCAGCGCGGCCAGCCCCGTAGGTCATCGGCGTGGCCTTGCCCGAGGCGGGAAGCGTCGCGTGCCACAGCTCCCGCCCGGTCCGCGTCTCGAACGCGCGGAAGGTCCGGTCCACCGCGGCGCCGATGAAGGTGAGTCCGCCCGCGGTGGTGATCGCGCCGCCAAGGTTCACCGCGCCCGTTCCGCTCGGGCCACCGGGCATGGCGCCGAGCGGCACGCGCCACGCGATGGCGCCACGGCGAAGATCGACGCCGACCAGCGCGCCGAACGGCGGCGGCGTGCACGGCATCAGGTTGGGCAGCAGCAACAGCTCGCGGTACATGCCGTACGGCGTTCCCCGCTGCGGCGCGTACTCACTGCCGATCCGGCCCGCCGGAGCGGCGCGGCGCACCGAGTCGAGCGTCGCCCGCGGGATGAGCTTCACCATCGCGGCGATGGTGTTCGTGGGCACCACGGCGATCTGCGCGTCGGGATCGAACGCGACGCCGCCCCAGTGTGCGCCGCCGACGTTCGACGGCCGCACGAGCGATCCCTCGAGGCTCGGAGGCGTGAACGCCCCTTCGTTGCGAAAACGGGCGATCATCGCTCGGCACGCCGCGCGGTCCTCGCTCGTCGCGCCCCACACGCTGTCGGGCGAGAGACCCTGCGGCGACAGCGGCCCGATCGCGCTCGCGGGCTGCGTCGGCGACGCCTCTTCACCAGCGATCGTCGAGCGCGGCACCGGTCGCTCCTCTACCGGCACGATCGGAACGCCAGTGTCCCGATCGAGCACGAACAGTTGACCAGTCTTGGTGGCCTGCAGCACGGCTTCGCGCTTCCGACCGCCGTACTCCACGGTCACGAGCGATGGCGGCGACGCGTTGTCGTAATCCCAGAGATCGTGATGCACCGTCTGGAACGACCACACCACGGCGCCGGTCGACGCGCGCAGCGCGGTGATGGAGTTCGCATATCGATTGTCGCCGAGCCGTTCGCCGCCGTAGTAGTCCGGGCTGCCGCTGCCGGTCGGCACGAACACGAGCCCGCGCACAGAGTCGGCGGCGAGCACCGACCACGCGTTCGCCGCGCCGGTGCGATGCGCGTTCGGGCCGCGCCACGTGGCGTAGCCAGGATCTCTGGAGTCTTGCGGCACGGGGTGCCACGTCCAGCGCTTCACGCCGGTGCGCACGTCGAACGCGCGCACCTCGCCGCTCGCGCCGTCGATCGCCTGATTGTCGGCGGTGGCGGAGCCCACGACGATCACTCCGTTCACGACGGCCGGCGGCGACGTCTCCTCGTAGTCGGACGTCTCGAGGGGACGGTTGCGCAGCCCGATGCGGAGATCGACGACTCCACCAGTACCGAAGTCCGTGCAGAGACGACCGGTCGCGGCGTCGATGGAGAGCAGTCGTGCATCCACGGTTGCTGCCACGATGCGGCGACGACACGGATCACCAGCTGATCGCGTGGGATCGAGCCAGGTAGACACGCCGCGGCTCGCATGGTCGCCGAACCCGATCGAGCGATCCACACGCGCGTCGAACACCCATCGCTCACGCCCCGTCTCGGCGTCGACCGCAATGATGCGGCCGAGCGGAGTGATGAGGTACATCACGCCGTCGATGACGATCGGCGTGGCTTCGAGCGAGCGAGGACGCCTGGTCTGCACCGCCGGCGCGAGCTCGCCGGTGTGATACGTCCACGCCACGGCGAGTCGCGTGACGTTGCTCGTGTCGATCTGCCTGAGCGGCGAATGTCTGGAGCCGAGCGGGTCGCGGCCGTACGCTGGCCAATCGGCGGCGACGTCGCGTACTGCCGCGGGCGTGTCGACGCGTACGCTCGGTGCGCACGCGAGGTGAAGCGCAGCGAGAAGGGCGAGCACCGCGATCGAAGCGAGCCGCATGGGTGAACAGTTCTACTGGTGACGGACGGGGCGCATCGTGCCGACCGCAGCCAGCATCGAGCGCGAGTCAGTCTAGCTCAGTTTCGCGTCAGCCGCGACGCGACGCCGGCGATCCGGCGCGCCGACTCGCGGAACCCGTTCGCCTGCGTCACGCGCGCACTGAGGAGCTCCGCGCTCTCCTCGGCTCGTGCCGACGCCTCGAGCGCTCCGGCCTCGAGACCGGTGATCGCCTGCGACAGCGTCGTGAGGCGTTGCGACTGGCGTCGCGACACGTCTGCCGTCTCGGCCACGATCGTTGAGACTTTGTCGACGCTCGCCGAGATGGCGCCGAGCGCATCGGTGGCTTGAAGGGCGACCGCACCGACGTCGCCGACCTCCTGCTCGTTGGCGAGCATCAGCTCGGCGACCTCCGCCATGTGGGCGCGCACGTCGCCCACGGTGGTCTGGATCTCGCGCGCCGCGCGCTCACTCTCGCCCGCGAGCTTGCGCACCTCTTCGGCCACGACGGCGAACCCCTTTCCCTGCTCGCCCGCACGTGCCGCTTCGATGGCGGCGTTGAGCGCGAGGAGATTGGTCTGGCGTGCGAGTCGGGTGATCCGCTCTACGAAGCCGCCGATGCGGTCCGACACTTCGTCGAGCGTGCGCACGCGGGCAGCGCTCGCACGCACTCGGTCGACGACGCTCGCCAGCGTGCGCGAGGCGTGTTCGATCGCGTTCCTGCTCGACGCAGCCGCGGCAGTGAGCTGGCCGATCGCGAGCTCCATCGCTTCGGAGCGTTCGCGCAGTCGGTCCGCTGCCTCGCGCGCATCGTTCATCTGGCGCGA
>JBDSDB010000252.1:0-10970 GCA_039920785.1 Gemmatimonadaceae bacterium
GATGGCACCCCTTGGCTTGAAGGGATGGGTTCCGGGCGGTTAGCTTGTGGGACGGCGCCGTGGCCAAGTGGTAAGGCGGCAGACTGCAAATCTGCTATTCGTCGGTTCGATTCCGACCGGCGCCTCTATGTAGCAACGACTTACGGGATTCTGGTGGGTGCCTGATCCGGGCGACCGTAATAACACCGTAGTATGGCGATTAGGAAAATCGGACTACCAGCGTCACTGGAACGCTACAAGTGGAGTGGCGGACTAAAGATCCGCGCGTCAGCGGTTCGACTTCGCCCCTGGCCACATCCCATCTGACCAGTGGGTAGCGCGGTCGAGAGCACATCGACCTCAGGCGCAGCCAATTCGCTCTTCGATCCGATCGCGGCGATGCTAACCCTCGCGCTGAACGCGATTTGAAGAGAGGGATTCCGGGAGCTGCGAACAGTCGCCGGTGAGCGGGCGCCAAAGCGAGCCATAGCGCGCCAATCCATTTTCAATCTCAGGCGGCCTTCCGTCTCTCAGCCGAAGGCACGCGAGAGGTGAAGTAGTAGGGCGCCTGACCACTCCAGACGTTAGGAGTCTTCAGCGAAGACTCGCAGCCTAGCTCCGCGAAATCGAAACATGAGGATGCGGCGCAGAGGGGCATGGTGTCGAGCTGAGCCCGTCGATAGTACCAGCCGGGTAGCACGCAGCCAAGTGGTCCGACTGCCTGCGGCGATGACTGTCGACAGCATCCGCAGGCGCATCTAACTTTGCCTTGACTCCTCGCAGCAGCGCGCGCGGTCTCTGATTCAGTCTTCACTCACACGGGTGATCGCATGTGTGACCGAACACTGGCACAACGCGCAACTCTCCTCGTTGGGTTCGCGCTGCTCGCCTCGAGCTGCTCGACCGCGACCCAACGGACACCCGGCGCTGGGCAGTCTGCGTCGCCGCTGATGGCGCAGCTGAGCCGGTTCAGCGCCGCGAGCGTGCCCGCCATGGGCCCCGGGGAATCGGAGGTCGTGCCGCTCGCGTGGGACAAGCCCATCCCGACGGGCCTTCCCGGCAAGGGAATGGCGCAGCATCCCATGCTCTACATCGGCGAGGGCTACAACAAGATGATGCTCGTCGACCAAGGGAAGATCGTGTGGACCTACTCGACCGGCGCCGGGAACGAGTACGACGACGTCTGGATGCTGTCCAATGGCAACGTGCTGTTCACGCGCATGCAGTACGTCGCCGAGGTGACCCCGGAGAAGAAAGTCGTATGGCGGTTCGACGCGCCCAAGGGAGCGGAGATCCATACCGCGCAGCCCATCGGCCTCGACAAGGTCATGTTCGTCATGAACGGCCTCCCCCCGAGACTGATGGTCGTCAACATCAAGACGGGCAAGGTAGAAGTCGATCACGTGCTGCCCGCGCCAAGCCTCACCGACCCGAAGACCGTCCACCCGCAGTTCCGGCGTGTGCGATACACGGCGCAGGGCACGTACCTGATCTCATTCTTGAACATGAATCAGGTCGTCGAGTACGATGCGCAATTCAAGGAGATCTGGCGGTACGATATCCGGAGCCCCTGGGCCGCGGTCAGGCTGAAGAACGGCAACACGCTGATCACCGACGAGCTGGACATCCTCACGCGCGAGGTCAACGCAAAGAAGGAGACCGTGTGGGAGCTGCGGCCGACCGACCTGCCGGAGGCGTACCGCTACATCAACACCCAGAGCGCGACGCGCCTGGCGAATGGCAACACGATCATCTGCTCGCGTGGCGGAGACGGCAAAGGGCCGCAGCTCGTCGAGGTGACGCCGGACAAGAAGGTCGTGTGGGTGTTGTGGGACTTCAAGAACTTCGGACCTGCGACCGCGGTACAGATCCTCGATGACCCGGGCGTGCCGGAGGTGCCTGGGGAATCGGAGCATTGAGGAGCGCGAATCACCGCGCTGCCGTGAGACAATCAGTTCGTACGCTCCTGTCACTGAGCGAACGCACTTTCATTTCATCTTTCACGCGTCGACGTCATGTCTGACCAACCCGAAAGCCCCGCGCGTCGCAAGTTCGTGAGCAACGTCGCGCTCGGTGTGGGTGCGATCGCACTGTCACCAGCTCTGGGCACCGGCAGCGTCGCTGCTGCCAGCGAACCCCACGCGATCGAAGAATCATCCGTCGAGACGCCTCTCGGTGCGCCCGGTCTTCCGGCTCGGGTGCTGATCGATCACGACGGCAGCGGTCTGACCGAGACTCGGCGGCAGGGCACGCGCTATACGTCGGCGCAGGGCGCGGTGGAGCTGTTGGCGGGCGCTGGTGGCCTCGTCGTGAGCGTCACGGCCCCGAGCGCGCAGCTCAATCGTGTCGTACTCCGTTGGCCAACGACGTACGCTCAAACTGCATTGTACCTCGGTGACGCGTGGGAGCGCGGCTCGCGCGCCGAGAGTACGTGGCCAGCGCGCGAGACAGTATGCGCGTGGATCGCCGGGATGCCGTGAGACAATTGGTTCGTACGCTCCTGTCACCGACGAACGGTCTTCACATTTCATCTTTCACGCGTTGACGTCATGTCTGACCAACCCGAAAACCCCGCGCGTCGCAAGTTCCTGGGCAACGTCGCCCTCGGTGTGGGTGCGATCGCACTGTCACCAAGTATGGGTACCGGCAGCGTTGGTACTGCCAGCGAACGCCACTCGATACAGGAACCATCCGTCGAAACGCCTCTCGGCGCGCCCGGTCTGCCCGCTCGGGTGCTGATCGACCACGACGGCAGCGGTCTGACCGAGACTCGGCGGCAGGGCACGCGCTATACGTCGGCGCAGGGCGCGGTCGAGCTGCTGGCGGGCGCTGGTGGCCTCGTCGTGAGCGTCGAGGCCCCGAGCGCGCAGCTCAATCGCGTCGTACTCCGTTGGCCAACGACGTACGCGCAAACTGCATTGTACCTCGGTGATGCCTGGGAGCGCGGCTACGGCGATCTGCAGTGGCGCTCGCTGCAACCCGAACGCGTCATGCCCTGGTACTTCGCTGCACACGACCCTGCGTCGGGCCGCACTTCCCTCATGGGCGTCATGACCCAGCCCTCCGCGCTCTGCTTCTGGACGGTGGACGCGGCCGGCACGTCGCTCTGGCTCGACTTCCGCAATGGCGGGAGTCCCTGCCGGCCGGGTGACCGAGTAATCGCGGCGGCAACGGTCGTCTCGCTCACCACGGGCAAAACCGTGACTCCGTTCGCCGCGCTCAGCCGCTTCTGCAAGCAACTGTGTCCCGCGCCGCGATTGGCGGCGGCCCCGATTTGCGGCAACAACAACTGGTATTACGCCTACGGCAAAGGCTTTGACGCGGACGCGATGCGTCGCGATGCCGCGTTCCTATCCGAGATCTCTGCGGGGCACACCACGCGGCCCTACTGTGTGATCGACGCCGGGTGGACGCCCGGCTCGTCCGCTCCGGGTGGCCCCTGGACTGCTGGGGACGCAAAGCGTTTTCCAGACATGCCCCGTCTCGCCGCCGACATGAAAACGTTAGGCGTGCGACCCGGCATCTGGATGCGGCCGACCGCGCTCCGGATCGTCGACGATCCACGCCGGCTCCGAGCGGGCCCGTCGCAGGGTGAGGACAAGCCGCTCGACATCACCCGGCCCGAAAATATCCAGCTGATTCACGACGACCTCGCGCGCGTGAGCTCATGGGGCTACGAGCTGATCAAGCATGACTTCTCTACCTACGATGCGTTCGGTCGGTGGGGGTCTCAGATGGGCGCGGAGCTGACGGACAGCCGATGGAGTTTCGCCGACCAATCACTGACGAACGCCGAGATCATCGTGCGGTTGTATCGAACGATGCGCGATGCCGTGGGCGACGTCGTGCTGCTTGGCTGCAACACGATCGGTCATCTCGCTGCCGGCCTGTTCGAGATCCAGCGTACTGGCGACGACACCTCGGGGCACGATTGGGAGCGCACGCGGCGCATGGGGGTGAACACGCTCGCCTTCCGACTGCCTCAGCATAACGCCTTCTTCTCCAGCGACGCCGACTGCGCCGCGCACACCGCCGCGACGCCGTGGGAGCTCGACAAGCAGTTCCTGGATCTCGTCGCGCGCAGCGGAACGGCGCTCTTCATCTCCGTCGATCCGCGCAACGTGACGGTGGAGCAGAAGGCGGCGTATCGCGCCGCGATGATGTTGGCGCTCTCTGGCGGCGTACCCGGCGGGTGCGAGCCGCTTGATTGGCTGCACAGCACTGCGCCGCGTGTGTGGCGATTCGGGAAGCAGCGCGTGACGTACCATTGGGAGGAGGCCGGGGGGACCAATCCCATGCGCATCTGATGACTGCGACCTGGGCAGATGCTCGGCGGAAGGCAGCTTCGGAGCCTCGGCCCCACACGCGCCGCCCGAAACATTGAAGAACACCAGTCGTCCCAAAGCCATCACAAAAGGAGCAATGCCTACGTTCGCGCGTCGTATCGTCTGCAGCGCCACAGCCGTCCTGCTCGCGCTCGTCCTCGTGACGCCCCGCCTCGTATCCGCGCAGGTGGTCGTGACCACGCATCACAACGACAATCTCCGAACAGGCGCCAACACGCGGGAGACCGTGCTCACGCCCCTCTCGGTCAACCGCGGCGGCTTCGGCATGCTGTTCAGGCGCGCGGTCGACGACCAGCTCTACACTCAACCGCTGGTCGTCACCGGTGTCTCCGTGGGTGGCGGGCTGCACGATCTCGTGTTCGTCACCACGGTAAACAACAGCGTCTACGCCTTCGATGCGAACGATCCCGAGGCGGTCACGCCCGTGTGGCACGTGAACTTCGGCACGCCGGCGAATGTGTATAGCGCCAACTTCAACTGCCTCGACATCAACGGGCGCATGGGGATCATCGGCACACCTGCGATCGACAAGGCGCGAGGGGCTCTGTACGTGGTGGCGCTGACGCAGAGCCGCGCAGGTTTCACCCAACGCCTTCACGCACTCGACCTGGCCACAGGTGCCGATCTGCCCGCGAGCCCGGTGACGATCAAGGCTCCTGCGTTCGACCCGCTGATGCAGAATCAGCGGCCCGGATTGATGGTCGCCAACGACATGGTCTACATCGGGTACGCCTCGCACTGTGACCGCCAGCCATATCACGGTTTCCTGATGGCGTATGACGCGACGACGCTGCGACAGGTCCGTGTCTTCAACACCACTCCCACCGGCAGCGAGGCCAGCATCTGGCAATCGGGGCAGGGGCCTTCTGCCGACGCCGACGGCAACGTCTACGTCATCACCGGCAACGGGAGCTGGGACGGCGTCCGCAACTTCAGTGAATCGTTTCTCAAGCTATCACCCAAGCTGACGTTGCTCGATTGGTTCACGCCCACGAACCACTTGCTGCTCGATGCGAAAGACGGAGACCTGAATGCGACGGGTGCGTCGCTGATTCCGGGAACGCACCTTGTCGTCGGTGGAGGCAAGGACGGAGTTTTCTACGCGTTGGACACGAGACGTCTGGGCCACCTCGGCGACGAGCACGCCACGCAGCATTTCAAGGCCACGCCCGGGACCCCGCACAGCCTGGTGTACTGGGCGAGCACCCGACGCGGGCCTTTGCTCTACGTCTGGGCGCAGCGCGATACGGCCCGGGCCTTCCGCATCGACCTCGCCGCAGGGCGGCTCGTCGAGACGCCGGTGATGAAGCGGGACTCGGCGAATGGCGGACATCCGGGCGCGATGCTGTCCCTGTCTGCCAATGGGGGAGCGAATGGAATACTCTGGGCGGCCATCCACGCCTCGGGCGACTCCTGGCACGAGTCGCGACCCGGCATCCTCTACGCATTCGACGCCGACGACATCACGCACGAGCTCTGGAACTCCCTTCAGGTGCCCGAGCGCGACGACTGCGGCGCGTATTCGAAGATGGCGCCGCCGACGATCGCGAACGGGAAGGTCTATCTCGCCAGCTTCGGCACCGAGAACGTCGGCACTGGCCAACTCTGCGTGTATGGCACGCTCCCGGCGCGCAACGGTGCGGCGCCGACGGCACCCGCCGGCCTGAAGGTGGACGTCGTCGCGGGTACGGCGACGATCACCTGGAACGCGTCAGCGGGAGCGACATACTATCGTGTCCGGCGCACTTCGACGCGCGATCCAAAACCTCGGTGGGCTGCGACGGGGTTGAGGTCGCCAACGTTCGTGGAGCCTGCCCCTGCACGGCGAGACACGACGACATATACGGTCTTCGTCGTCGGACCGGGCGGCGCGACCGGCGACTCGGCAGTAGTGACCGTGCCGAAACGAACGCCCTGATACCCGCGCGGCGGTGCCTCCCGGTTGGACCGGACAGCCGTTCGTCGGTGTGACCGTAATAACACCGTAATAGCATTGTCCATCATAGTGCGTCTTCGGGGCATATCGAACGAAACCGTATAGTGGTTTCGCACGCTCCTCGGCAGCTTCGAGAGCGACGAATGTCTTGTTGCACGAGCACCTAGAAGAGCTTTTGGTCTTGTGCGATCAGTGACTGCAAATCTGCTATTCGTCGGTTCGATTCCGAGCGGCGCCTCCGAGGAACTAGTGTCAGGACACGGGCCTGGCCCGCTGGGCTGCGTTGGCCGCGTCTTGCGGAGCCGCCGATCGAGGACGAGTTGGTACCAGCCTCGATCCGTTCGCTGAAAACTGACGCTTCGCGCCCGTCCGGGCCTCGATGATCGGAGGCCGAGTTCGTGTCAGGGGTGAGGTGCGCGGTCGCGCACGATCCTTCGCACTGTCCACGCGCTCCGGTTCGGATCGGACAGGAGGCGGAGGTCGGTCGACGAATCGTGCCACGCCGCGAGCTCCGACGGGACCTCCCCTCGCCGCACGGGCCGCGAGGCCGCGAACGGTCCGAAGGACTCGGCGTAGGCGGCTCGCAGGCTGTCGTAGGACACACCGTGCTGGAAATCGCTCGTGATGGATCTCACGCGCCCGCTCTCGTCGACAAAGACGACGATGCGTTCGACGCCGCTGCCAGGCTCGGGACGAAGCGCGACCAACGAGTCGCCCACGCCAGCCGTCGCCACCGCTCGTGGGAGCGCCTGGCCGAGCGTGACGACGCCGTGCTCGACGAGGAGGGTCCGTGGAAGCATCGCGCGCGGCGCGGGAGCGCTCCCCCGGTCGCACGCCGCCAGGAACAGCACGCAGATTCGAGCGACGCTCCACCACCGACGACCGCGAGGCGATGCCTCCCTCACCTGGCGCATCGGTGCCCTGCACCCGGAGGCGGACCTTTCTCCGTCCGGAAAATGCGCGTCTCGGGTGCCACTCATGAGCTCTCCACTAAGGACTAAGCGGTAGAAGGCGCAACGGCATCACATGATGACGCGTGCCGCTTCCTGCCGTTCGCCACATGACACCAATGCACCGCCGCACTGCCGTCGTCACCGCCATTCTAGCGGGCGCGCAACTGTTGAGTCCGAGGCCGGCAAACACCCCGATTGATTCTACAAATATGCTCGATGCGCATGTGTCCATTCCCCACAACGTACTCTCGACGCTTCGACGTTCGTGTTTCGATTGCCACTCCAACGAGACGCGGTGGCCGATCTACGGACGATGCGCATGGGTGCGATGCCGCCCCGTCTCTATCGCATGATGCATCCCGCTTCGCGACCCACTGATGCTGAGCGAATCGCCGTGTGCGAGTGGGCGAACAGACAGCAAGCGACCCTCAACGGTGGTCTTCATGAGTAAACTCCCCGATCGCAGGCAGTGGCGCACGAACCGTGGAGGGTTCACGGCACTGACGTCCGCAGTGATTCTGCTGTGGGGAATTCCCTCGTGCGGCAACGCGCCAGCGGGGCGGATGCACGATCCCGTCGGATCGCTCACCTCGATACCGATGCGCGTCGGGAGGGCACTGCACACCGCGACGCGTCTGGCAGACGGGCGAATTCTGATCGTCGGCGGAGGTACTCCGGAATCCCCGATTCCCAGCGCCGAGCTGCTCGATCTGGCCGCCAAGTCGTCGAAGCTCATTCCAATGTCTGCTGGGCGGGTCGGGCACACTGCGACGCTGCTGCCAGATGGCTCGGTGCTTGTCGTGGGTGGAGGGTACGGCATCGCCGCGACAACGCGAAGCGCCGAACTCTTCGAGGTGGCGACCGAGCAATTCCGTCCCGTTGGGCGAATGGTCGATGCACGCACGGATCATGTCGCAGTGCTTCTCGGCACCGGGAAAGTCCTCATCGCCGGGGGAGATCCGTCGGGTGACGGGTCTTCGCCTGTCGCGAGTGCTGAGCTGTACGATCCAAGTACGGAACGCTTTCAGCGAACGGGTTCCATGATCGCGCCTCGTCGCCCATATGGGGCAGTGTCCATGCTCGACGGAACGGTTCTGATTGCCGGCGGAACGTCGACGAGCAAGCGCATCTTCGCCGACGCCGAGGTATATGACCCGACCCGTGGCCAGTTCCGGAGTGTCGGCCCGCTGAATCACCCGCGAGAGAAACATGCAGCGGGTCTGCTGCGAGACGGACGGGTGATCATCGCCGGAGGCAGTGATGGGCAGTCTGTATCAGATCGCCTCGTCTCGACTGAATTCTTCGACCCGCGCACCGGCCGGTTCACTGCTGGACCGAACCTGGGAACGCCCAGGCACAAGGTCACGGCTGTCGCGGTGTCTGACGGCTCGCTCCTCGTCGCAGGCGGCGGGCCCAACTTGGCGGAATTCCTCGACCCACTCGGCAGCCGCTTCGAACCGGTATCGGCGGTTCAAAATATCGAGCGCTTCTATCCCGCCGCAGTCACGCTCACCGACGGTGGTGTGTTCATCAGCGGAGGATACACCAGAGGCGGGTCGCAGCGAGATACATGGGTCGTGCGTCGCTAGTGCATCGCGCGCTTCTGGCGTGCGCACGGGGTGAGGCCGCACCGGGTAGACACCTGCAATGTGTCGATTGATCCCAAGTTTGCCTCTGCGGACTGAAAATCCGCGTGTCGGGTGCGATGCGAACGTCGGAAATAGCCTCGGCCCCGCACGGAGCTACATGGTATTGCGCAACACGCCCTCGTCATGGCCGTCTCGACGGTTCGGGCGGGGCGTCATCCTGTCCGCCGCGACGATGGAAGCCCTCAAGCGCATGCGCGGCCTCTCGGCGAACGCCCTCCTCCGGATCTCTGAGCGCCCTCCGCAGTGCCAGCGTCGCCTGCTGGGGGGCGATCTGTCCGATCGCCGACGCTGACGCACTTCGCACGATCGCGTTCACGTCTCTCAGTGTCCGTTCCAGATCCGGTATCGCCACCGAGGCGGGAGGGCCAAGTCGGCCGAGAGCCACCACCCCGGACAGGCGTACGGGCGCTTGCGAATCGGCCAGCGCTGAGCGAGCTGCGGGGAGAACGAGCGTGGCTGCCGCGCCCGTGTTGACCAACCCCTCCACCCCGAGCATGCGGAGCTCCGTCAGTGGCGAGGTCGTGAACGCGACGAACGCCTCGTGAACTCGGGCCGACACTGCCGGTCCAAGTGGCCCGAGATCGCGCAGGCCACGCGCAGCGGCGAGGCGCACGGCAATACTGGTGTCTGCCATCGCGGATGCCAGCGCATCGATTCCTTGCCGAATCGTCGCGGTGTCACG
Organism: Gemmatimonadaceae bacterium; assembly: GCA_039920785.1. GTDB lineage: Bacteria > Gemmatimonadota > Gemmatimonadetes > Gemmatimonadales > Gemmatimonadaceae > AG11. Next base: position 9,546 of record JBDSDB010000252.1, read on the forward strand.
AGCCGCGCGTGAGGGTCGTTGGCTGATGCCCATCTGCAGAAGGACAATCCCGAGTACGCGTGCTCCTTCCGCGCGCACCGACGCGTGCGCGGAATCTGCGAGCACCGCCGTGAGTCCGGGCACCGCATCCGGCGCGCGAACGCCTTCTCTCGCGAGGGCGTCAGCAACTACGAGGCGAACAGCGTCCACTGTGTCGCCGAGCGCGCGAATCAGTCCTTGGACCGCAGGGCGGAACCCAGGATTGATCTTCAAGACCTGCCCGAGCGCGGATGCAGCGTCGGTGCGCTTGCTCGCCGAAGTATCATCGAGCTGCGCGATCCACGAGGCGCTGGGCCGTGCTTTGTAGCCAGGATCGGAGTCTGTACACGCATGTGAGAGGAGGAGGGCGATCGCGGCCACACCGGCGACGCGAAGTCGCGCGCCGTGCCCGACCGGGGCCCACGCATCTCTCGCGCGACGTGCGTGCGCTACGCTGTCGCACGTCACAACGCGGCTAAACCACATGCTTGTCCGCGAGCGCACAGCCATGGGGGCCCTTTCCGCGTTCGACCTGCACGGTGGGATGCGCGATGCCGAAGCGTGTTCGAAGCGTGTCGCCCACATCCTTGAGAAGCGTATCCTCGTCCTCCAATTCAGGGCGTACGAGGTGGGCCGTGAGCGCGACGTCGGTCGTGCTCATCCCCCAGATGTGAAGGTCGTGTACCTCGCGCACTCCGGGCAGGGAGCTCAGGTAGGTCTCGACCCCGGCGTGATCGATATGGGCTGGGACGGCATCCAGGGCGAGGTTGACGGAATCGCGTAACAGGCTCCACGTGCTGATCGCGATGACGATGACGATCGCAATGCTGATTGCCGGGTCGAGCCAGACCCACCCGGTCGCTGCCATGGCGAGTCCCGCGATCACGACACCGGCCGACACGACCGCATCTGCCGCCATGTGGAGATACGCGCCTCGGATGTTCAGATCGGTCTTGCGACCGGACATGAAGAGGAACGCGGTGATCGCGTTCACCGCGATGCCGATGCCCGCGACCCAGGCGACCGTTCCCCCGGCAACCGACGCGGGGTGACCGATGCGCCGGATGGCCTCCCACGCGATCGCGCCGATCGCGATGAGAAGGAACACCGCATTGGCGACGGCAGCGAGTATGGTGGAGCTGCGCAGACCATACGTGCGCCGGGGCGTTGGACCTCGTCGCGCCAGCGTGGCGCCACCCCACGCGAGCACGAGACCCAACACGTCGCTGAGATTGTGCCCCGCGTCCGCCACGAGCGCCATCGAATCGATGCGGAGGCCGAAGATTGCCTCGATCGCGACGTAGGCGACATTGAGCGTGATCCCGATGGCGAAGGCGCGGCCGAACGAGGCAGGTGCATGGCCGTGTCCCGCATGCGAGTCAATCGAAGCTGTTCCCGTGGTCTGCG
>JBDSDB010000253.1:0-14029 GCA_039920785.1 Gemmatimonadaceae bacterium
CCGCCAGCAGCTCCTCCGCCGCGGCACTCGCATAGAGCGGTCGCGGCGATGAGGTCACCGGGAGCTGCGCGGCCGTTACGAGCGCCTCGTTGCGGAGCGCGACGACGAGGGCGAGATGGCGCGACGCGCCACGCGTGAGGTGACCGAGCAGGGCCCGGGCGGCGCGAGCATCGATGACGTCGGTGAGCAGCACGAGCAGCGCGCGCTTCCGCTGGCGAGTCGCAAGCGCGCGGAACGCAGACGAGTAGTCAGGCTCGACGAGCGACGGCTGCACCGGGATGAGCGCGGTGCGCAGCGCCTGCAGCGCGCCGCGCCCGCGTTGCGCCGGCACGAGCGCGCGAAGCTGGTCGTCGAACACCATTGCCCCAACGCGGTCGCCGGCGGTGCTGGCGACGTCGGCGAGCACGAGGGCCGAGGAGAGCGCGTATTCGAAGCGGGAGTAGGTGCCGGCGATCTGCGTCATCGAGCGTCCCGCATCGATCAGCAGGTACACCGTCTGCGACTGCTCGATCGTGAACTCGCGCGTGATCGGCCGGCCGCGCCGGGCCGACGCCTTCCAATCGATGTGCCGCGGGTCGTCGCCGACGACATAGTCGCGCAGGCTCGCGAAGGTGCGCCCTTCGCCGCGGCGCCGCGTGTCGCGGACGCCCGCCGTCGCCAGCCGCTGGTGCACCGCGAGCCATCGAAAGCGCCGAACACCGGCGAGCGACGGCGCCACGAGCACGCGATCGTCGAGCGCGTAGCGCAGTGTTCGCGTCGCGAGGCCGAGCGGCGTGCGCACGCGCAGCGCAACCTCGCCCAGCGGCGCCTCGCCGCGCGCCATTCCCGTGACTGAACCGGTGATCTGCACCGTGCCGCGCGGCGGAAGGTCGACGTCGCTGGACCAAACGCCGCCGGACACATGCGCCGCGGGCAGCGCATCGTGCAGCGTCGCGATGACTGGCCTCCCCCACCGCGACGTCACCCGATAGCTGAGCTCCGACGAGTCGCCGACGCCGACGGTGGGATCGAGCGCGCGCTCCACCTGCACATCACCAGCCGCGGGCAACATGGCGACGTCCACCACCGCGGCGATGAGCAGCGCGGCCAGCGCGACGATCGCCGGCCAGATCCCGACCGCGCCGGCGGAGAACAGCCACAGCGGCGCGACGGCCGTCAACGCCAGCGCGAGCCGGCGCGTCGGGATGAACGCGACCGCCCGCCACAGATCGCGCACGCGGCGCGTCGTCGACACGAGAGCACTCATGCGCTCACTCCGGTACGCGAACGCGTGCGAGGAGCGCGCTCAGCACATCGTCCGTGCTCCGGCCCTCCACCTCGAGCTCCGGCGCAAGGTTGATGCGGTGCCGCAGCACGGCGGGCGCGATCCCCTTCACGTCGTCCGGTGTCGCGAAGTCGCGACCCTCCAGCACGGCCGCCGCCCGCGACGCGCGGAACAGTGCCACGGTGGCGCGCGGGGAGGCGCCGAGTGACAGCATGCGCTCCTCGCGCGTGGAGCGCGTGATGTCGGCGATGTAGACCCGGACCTCCGGCGCGACACGCACGGAATCCACCAGATGCCTCACCGCGATGGCGTCCGTCGGGGAGAGCGCCGCCTTCATGTCGGCGGCGACCAGCCGCTCCGAGTCGAAGCCGCTCTCGTACCGCGCGAGCAGCTCGAGCTCGGCGTCGCGAGAGGGATAGGGCATCACCGTCTTCACGAGGAAGCGGTCGAGCTGCGCCTCCGGGAGCGGATACGTCCCCTCGTGCTCCACGGGGTTCTGCGTGGCGAACACGGTGAACGACTCGCCGAGCGGTCGTGACACCCCGTCCACGGTGACCTGTCGCTCCGCCATCGCTTCGAGCAGCGCGGATTGTGTCTTGGCGGGTGCGCGATTGATCTCGTCGCCGAGGAGCAGATCGGTGAAGATCGGGCCGGGCTGAAACTCGAAGCCGCGCGTCGGATCGCGAAGCACGTTCACGCCGGTCACGTCGGCCGGCATCAGGTCCGGCGTGAATTGGATGCGCGCGAACCTGAGCCCCAACGCCGCGGCCAGTGCGCGCACGAGCAGAGTCTTCGCCGTGCCCGGCACCCCCTCCACCAGAACGTGGCCGCGCGCGAGGTAGGCGACGAGTGCGTCGTGCACCGTCGCTTCCTGCCCGACGACGTACGTCGCGACGGAGGAACGAACGCGGTCGAGGAGATCGGCGCCTTGCTCTACGCTGAGGGTCATGCGGATCGGATAGGCGTGAGAGATTGTTCGATCCTCCGCAGCGCGTCGCCGAGCTGGGGAAGATCGCGGTCTGGAAGTGTCTCGTGAAGCGCGCGCCGGACGAACGCGATGTCCGGCGCGAGCGAGGGGGAGCGCGCTCCGGCGTCCTCGAGGAACTCGTCGTCGGGCCGGCCTCGCGCCAGCGACCCTCCCCGCTCGACGCGCCAGCGTAGGCCGTGCAGGAGCCGCGCGGCCACGGTGCGCGTGGCGTGCACCTGCTCGTATGCGTGCGCGAGCGCATCGATCTGCTCGAGCGGATCGCGCCGTTCCACGCGCACCACGTCCGCCGGCGCCAGTGCGCGCGGCGCGACGGCGAGGAGGAGCACGAGGGCGGCCAGCACGAGTTGAAGCAGCGTCCTGCCGATCGGGTGACCGATGAGGAATCCACGGGCGGTGCGCAGCACGGAGCGCGATTGGCCGAAGCCGTGATGATACTCGTCGAATGAGAGCGAAGAACGCGGCGTCGCGCCGCCCGCGCGCAGCCACTCGAGCATGCGGACGACGCGCGCGTCGGCCCCCCATGAGCAGCGGCGGATCACGTCGTTCCGCAGCAGATCCGGATCCGAGACAATCACCACGCGTCCCCGGCCCAGTGTGAAGCCCGCGGCCACCTCCCTGGTGACCGCGGGAGGCGCGCCGACGTTGGAATGCGCCATGCCGAACACGACCCGCCCCTCGGGCGCGCTCCGCAGCCAGCGCAATGTCCACAGATGGACTCGCCCGTCCGCCCAGAGCGGCGGCACGAGATCGAGGTGCCGTCGGCAGCCCGCCGTGTCCGCGGCGATGAGCGAGAGCTCGCCGCCCGCCACCGAATGCCGCACACCCAGGGAATCGGAGAGTGCGTCGCGCTCGTCGAGCACCAGCAGCAGGCCGTCGCCGCCCCGCACCGCGTCCATGTAGGCATGCGCCTCCTCCGGCTTGATGGGGCGCGATGGGGCCAGCACGGCGTGCACCGTCGCGCCGCCCGTGGCACTCGGCGCCCCGACAGAATCGCGCTGCGTCACCCGCCAGCCCAATCGGCCCGCGGCGTCGTGGATGAGCCGCGCGCCGAGGGCGCCCGTGAGATGCGTGGAGAGCCGGTCGTCGCCGCTGCGATCGGTGCTCGCCTGCGGTGTGAGCAGCGCGACGAGCACGACCAGCGCGCCGATCAGCGGCAGTACGACACGCGGACGTGTCCACCACTCGCGGCTGTCGGGCGGCGAAGGAACGGACTCGCTCACGCGGCCCGAGCGCGAGGCGCGAACGGCGATGCGAGTCTGCGCAGATCGACGATCAATTCCGCGTCGCACCGCCCATGACCGTACACGGCGACGTCGAAGCGTCGGGCAAAAGCACGAAACGGCCCATCCGCGGATGAGCCTCGCACACGCAGCTCACGCGCATAGTCGCCGCTCGTTTTCGACGGGTCGAGTCGAAGCCGATCGGTGTGCGCGAGTGTCAGGAGGACTCCTCGGTAGAGCGCGTGCGCTGCATCCTCGAAACGCCCCTCACGTTCGAGCGCGTCGGCCAGTACGAATGGATCTTCACCGGCGCCCTTCCGCGCGCGTCTCGCGCCGGTCGCGGTTCCGTCGTGGCGAGCGCTCGCGGCGAACAGGAGCCGCGCGACGATCAGCACGACGATCAGCGCGATGAACGCGAGCCCGAGCGGCCGCGCCATCGTGGAGTGCTGAACGAAGCGGATGAGCTGCCCGATCCAGTCGCTGAGCCACATCATGAGCCGCTCGCCGATGGATTGGCGCAGGTTGCGGCGGTAGACGAGTTCGCGCGCGATCGCGGCAACCGAGTCGTGCACGACACTCGGCGGCCACGCGCGCTGCGCGACCTGCATCAGCGCGAGCATCGTCAGGGCGACGTTGCCGCGCTCGGCACCGCGACGTCGAGCGCGCCGGCCATCAGCTCGATGTCGAGCCCCTCGCTCTTGATGCGCGTGTCGTAGTAGAGGAGCGCCTCGGTGATCGCCACGACGGGATATACCATGATGGTATAGATCGCCATGACGATCGCCTGCACGATCGCGCCGCCGAGAAGCGTTGCGGCGATCTGAACGCCGATCGCGAGCACCCAGTAGATGATCGCGACGAGGCCGAGCGTCTTCGTGACGTGCCACTTGCGCCCGTCCGACAGCAGCGACGAGCGCGAGAACGCGCGCGACACACCTTCTTTCTCCAGCACGATCACGGGCGTCACCGCGAAGAACCGCGCACCGACGTACGCCGCCCCGACGATGAACAGGAAGAATCCGGCGAACATGAGGAGGTAGCGGGCCACGGCGCCGAGCAGCACGGTGGGCATCCGGGGAATCGCCTGGCGCACCGCGAGGCCGACGTCCACTGGATCGCCGAGGTAGGCCTGCGACGCGCACACGATGATCACGGCGCTCATGAGCGCGAAGATGAGCCAGGCCCCCACCGCGAGCAGCGCTCCGGAAAGGACGCTGGTCCGTGCCGTGAGCCCGGGGTCGCTGGCGATGATGAGCTGGATGATGAGCCACGGCAGGTACGCCAGCGCGGAGCACATGACGAACTGAGGATAGTGTGCGCGCAGAATCTGGAACGCGGCGTCCACGATCTCGGAGGGAGAACGGGGCCGAAGTGCGATCGAAGCCATGGAATCGACGAGGAAGGGGAGCGCCGTTGGCGCGAGCCCCAAGATGGCTCGCGCGGCTGGGTGGAGCCAGTAGCTCGACCTCGATCGCACCTGCTTCCGTTCGGCGTGGCGCCAGACGCAGCGGGCGAACGACTAGTCGTCGCCGAGCTGGCTGGCCGTGGAAAAGGGCGGCGTGCGCCGGTGCGGGCTGGCTTCGCCCTGCACCAGCACCTCCAGCTCGCGCTCTCGGAGGTTGAGATGATAGTTGGTGCCCACGATGCCGACGCGCAGATGGCTCAACGTCAGCTGTCGCCCCTTGTCCAGGTCGCCCGCGTTGTCGAAGCGCACGCTGTCGCGCCCATCGACGAACGTGACCCCGCCCGCCCCCAGCACCTGTCCGAGATGACCGCGCACGACGAGTGCCGTATCCTCGTCGATGCCGAGTCCGAGGAGCTGCGGGTTGCCCGCGATGACGACGAACAGCCGCTGCAGCCGCCGGCGCTTGGAAAAGTGCGTGTCGACGATCGTCTCGAAGTCCAGCAGGCCGAAGCCCGGCCCGAGGTACTGCTCGACCAGATTGCCCTCCTCGTCGATCTCGCCGCCCGCCATCGTGAGCGTCGTCAGCGCCGCGGCGCCGGCGCTCGTACCGCAGACCACGCCGCCGCGGCGCGACAGCGCCTTGATGGACGCGCATGCCCGTGACCCGCTCAGCTCCGCCACGAGCTTGACCTGGCTGCCGCCGCCGAGGAACAGCGCGCCGGCGTCGTCGATGCGCGCGGCCAGCTCCCGATCGCGCTTGTCGTTGTCCCGGAGCACGCGCGCGAACTCGACGTGATTCACGCCCACCGACGCGAAGTCCTCGCGCCAATGCCGCGCGCTCTCCACCGGGTTCTCCGAAGCGGCCGTGATTCCCACGATCGGTCCGCCGACCTCGCGCGCCAGATCGATGAACGCGCCCAGCGCGTCGCCGGTCGGCGTGCACGCTCCGCCGATCAGCACGAGAGGGCCGTGTGCGTCCGGGTCGAAGTGCGGATGGGAGGGCGAGTCGATGCGGGGCGGCCTGCCGTCGGGCTTTCGCTTCACGTGGCAGACTCACTCGCGTAGGTCGCGTGCGCGAGCGCCGCGGCCACCTGCGCGCTCGCCGGCAGGGCCGGATCGAGCGGACCGACATCCTCCGAGTCGCCGCACCCTTCGATCCAGATGCGACCGTCGCGCACTCGCCCGACCGCACGCGCGCGCCGCGCATCGCGCTGGGTCACGTCGTCGTCGGAGGCGAACACCGCAATGCGGCAGCCCGACTCGCGCGCATAGTCCTGGATCTCCCACGCCTTCGCGGGACAGACCACCATCCCGTCGCGCTCGACCGCATCGGCGAGCACGTTCACGAGCTTGGTCGCGCGCTCGTCCTCCTGGTAGCGCGGCGGCACGTCGGTGAGCTCCGAATCGAGGATGATCGCCATGCGCGATCGCGAGTATGGCAATCCGGCCTGCAGCAGATACGAGGGCGATACGTCGATCACGAGCGCGTCGGAATCGGCGAGCCGTTCGCGCAGAAGCCGCTGCGTCTCGGCGCGGCCGGTGCCGCCAGTCACGCCGCACAGCACACGGACGTGCGGCGGCGGCGCGTCTGGCGTCTCGCCGATGGCCTTGAGCTCCGCCACTGCGGCATCGACCGACTCCAACGTCAAGCTGAACGCCTGCTGCACCGCCTGCAGCGCGAGCGCGGCGGCCCGGAGACCGACCTGCTCGTGCCTGTGCTCGAACACGAGCGTGTACTCACCGTCCACGTCGCCGCCGCGCGTGCGGCCGAAGCCCACGTCGTGGCCCATCATCGTCTGCAACTCGAGCGCGACGTGCTCGATGATGTGCGGCGCGTACGTGCCGCGCTTCAGTCGCACGAGGAATCCTCCACGCTCGCCAATCGAGCATCGATGCTCCGCCAACCCGGGCATCGCCGCGGTGAGCTGCCTCGTGAAGCCGGTGACGTCTGCCGACGAAATGTCCTCGTACGCCCCCACCGCGAGATCCATCCTCGTCACGGGTCGAAACGACCAGAAGTTCTTGCCGCGAGTCGCGTGCAGCGTCGTCATCCGGATCTCGGTCGACGCCTCGGGGCGCGCCACCGCCGTCACGAGCCCTGCACCGCGCGCTCGCGCACCACGGCCAGCGTCCCCGGCACCTTGTCGGCGTGGATGACGAGCAAGTCCTCCTCGCCCAGCAGGTCGAGTCCGCGAGTGATCGCCTCGTTCTCCTCGTACAGCACCTCGATCCGCGAGGGGTCCATTCCTCCCTCGACCAACCCTTCCGAGAGCAGTGCCGCAATCTCGCCGCGCGCGCGTCCGCGGCGATCGATGTCCTCCTTGATGATCACCCGGTCGAAGCGCGAGCACAGGCGGCCCGCTTCGCGGATGTCGTCGTCGCGCCGGTCGCCGGGCACGGTGAGCACGCAGTATCGCTTCGCCGCCGGTGTGCGCCACACGAAGTCCACCAGCCCGCGGATGGCCACCGCGTTGTGCGCGTAGTCCACCAGCACGCGTCCGCCGCCGCGCACGCGGATGAGGTTCAGCCGTCCTGGCGTGGTGGACGGCGACGGGAAGAACGACAGCAGGCCGGCACGGATGTCGTCGTACCGCATGCCCTGCACATATGCCGCCGCGATCGCCGCCAGCACGTTCTGCCGCTGGAAGCGCGCCGCGCCGCCGATCGTCAGCGGCACATCGTGCTCGGCGGCGATCGGGATCCGCAGCCGCCCGCGCCGGATCACGAAGGTGTTCTGCTCCACCACGATCGCGATGCCGCCACGCGACACATGGTCGGCCACCAACTCGTTCTCCGTGTCGTGCGCCGAGAAGAGTACGATGTCCGCGCCGGTGCGCTCGCGCATCGCGAACACGAGCGGATCGTCGGCGTTGAGCACCGCGTGCCCGTCGCGCTTCGTGATCGCCGGGATGACGCCCTTCACGTCGGCGAGCTGCTCGATGGTGTGAATGCCGCGGAGCCCCAGATGGTCCGGCGACACGTTCAGCACGACCCCCACGTCCGCCTCGTCGAACCCGAGACCCGCGCGCAGGATGCCGCCGCGCGCCGTCTCCAGCACCGCCACGTCCACCGTCGGGTTGGTGAGGATGATGTTCGCCGAGAAGGGACCGGTCATGTCCCCCTCCATCACGAGGCGGTTGTGCAGATACACGCCGTCGGTCGTCGTGAAGCCCACCGTCTTCCCCGTGTTGCGGAAGAGATGGGCGATGAGCCGCGTCGTCGTGGTCTTCCCGTTCGTTCCCGTCACCGCGATCACCGGAATCGTCGATTCCAGCCCCGGCGGGAAGAGCATGTCGACGATGGGCGCGCCGACTCCGCGTGCCTTCCCCTCCGTCGGATGCGTGTGCATCCGGATGCCCGGGCCCGCGTTCACCTCGATGATCACCGCGGCGTTCTCGCGGAAGGGCACCGAGATGTCCTCGGTCATCACGTCGATTCCGGCGATGTCGAGTCCCACGGCGGCGGCGGCCATCTCGCAGGCCGTCACGTTGTCGGGGTGCATCTCCTCCGTGCGATCGATCGACGTGCCGCCCGTCGAGAGGTTGGCCGTCTGCCGGAGGAACACCTCCTCTCCCTTCGGCGGCACGGTGTCGAGCGTCCGGCCCGTCTTCGCGAGATAGCGCTCCGTCTGCTCGTCGACGGGCAGGCGGGTGAGGATCTTCGTGTGGCCGATGCCGCGGCGCGGATCCCGGTTCGCGACCTCGATGAGCGCCGCCACCGAACGCGTTCCGTCGCCGATCACGCGTGCCGGCACTCGCTCGGCGCACGCGGCGACTTTCCCGTTCACGACGAGCACACGGTGGTCGTTCCCCGTGGCGAACTGCTCCACGAGCACCCGACGGCCGAACGCCTTCGCCTCCTCGAACGCGAGACGCAGCGACTCGACGTCGTCGAGGCGCGAGGAGATTCCGCGCCCGTGACTCGCGTCCAGCGGCTTGACGATCACGGGGAAGCCGATCTCCTCGACGAGCTCGATCGCGTGCTCCATGCTCTTGACCACGTCGCCGCGCGGAACGGGAAGTCCGATGTTGCCGAGCACGCGCTTCGTCTCGTCCTTGTCCTGCGCGATCTCGACGGCGATGGAGCTCGTGCGATCGGTGACGGTGGCCTGGATGCGGCGCAGGTTGCGCCCGAGCCCGAGCTGCACGAGCGAGCGAGAGTTGAGCCGGCGAACCGGGATGCCGCGCCGGCGCGCCTCCTCTACGATCGCCCCCGTGGACGGACCGAGCCGCACGCTTTCGTACAGCCGCTGCAGATCGTGCACGATCGCGTCGGTTGCGATGGGTTCAGCGGAGAGGCAGGCGCGCACGAGGCGCGCCGCTTCGTGCATGCACTCCACGCCCACCGACTCCTCCTCGTACTCGACGATCACCCACCACACCCCTTCGTCGCCCGAGGCCACGACGCGACCGAAGCTGACGTCGCTGCCGGCGAGCGTCTGCAACTCGAGCGACACATGCTCGAGCACGTGAGGCAACCGCGTTCCCTCGCGAAGTCGCTCGACGAACCCGCCCGCCGAGCCTCGGCTGCACGGGTGTTCGCGCAGCGTAGGCAGCGCCTCGAGCAGCCGATCGTTGAAGCCAGCCAGCTCCGCGGTGGACCGTTGCTCCAACGACCCCAGGCGAACGTCGCACGCGATCACCGGAGCGAGGCGCCAGTAGTTCGGCCCGCGCAGTGGGCGGACTCGCGTCACGCGGAGATCGTCGGCGCTCACCTCGGCGGGCGAGCTTGGCGTGGCTAGGGTCGTCGTCATCGGCAAGGCATCGCGAGGGGACCAGGACATATCCGAAGTTGGCAAGACGCATTCCGACCTCCGGATCAGTCGGCCAGACACTCTGAACGCAACATAACGCCAGCCCGTGAGGCAATGGCGGTCTACAGTTCGCCGATGTGGAGCGTGGAGGAGTCGAGCCCTACTGGACGCCCGGCGTCGCCGGACCCAGCTTCTCCACCGCGCGCGCGTCCATGTGGCCGCAGCATCGCGACCGAGCGACGACGCTCCCACCGGACCGCGCCCCACCGCCACCAAGAGTGACTCCTCCCGTGCGCCTCTTCCATCGCATCGCGCTGGTCGTCTGCCTGCTCGTTGCCGCCATCCCCAGCGCGCGAGCACAGGCTCCCGCAACGCCGCTCCCAGACGACTCCGCCGTCGTCCGCGGCAGGCTTCCGAACGGCCTGCGCTACATCGTTCAGCGCAATGTCAAGCCGGAGAAACGCGCTGAGCTGCGGCTCGTCGTCAATACCGGTTCCATTCTCGAGGACGACTCGCAGCTTGGGCTCGCGCACTTCGTGGAACACATGGCCTTCAACGGGACGAAGCGCTTTCCCAAGGCGGATCTCGTCAACTTCGTGGAGCGCGTCGGCATGCGGTTCGGGCCGGACCTGAACGCGTACACCTCGTTCGACGAGACCGTGTACATGCTCACCATTCCCACGGACACGGCCCGGCTCGTGGACACCGCGCTCGACATCCTCGAGGATTGGGCGCACGGGCTTGCCTTCGACTCGGCCGAGGTGCGCAAGGAGCGGGGCGTCGTCATCGAGGAGTGGCGCACCGGGCGCAGCGCCGGCATGCGGATGCTGAACAAGCAGCTCCCGGTCATCCTGCACGGCTCCAAGTACGCGCGCCGGCTTCCGATCGGCACGAAAGAGAGTCTCGAGAGCTTTCCCGACAGTGTGGCGCGCCGATTCTACTCCGATTGGTATCGTCCAGATCTGATGACCGTCGTCGCGGTGGGCGACTTCGACCCGAAGCAGATGGAGGCGTCCATTCGCACGCGCTTCGCCCGCCTGACGCCACGCGCCGCGCCGCGCGAGCGCGCGTACTCGCCGGTGCCGGACCACGTCGAGACGCTCATCTCGATCGAGTCGGACAAGGAGTATCCCAACGCGAGCGTGGTGATGTACTGGAAGCGCCCGCCGACCCGGGTGCGTACCGTCGCCGACCAGCGCCGGCAGATCATCGCGATCTTCTACGACGGCATGGTCAACGGGCGATTCAGCGAGCTGACCCAGCGTCCCGACGCGCCCTTTGCCTTCGCGAGCGGGAATCGGGGCTCGTTCACGCGGACGCGCGACGTCTACACGATGTTCGCCGGGGTGAAGGGAAGCGACTTCGAGAAGGCGGCGCACGCGCTCCTCCTCGAGTCGGAGCGGATCACGCGGTTCGGCTTCACGGCGTCCGAGCTGGCGCGGGCGCGCACCAACTACATGCGGTCGCTCGAGCAACGCTACGCGGAGCGCGACAAGACCAACTCGAATCAGCTCGTGGGGCAGTACGTGAACAGTGCGCTGCGCGAGACGCCGATCCTCGGCATCGCCGACGAGATCGCGCTCGCCCGGCAGTTCGTCCCCACGATCACGCTGCCGGAAGTGAACGCGCTGGCGCGCACGACGTTCACGGCGGAGAATCGCGTCGTCGTCGTCGCCGCACCGGACAAAGCGGGCATCACGCTTCCCGATGCGGCGACGATGCGCGCCGTGTTCGATCGCGCCAAGGGCGCCACGCTCACGGCGTACGTGGATTCCACGTCCGACGCACCGCTCATCCCGACGCTCCCGACGCCCGGAAAGGTCGTCGCCGAGCGCACGCTCCCGGAGACGGGCATCCTCGAGTGGAAGCTGTCCAACGGAGCGACGGTGCTCCTCAAGCCCACGGACTTCAAGCGCGACGAGGTCCTCTTTGCCGCGCAGGCGTTCGGCGGTCTGTCGCTGATCCCGGACGCCGACGTCACGAATGGCACGCTCGCCACTTCCGCCGTCTCGGTTGGCGGCCTCGGAACCTTCAACCAGGTCACGCTCACCAAAAAGCTGACCGGCAAGCGCGCGCAGGTCTTCCCGTATATCGGCGACGACCGACAGGGAATTCGTGGTCAGGCCTCCGCGCAGGACATCGAGACGCTCTTCCAGCTCGCATGGATGCGCCTCACCCAACCGCGCGCCGACACCACCGCGTACGCGGCGTATCGCAACATGGCGCGTGCGTCGCTCACCAATCAGCGGAGCGCGCCGGAAGCCATCTTCCGCGATACCATCACGATGACGATGGCACAGCACCATCCGCGCATCCGGCTCTTCGGCCCCGAGCTGTTCGACTCCATCGATGTCCACCGCGCGCTCGGCATCTACAAGGACCGGTTCGCCGACGCGAGCGCATTCACGTACTTCCTCGTCGGAAGCTTCCAGCCCGACTCCGTCCGACCGCTCGTCGAGCGCTACATCGGGTCACTTCCCGCCTCGAAGCGCCGTGAGTCGGCGAAGGACGTCGGCATCCGCCCGCCCGCGGGCGTGGTGAACAAGGTCGTACGCGCCGGCGTCGAGCCGAAGGCGCAGAACGTGATGATGTTCACGGGAAGTTGCGAATACAGCTACCCGAACCGCGCCAGGCTGGACGCGATGCGTGAGCTGCTCAACATCAGGCTCCGCGAGGTGCTTCGCGAGGACAAGGGCGGCACCTACGGCGCCGGCGTGAGTGCGAACTGCAGTCACCTGCCCTACCCTCACTACCAGGTCACCGTCTCCTTCGGCAGCGCGCCCGATCGCACCGACGAGCTCACGAAGGCGGTGTTCGGCGTCATCGACAGCATCAAGGCGGGCGCGCTGAGCGACTCGAACCTCACCAAGATTCGCGAGCTCGCTATCCGCGCCCACGAGACCGCACTCCAGCAGAACGACCGCTGGCTCGGCGCGATGATCGATGCCGTCGAGGATGGTCGCGACCAGCGCGACTTCCTCAGACTCGCCGAGGTGACGAAGAGCGTGACCAAGACCGAGATCCGCGATGCGGCGCGTCAGTATCTGCGCGCCGACCGCTACGCGAAGTTCACGCTCTTGCCCGCCGAGACTCCGGCGAAGGCCCCGAACGCGCCCGTCCCCTGACGGGACGACCGCGCGCCCTCCTCACGGGCGCGCGGTGGGCGTCTCGCGCGGCGTTGCGATTGGCCCCGACGTCGGGAAGCGATCGCGGTCCTACTCCACCGTCACCGACTTGGCCAGGTTCCGCGGCTGGTCCACGTTCAACCCGCGCTTGTTGGCGATGTAGTACGCCAGGAGCTGCAGCGGGATCGCCGCGAGGACCGGGTTGAGCATGTCGATCGTCTCGGGGATGCGGAACTCGTAGTCGATCTTGCCCTGGAGCGAGGGCTCGTCGCGACTCGTCAACACGATCACCCGGCCGCCGCGCGCCTTCACCTCCTGCACGCTGCTCACGACCTTCTCGAACACCGAGTCGTGCGGGCAGATGAAGACCACCGGCATCTCGGCGTCGATCAGGGCGATCGGCCCATGCTTCATCTCGGCGGCCGGATAGCCCTCGGCGTGGATGTAGCTGATCTCCTTGAGCTTGAGCGCCCCTTCGAGCGCCGCGGGGAAGTTGTAGCCCCGCCCCAGGTACAGAAAGTTCGTCGCGTCGGCGAAGGCGTCGGCGATCGTCTCCACCTCGGCCGCCCGGTCGAGGATCGACTGGATCTGCGCCGGCAGCGCCTCCAGCGCCTGGGCGATCTCGCGCCCCTTCACCACCGACATGTTGCGCAGCCGGCCGAGCTTGAGCGTGAGCAGCGCGAGCGCGACGACCTGGCTGGTGAACGCCTTCGTCGAGGCGACGCCGATCTCCGGCCCGGCGTGCAGGTAGATGCCGCCGTCGTCCTCGCGGGCGATCGTCGAGCCCACCTGGTTCACGAGGCCGAGCGTCTTGGCGCCGCGGCGCTTCGCCTCGCGCATCGCCGCCAGGGTGTCCGCCGTCTCCCCCGACTGGGAGATCACGATGCACAGCGTCTTGTCGGTGACGATCGGGTTCCGGTAGCGGAACTCCGACGCATACTCCACCTCGCAGCGGATGCGTGCGTGCTCCTCGATCATCAGCTCTCCGATCAGGGCGCTGTGCCAGCTCGTGCCGCAGGCCGTGATGATGATCTGGTCGAGGCTCTGCAGCTCGTCCATCGTCAGGTTGAGCCCTCCGAGCTTGGAGAACCCCTCGTCGGTCACGAGCCGGCCGCGCATCGTGTTGGTGATCGTGGCCGGCTGCTCCATGATCTCCTTCAACATGAAGTGATCGAAGCCGCCCTTTTCGATCTGGTCGAGATCCCAATCGATGCGGGTTGGGCGCTTGTTCACCGTCTTCGCGTTGAGGTCCATCACGCGATAGCCGTCCTTGG
>JBDSDB010000254.1:0-9238 GCA_039920785.1 Gemmatimonadaceae bacterium
ATGTCGCCTTGCTTCTTCCGGCCGAGCAAGCCGTGCACGTGGGAGTGTGTGAGCCCTATGACGCCAAGGCGCATCGGCGCCGAGCTCTGAGCGCGTGCGCTCGGCGTCGATAGCAGAGCGGGAAGCAGGAACAGCAGGAGCGATACTCTCATCGGCCGGCTCATGGAAAAGTGTGGCGAAAGCCTACGCCCTCGACACCGACGGCACTGAGCCCATCGCCACCGATCGGGCGACGATGGGCGCGGTGCGAGTGCCGGTCCTACGGCATCTTCGTCGCTTCGGTGCGCATCACCAGTACGGAGTCTGGGGTGGTCACCTTGTAGTGGCCCGTCATCAAGCCGACGAGCATTCCATTCTGCATCGTGAGCTTCGACTCCGAGAACACCTTCACGCCCTTGCGCCGCACGCTCGAATACGTGTCCGACGTGACGAGCAGCGTGTCGCCCGCGACCTTCACCTGGAGCGGCACTTTCACGCCCGATGGCAGCTCCATCATCCAGCCTTTCGTGTCAGCCGTCGCGGTGAGAACCCCGGTCGTGGTCGTGGTGTCCGGCCCAGTGTCGGGACGGGTTGTCGTCTTCCACTTGCCGGCGACGTCGGCCAGGTTGAGGGCGGCGGCGGGCGCGGGTGCCGGTGCTGCCATCGCGCCGGCACTGTCCGTCGCCACAGCCGCCGCGGTATCCGCTGCCTTGTCACTCTTGGTGCACGCAGCGAGGAATAGGGCGGCCGAAAGGGCGAGAATGTCGCGAGTCGATTTGTTCATTGGAGCCTCCACGAAGTGCGGGACGGCGAGAGCGGGGGGATGTAGCCGGTGAGACGATAGGGGCCGCCTGGGTGGTGTCAAGCTCACCCCAACGGCTTCTCGTAGCGCCACACCTCGAGGTCGAGCGTTCCATTCGACATCACGAGCTCCGCGATCTCCGGCCCAACCAGCCGCCAGCCGCACTTCTCGTAGAACCGTGCAGCTCGCGCGTTGCCAATGGCGCACGCCAGCCACGCGACGCGCACGCCGGCGTCGAACATCCGCGCCTCCGCATCGGCCACGAGCACCGCTGCGGCGCCCGTACCGCGTGCCTCGGCCGAGACGTAGAGCTGATGGAGCTCGTCGCCTCGAGTCACGTGGAACCCGACGGGGGCGCCCGACTGACCCGCGACTCGCACGCCCGCGAGCCCCGTTGCGAGTCTGTCCCGGAAGCGCTCCCACGTGCGGTCGCGCGCGAGCTCCTCCGGCAGAATCAGCGCGTGCGCCTCGTGCCAGCCGTCGAACCAGATCGTCGCCAGGCGATCGATCTCTCCCTCCTCGGCGGGCCTCACCTGCATCGACCATCCTCTCGCCGCGAATCAGAATGCGGCGCGTTCGTCATCGACCACACGCTCCGGTCGGTCTCCAATCAGAGTTTGCGCCCCTCTGCTGAGTCGAATCATGGATGACGAGGGCGAACGCGCGCCGGAGCTTCGTACCCGTGACGTTCAACTCCATCGGCGTGTTCGCTCGCACCGTCATGATTCCTCCAGCCCGAGCTCTGGTGGCACCAACCGGAGTCTCCAGGCACTGATCTCCCGCCAACACGTACCAGCCTTCGGGCCCTGGATGCGTATGCACCCTCGAGTTGTCGCCGGGCCGCATCACGGCATAGGAGAGAACTGCGGCGTAGCTCTTCGCCGCCGCGAGCTCTAGTGGACCGACGACGGCGATCGCTTTGCCGCCCCGTGGGGCAGAGCGTCGGGGCCCGAACTCCGAGAGCCACGCTCGCCCTTCTTCCTCCACCACGATTCCTGTCGCGCTCTTGGCCGCCTCCGCAGCCTTCCTGTTTCGAAACGCGCGCAAGTGCCAGAAGACGGATGGCTGACTGAAGTGCAATCCGGTCACCATGCCGACATTGAAGCAACCAAACTCCGGTCGCTTCGTGCCGGACGGCACGTTCACGCAGGCTACTTCGGTGAGGTGATCGTGTGCGGCGGTGCTCGGCGCCTGCGCGCGTAGGCGACCGACAGGCGCCATCTGAAAGGCGGCGACGAACAGTACGAGCACCCCGATGACTCGAGCTCTGGTCATGTTCGATCCTCCTGGAGAGACGCGGACAGAAATATCTCGGTTCGCTACCTTCCGCCACTCACGACCTTGGTCACCCGAAGAGATTCTCGAGCTGAATTTCAACTGAGCCAAGTCCTAGATCACCGCCGCCAGTCCGAAGGTGAGCACGAGCGCGACCACGGAGATCAGCGTCTCGCACACCGTCCAGGTCTTGAACGTCTGCGGCACGGTGAGCCCGAAGTACTCCTGCACCAGCCAGAACCCGCCGTCGTTCACGTGCGAGAGGATCAGCGAGCCTGCACCCGTGGCGAGCACCATGAGCTCGGGCGACACACCACTCGCCTTGGCGACGATGGGCGCGACGATGCCGCATGCGGTTGTCATCGCCACGGTCGCCGACCCCGTCGCGACACGAATCAGCCCCGCGACGAGCCATCCCAGTAGAAGCGGCGGCACCCGCGCGCCCATCGCCAGGTCCACCACGGAGGCGGAGATCCCGCTCTCCATGAGAATTCGGCCGAACCCCGCACCGGCGCCGACGACGAGCGTCACGCCCGCGATCGGCCCCAGGCTCTCGTTCGTGAACCGCAGGATCGTGGCGCGATCGAACCCGCATGCGCGGCCGAGCGTGTAGAAGCTCACGAGCAGCGCGATGAGCAGCGCCACGACCGAGTTGCCCGCGAGGCGCAGCAGATCGTTCGCCAGCGACCCGCGCGCCGCGATGAGGTCGGCCCAGCTGCCGAGCAGCATGAGCCCCACCGGGAGCAGGATCGTGAACACGGTGATACCGAACCCGGGCAGCGCTCGCGGCGTGCCCTGCTCCACGAGCTCCTGCATCAGCGCGGTGTCCCGCTCGGGCACCACGTACCGTGACACGAGCTTACCGAAGATCGGCCCCGCCAGCGCCGCCGTGGGGATCCCGACGATGAGCGCATACAGGATCGTGCGCCCCATGTCGGCGTCGTACGCCGTCACCGCGACCAGGGCCGCGGGGTGCGGAGGCACCAGCCCGTGCACCACGCTCAACCCGGCGACCATCGGGATGCCGACGTACACCATCGACGTCCCCGTGCGCTTCGCGACGGTGAACGCGATGGGGATGAGCAGCACGAACCCCACCTCGAAGAACACGGGCAGGCCCACCAGAAAGGCGATCGTCGCCATCGCCCAGTGAACGCGCCGTTCCCCGAACGCCGCGATCACGGTGTGCGCGATCCGCTCCGCGCCCCCCGACTCGGCCATCATCTTCCCGAGCATCGTGCCGAGCGCCACGACCAGCGCGATGTGGCCGAGCGTGTTGCCGACGCCCGTCTCGAACGCCTTGACGATGCCGCTCATCGGCATGCCGACCGCGACGCCCAGCGCGAGCGAGACGACGACGAGCGTAACGAACGGATTGAGCTTGAAGCGGGCGATCAGGACGACGAGCGCGACGATCGCCACGGCCGCGTAGACCAGCAACGGCGTTCCCTGGACCATGTGCTGCCTCGGGAGCGAGTGTTTACCTGTATCGAGTGCTGAGTGCTGCAGGTCAGGGCCAACCAAGAATACCGGGAGCCAGCGTGCCAATCCGACCACTGGGATTCCAGGTACTCGCTACTGGTGTTGCAGTCCCAAGAATAGCAGCAGCCCCGAGTTCTCCGAAACTCGCATGCACCTCCGCCGTACCCACCCCCATGCCCTTGCGATACGATCCGTACCTCGCGGTCCCGCTGCTGCTGTGCCTCGCATCCATGCGCGCCGAGTCACAGCCCACGCTTCCCGCAACGTCCATCGTCCGACTCGATGGCTCGCGCATCTCGCTCTCGGTGGCCGACTCCTTCGCGCGCCAGACGCTCGCCGCGCATCGCGTCACCGGCGCGCAGCTCGCCGTCATGCGCGACGGACGGCTCGTCTGGAGCGCCGCGTTCGGACTGCGGCATCGGTCGCCCGATCTCCCGATGCAGCGCACGACGACCACCTGGGCCGCCTCGATCACCAAGGCGGTGTTCGCGACGTACGTGATGCAGCTCGTCGAGCGCGGCGCGCTGGACCTCGACGTGCCGGTGGTGCGGCTGCTCCCACGATCGCTCGACACGTACGAGCCATACCGTGAGAAGGCCGCGCTCCTCGTGCACGAGCCAGCCTGGCCCTCGGTCACTCCGCGGATGCTGATGTCGCACACGGCCGGACTCGCCAACTTCGCCACCATGGAGCCGGACAGGCGCATGCACCTGCACGGCGTGCCCGGCGCCGCATACCGCTACTCGGGCGAGGGCATCAACCTCGTGCAGTTCATCATCGAGCAACGCCTCGGCCAGACGCTCGACACGCTGATGCACGCGGCGATCTTCGCACCGCTCGGCATGACGCGAACGGGCATGGTGTTCCGTAAGGAGTTCGCGGCCGACATCGCCGACAGGTTCGGCGCGGACGAGCAGTTCCTCGCGGAGACGCGCCGAAACCCCGCGCGCGCCGCGGGCTCGATGACCTCGACAGCCGAGGATCTCGTGACGTTCGCGGCCGCGCTGTTCGACGGTCGGCTCCTTCGGCCGGCGACGCGCACCGCGATGCTGCGGTCTCAGGTGCAGATCCGCTCACTCCACCAGTTCGGACCGGGCTCGAACGCGACCGACGGCGCGGAGGCGCAGGCCGTCGGGCTCGCCTATGGCATCGGCTGGGGACTGCTCTCGCAGACGCGGTTCGGTCCGGCGTTCTTCAAGGAGGGCCACGGCGACGGCGCGCAGACGTACCTGATCTGCTTCGAGAGGCAGCGCACGTGCATGTCGATCCTCGCGAACAGCGACAACGGCGAGCTCGCCTTCCGTCCGCTGCTCGAGACGATCCTTGGCGCGAGCGTCATCCCGTGGGAGTGGGAGGGTTACACGCCGGAGTATATCGAGGCGAGCCGCCGGCAGTAGCCCTGAGCGCGCCGTTCGACAACGTGCGCGGCTGGAGGCAGATTGCAGGCACCGACCTCCATTCACGACCAGGTCACCGTCGTATGACGACTCCCAGCCGCACGACAACGCCGCTTCCGCCCACCGACCGCAAGCCGCGCGACGACGAGATCGACGTGCATGGACTGACGCACGCCGGCAAGGTCCGGGCAGAGAACCAGGATCACTTCCTCCTCGCGACGATCCACAAGCGGGTCGACGTGCTCGCCACCAATCTGGGCCCTCAGAAGCAGCTGCCGCTCGGCGATCAGCGGCTCGCGTTCGTCGCCATGCTCGCCGATGGCGTGGGCGGAGTGGAGGGCGGCGCGGAGGCGAGTGCGACGGCGCTCGAGGCGGTGATGCAGTACCTCAACGGCAGCATGTCGTGCCTCTACGATCCCGACGTCACCGAGGCGACGTTCACCGAGTCGCTCCAGCAGGCCGCGATGCGCTCGCACGAAGCGGTCGTCGCGCGCGGCAAGGCACAGGGCGGCACGATGGCCACCACGCTCACGCTCTTCATGGGCGTGTGGCCCGCGTACTACCTGCTTCAGGTCGGAGACTCGCGCTATTACCTGTGGCGCGAGGGACGCCTGACGCAGATGACGCGCGATCAGACTGTCGCGCAGTACCTGGTGGACATCGGAGCGCTGACGCAGGCGCAGGCGACGCGCACGCAGTTCGCCAACGTCCTCGCGAGCGCCCTCGGCGCGGAGGCGGCCGAGCCGGTGGTCACTCGGCTCGAGGCCGATTGGCACAACGTGCACCTGCTCTGCAGCGACGGGCTCACCAAGCACGTGAGCGACGAGCGCATCGCCGAGCGGCTGGCGTCGATGACGAGCGCGAAGCAGGTGTGCGAGCAGCTGCTACAGGACGCGCTCGACGGCGGCGGATCGGACAACATCACGATCATCGTGGGCCGGCAGGTGCCGAAGGACCGGCCCTGAGCGCGTGGCGCCGGTCGCGATGCGAAGTGGGGCGGCTCGGGCCAAGAGCCGCCCCGCTTCGCCACGCCTCATGGAGCCTTCACTCCTTCGCTGCGCATCATGACGACGGAGTCCGGCGTCTTCACCTTGTAGTGCGCGACCAGGGTACCCGCGAGCTTGCCGTCCTTCATCCTGAGCGCGCCCACCGTCATGACCTTCACACCCTTGCGTCGAACGCTCGAGTACTCGTCCGAGGTCAGCATGAGGCTGTCGCCGGCGGCCACGGCCTGGACTGGCACCTTGAGGCCGTTCTTGAAGGTGTACGACCAGCCGCTCGTGCCGGCGTTCGCCGTGAGCACCAGCGTCGTCGGCGTGGTATCCGCCCCGGACTCGGGAACGGCAGTCATGTTCCATTTGCCGGCGACGTCGGCGAGGTTGAGCGCGGCCGCGGGAGCGGGTGCCGGCGCCGCCATGGCGCCCGTAGTGTCCGCCGCGGCGATCGCCGCGCTGTCCGTTGCGGCCTTGTCGCTCTTCGCGCAAGCAGCGGTGAGGAATAGCGCGGCCGAGAGGGCGAGTGCGTCGCGAGTCGATTTGTGCATTGGAGCCTCCACGAAGTGCGGGACGGCGGGGACGGCGGGGATCGAGCCGGTGAGACGATAGGGGCTCCGTGGGTGGTGTCAAGCAGTGCGGCTTGGTTACCGACCTCGGTTCAGTTGCGGCCGTAGCGATCGCCGTACCGGTCCTCGCGGTTCGATGACGGCTGCCAGTACGCGACGATGCGGTAGTTGTCCGCGCCGCCCCTCGGATCACGCACGCGCAACGTCGCCGTGTATCCGTTGCGCGCGCTCGGCTGCCCGATCACGTCCACGTCGCCGCGGCCTTCGAGACGATGCACCACGAGCGTGCCCTCGCGCTGCGGCAAGCCATTCACGACGCGTCCGCGACCGAGTCGCGTCTCGCCGGCGCCGACCGCCTGCACGACGGCGCGATTGCCGCGGATCTGGATCTGGATCTCCTTGTCCACGGTGCCCTGCCACTCGTACACCTCGTTTCGGCCCGTGCCGTAGCGGTAGTCGCGGTCGTTGCGGTCATTGCGATCGTTGCGATCGTTGCGGTCGTTGCGGCCGTCCCGGTCATCGTATCTGGGATCGTCGTCGCGGCGATCGTCCCGGTCATCACCCCTTGCCCTGCGGTCGTCCCACCGACCGTTGGCCGCACGGTCGGCCTCGTATCGGCGCGCCGCTTCTGTGGCACGGTCGTCGACGCCGCGATGTCTGTCGCAGACGCGCGAGGCGTTGGTGTCGAAGCGCGTGCCGTCGCGGCACACGGTGATCTGCGTCCGCCGCTGCGCCTCCGCACTCGACGCGGAGATGGTTGCGAGCGCGAGGCCGAGCGGGACGACGGAGAGGATGGAACGACGAATGTGCATGCGTGCACTCCTGGTGACGTGAGAGAGACGGACTCCGCGACGCCTCACGTGTCTCGCGGAACGGTCCTCCATCGATCTCGGCGATCTGCCCGTGGACCGTCCGGGCACCCAGATGCAGAGGCATTCCGGAGGCCATGCTCGGCGCGTTGCCACGCGATGGGACAAACTCAAGCGGCTGAACGCTTTGCGCGTCGCGCGGCATTTCGCGGCGGCGACGCAGTGTCCTCGGTTCCAGACAGTCGCTGTCCCTCGAATGGTCGTCGGATGCGCGAAGTTGGCGGGCGTCGGCTCCCGTCCGTAGCTTGGCGCGCGTGAACGTCGACGTGTCGATCGAGACGGTGCATGCAGACGTGTGAGACGCTGATCCGCGGCGCGCGCGTGCTGGACGGGAGCGGCGGCGAGCCGTTCGTGGCCGACGTCGCCATCGATGACGGCGTGATCGTGTTCGTCGGCGCGGCGGACGTGCTCCGCCCCCGTACGGAGGTCGACGGACGCGGAAAGGTGCTCGCACCCGGCTTCATCGACGTGCACACCCACGACGACACGAACGTCATCCGCGCGCCGGAGATGTGGCCGAAGCTGTCGCAGGGTGTCACGACGGTCGTCGTCGGCAACTGCGGCATCAGCGCGGCGCCGGCGCGACTGAACGGCGCTCCGCCCGACCCGATGAACCTGCTCGGCAGGGCCGATGCGTTCGTCTATCCCGACTTCCAGAGCTACGTACACGCGATCCAGGACGCGCGGCCGGCGGTCAACGTCGCCGCGCTCGTCGGCCATACGACGCTCCGCAACAACCACATGGACCGCCTCGATCGCGAGGCCACTCCCGCCGAAAATGAAAGGATGCGCGCGGAGCTCCGCGACGCACTGTCCCGCGGCGCGATTGGGCTGAGCAGCGGACTCGCGTACGCGAACGCGTTCGCCGCGCCGACCGAAGAGGTGATGGCACTCGCCGAACCGCTCGCCGAATGGGGCGCGATCTACACCACGCACATGCGCACCGAGTTCGCCGGCATCCTCGACGCGATGGACGAGGCGTTCCGCATCGGCCGCCACGCGCGGGTGCCCGTCGCCATCTCGCATCTCAAGTGCGCGGGACCGGAGAACTGGGGGCGGAGCGGCGAGGTGCTCGAGGCGCTCGAGCGCGCGAGCCATTCCCACCCGATCGGCTGCGACTGCTATCCATACTCGGCGTCGTCCTCCACCCTGGACCTGGGGCAGGTCAGCGATCGCATCGACATCACGATCACCTGGTCGGAGCCGCATCCGGAGATGGGCGGCAAGCCGCTCGGCGACATCGCCGCCGCGTGGGGCGTGTCACTGCTCGATGCGGGGCGCCGTCTACAGCCCGCGGGCGCGATCTACCACTCCATGTCGGAGGACGACGTGCGCCGCATCCTTCGCCATCCGGCCACGGTCATCGGCTCCGACGGACTTCCCAACGACCCGATGCCGCACCCGCGTCTCTGGGGCGCGTTCCCGCGCGTGCTCGGCAGGTACAGCCGAGACGAGCAGCTCTTTCCGCTCTCGGAAGCGGTGCACAAGATGACAGGACTTCCCGCGCGGCGCTTCGGGCTCTCGGACCGCGGCTTCGTTCGCGAACGTCATGCGGCCGACCTCGTCCTGTTCGACGCCGCGACGGTGCGCGACGTCGCCACCTTCGCCGATCCGCAACGGCCCGCAGAAGGGATCGCCGCCGTCTGGGTCAACGGCGTGCTCTCGTCGCGCGATCAGATTGCGACGGGCGCGCGTGGCGGACGCTTCGTTCCGCGCGGTCCGATCGACCACGGGGCCTACTACCACCACGACTTCAACGGCGCGACGCCGACGGAGATGCACGCATGAGCGACATCGTACGATACGGCACGGGCAGCGCGCAGCTGCCGTTCGCGCGCGCCGCTGGGGCGGATGGCTGGCTGTTCGTCTCCGG
>JBDSDB010000255.1:0-21668 GCA_039920785.1 Gemmatimonadaceae bacterium
GGTACGGAGCGCCGCCTCGACGCGCAGGGGGACAAGCTGATGGCGCGGGTGGTCTACCGGAGAATCGGGCGCCAGGAATCGCTCGTCGCCGTGCACTCAGTGAACAGTGCCGCGGGGGCGGGCGGCGTGCGCTGGTACGAGCTCCGACTCGATGCGAATCGAGCGCTCACCCTGCATCAGCAGGGAACCTATGCGCCAGACAGCTTCTTCCGCTGGATGGCCAGTCCGGCGATGGATCGCGCGGGCAACATCGGCATCGGCTACTCGTTCGGCGGCGCACCGAACTTCGCCGGGCAGCGCTTCGCGGGCCGTCTCGCCGGCGATGCCCTGGGGACGCTGACGCTGCGCGAAGCGGTGCTGGCCACGGGAGAAGCCGCGCAGGAGAATACGCTCCGCTGGGAGGACTACACCCAGACCGCGGTAGATCCGTCGGACGACTGCACCATCTGGTACGTCGGTGACTACGTGAAGCGCGGGGCCACGAACTACTCGACGAGGATCGGCGCCTTCCGAATGCGCGGCTGCCGCTGACAGCCGTCGGCGTGCATGGTCGCGCTCATGGAGACGGTGTGATGCGTCAGTCGTGCGCCGCGGATCCTTGGGGAGTGGCCGGGCGGGCAGAGCCGCTTCTGTCCGCGAGGATGGTAGAGACGAGTGCCGGCTCGGCCGGCGTCCGGCCGGTGTCGGCGTGCCATCCGTGGAGAAACTCCAGCGCCGTTCCACACACGCGTCCCTGGCAGGGGCCCATCCCCGCGCGAGTGTAGAGCTTCGCCTGGCGCATCGTCCACTCGGCTCGAATGGCGCCCATCGTCACGTCTTCACACCGGCACACGATGGTGTCCGGCGTCGCGATGGCGCGCAGCTCCTCACGCGGAGCGAAGGTCTGCTCCATCGCCGCGGCGATCGCGGCCAGCGATGCGCGATCCGAGTGCAGCCGACGCGCCTCGCCGTCGCGACCGATGGCGCACAGCGCGCCGATCTGGCCTTCGACCAGCGCGAGCTCCACGCCACCGATGCCGCTCGCCTCGCCGACGGCGTACACGCGCGCGACGCTCGTCTCCTGACGTGCATCCACGACGGCAGCGCCGTTTGCCACGCGGCACCCGAGCAGCCGCGCGAGCTGGATGTTCGGAACGAGCCCGTACGCCGAACACAGTGTGTCGCACGGCAGCACGCGCTCGCGCCGTCCATCGGTGATCGTCACCTCTTCCAGCCGCTCGGCGCCGCGCGCCGCCGTCACCCACTGGCCGACACGATACGGTGCGCCGAGAAACCCGGCGCGATAGCGCGCCGCCTGCGCGAGCGTCGCGGGTCGGCGCCACAAGCCGAGCGCGAAGCGAGCGACCGCGCGGCCATCCGCCTGCTCGGCGACTAGCTGCACCCGCGCGCCGTCCTCGACGAGCGCCGCGGCGACGGGCAGCAGCAATGGTCCGCTCCCGGCGATGACGACACGCTTGCCGGCGAACGACATCCCGGATTTGAGCAACGCCTGCGCGCCGCCGACGCCGATGACGCCCGGCAGCGTCCAGCCCCGAAATGGCAGGAAACGTTCTCGGGCGCCGGTGGCGAGCACCACACACGGCGCGTGAATCACCGCGGCGGAGGTGCCGCGTTCCACGACCGCGCTGAACAATCCCGATTCGGCTGACGCGTACAGGTCCACGACCGTCGTCTCGCAGCGCACCTCGGTTCCGGAGCGTTGCAGTCGCGCGATCCATCGTCGAGCGGCAGCGGGCGGAGTGCTCCCGTGCCGGTGTCGCCAGATCTGTCCGCCCACCGTCGGACTCTGATCCACCAGCACGACGCGACGGCCACTTTCGGCGATCGTCGCGGCGGCGGCGATCCCCGCGGGTCCGGCGCCGACGACGAGTACGTCGGCCGACACAAGCTCCGCATCGCTCGGAGTCATGCAGCGCCCGCCGGCGTGGTGCTCACGGAGAGCCCGTCCACGGCCAGCACGAGGCATGCGCGCCGGTGCGAGACGCCGTCGATCGTGAGCCGGCATTCGTAGCAGACGCCCATCCCGCAGAGCGGCGCGCGGATCTCGCCCGTCACGGATCGCCGGAACGTGTCGATGCCAGCGCTCAGCAGCGCCGCGGCGACGGTGGTGCCGGCCGGCACGCGCAGCTCGCGTCCATCCACGACGATGGCGACGAGGGCGGGCGAGCTCAATGCGACACCACGGAAGGGGTGAGTACACGCGCCGGCGCGAATGCCGTCGCGTCGATCGGCGGTCGCCGGCCAGCCACGAGATCCGCGATTAGACGTGCCGTTCCAAGCGATGTCGTGATGCCGAGCCCTTCGTGACCCGCGGCGATGAAGAGGCCGGCGATCGTTCCCCACCGGCCGATGAGCGGCAGCTTGTCCGGTGTGGCGGGTCGGAATCCGGTCCACGTGCGCAACACCGGCACACGCGACAGCGCCGGCATGTACTGCACCGCGCGATCCAGCATCTGTCGCAGCACGTCGCGATTGATGGACGCATCCCATTCGACGAGCTCGCGCGACGATCCGATGAGGATCTGCCCCGTTCGCCGAGGCTGCACGTTGAAGGCGACCGACTCGTTCGTCATCACGTGCGCACTGGCGAGATACCCCAGTTCCACGAGCTGATGGCGACAGAAGCCCGGCGCACGATCCGTGATCGCCAGATGTCCCTTCCGAGGGACGATCGGTAGCCCTGGCGTGAGGTGCACGCTCCCAGGCCCGGCGGCGTTGACGATGACGTCGGCTTCCAGCACCTCGTGGCCGATGCGCACGGCACGGTCGCTGATCTCGTCCACGGTGCACGATTCACGAACGGTGGCGCCGTGCGCCCGTGCATCGTCCAGCAGCCAGCGCGCAGCGGACGTCGGGTAGATCACGGCGTCCTCCCTCACGAGAAGCGCGCCCGCAAGCCCGCCTCGCAGATTCGGCTCGAGCTCGGCGAGACGGCTCGGCCCGATGATCTCGCACGCGATGCCGTGTGCGTGGTACGCACGCGCCTTCTCGCGCGCGGCGTCCAGCTGGCTCGCATCCTCGGCGATCCAGAGCGTACCGCACGGATCGAATTCCACCGACGCTCCGAGCGACGGACGCAGATCGCGCCAGAGCTCGACCGACAGCGCGGTGAGGGCGAGCTGCGACGGGGAGTCGTCCATGACGACGAGGTGACCCATTCCCGCCGCGGTGGTGCCGCCCCCGACGAACTGTGATTCGACCACCGTGACCAGCATCCCTTCGCGTGCGAGTGCGCGTGCGCAGGCCGCACCCACGATCCCGGCACCGACGACGATCGCGTCGGCGCGAGGCTGGGTCGTCACGGAGGAACTCCTGGCGGTGCGACGGGCCGAGCCGGGTCGACGCGCCCGTGTGCGGCGGGGCCGCGAGCGAGCGCACTGGCCGTGGCACTGGCGCGGATCCCGAATCGAAATGGATCGCGCGGGTCGAAGCGCAGCGTCGTCTCGCCGATGACGAAGGCGGAGCCGCGAATGTGCGGCACGAGCGATCCCCCCCCATCGGGTTCCTGCGTCAACCAGCCCGTGAACAGGCCGCCCGCGATCCCTTCCTGACGCCACATCGCGCCGACCGCGAGCTCTCCGCGCGCGTGCAGCGTTGCCATCTTGGCCGAGGTGCCCGTGCCGCAGGGCGACCGGTCGTATTCCCCGCCAGAGCAGAGTACGAAGTTGCGACAGTCGGCGTCGGCACGCGTTGGCGGCGCGGAGATCTCGATGTGGTCGATCGTTCCTCCGTCGGCACCCGTGATCCTCGCCGCGTCGAGCGCGTCCTGAATGGCGAGGGTGAAGTGCGTGAGCTCGGCGACGTGCGCCATCTCGACGGGCACCTGATCCGCGTGCGTGATGTAGAACCAGTTCCCTCCCCACGCGACGTCCCCGGTGATGCGTCCATAACCGGGAACGTCCACGGGGACGTCGCGCGCGTGCACGTACGAGGTGACATTCTCGATCGTCACCGTGCCGTCGACCCCGAGCTCGGCGCGCACCGCGCCCACCGGAGTGTCGAAGCGTGCCGTCCCGGGCGCGAGGCGGCCCAGATGTTCCAGCGTGCGGACGACGCCGATGAGACCGTGGCCGCACATGCCGAGATAGGTACCGTTGTTGAAGAAGATGACACCGGCGACGGCATTCGGGCTCACCGGCGGGGTGAGCAACGCGCCGACGATGGCGTCGAAGCCACGGGGCTCGCTCAGGACGGCGGTGCGCAGATGATCGAAGCGGGTGCGCACGTCGCCGAGCCGCTCCGTCATCGTGGCGCCGCGCGGCTGCGGCCATCCGCTGATGACGACGCGTGTCGGCTCGCCTTCCGTGTGCGAATCGACCACGGTGATCGTTGCGGGATCCTCGCTTGGGAGCTCGTCCAGCGTCGGCATCTCGGACAGGGTCATGGGGTCACCCCGCGCGGAGGGGTCTCGTGAGGCTCACGATGTCGCGCGTCCGCCCGCCTTGGAGAGCTGCTCCTGGCGCTGCTTTTCGAGAAACGACAGCAGCGCGCGTCCGGCGCCGAGGATGTGCTCGCGCATGAGCTTCGACGCCAGCCGGGCATCGGCCCGTTTCATGGCGGCGGCGATGGCGCGGTGCTCATCCTTGGCTCGGCTCTCGCCGTGCGTGAGCGCGAGTTGCATGCGCAGATACCGGTCGCTCTGTTGGTGCAGCCGGCTGACGATGCTCATGGTGAAGTTGCGGCCGGCCGGCGCGTAGAGCGTCGAGTGGAACTGCCAATTGAGGTCGCCCCATTTGGCCACTTCACCGGCGCGCAGGGCCAGCTCGTAGGCCTGGCGGATCTCCTTGGCGCG
Organism: Gemmatimonadaceae bacterium; assembly: GCA_039920785.1. GTDB lineage: Bacteria > Gemmatimonadota > Gemmatimonadetes > Gemmatimonadales > Gemmatimonadaceae > AG11. The sequence continues at coordinate 4,793 of JBDSDB010000255.1, forward strand.
GGCGTGATCCTCGCTCCGGATGTACGGCACGGCGCGTTTGATGAGATCACTCTCGATCTCGGCGCGCAGCTCGAACAGCTCGGCGATCTCCGGCAGCGACATCGTCGACACGACGGCGCCGCGATGCGGATTGAACGTGACGAGTCCTTCCGCTTCGAGCTGCCGCAGTGCTTCGCGCACCGGGATCCGGCTGACGCCGAGTTCCACGGCGATGGCGTCCTGTCGCAGCGGCTCGCCTTCGGGATAGTCTCCCCGAAGGATGCGTTCGCGCATCGCTTCGAGCGTCATCCCGGTCAGCGTTTGCCGGAGAATGGGAGTGACGGGTCGGGCGACCACGGCCAGCTTCGGTGTGGCGGCAGCCTCGCGGCCGGCTGGGGACTTGGGACGGGCCATGCTCGACTCCGGGAATCAGGACAGGCGAACGGTACGCCGAAGTGGACTCGCGGACCACTGTCGCGCGGGCCGTCACGCCGCGTCGGCCGCCGGGCCATGCCTGACCAGGCCGGTGGCGGAAAATGGGGATACATTATCCGATTCGATTGGTCGAGGCAAGGCGACGATCGGAGGCGGCGCGCTGCGCGAGCCCCTCTCTTGCGCCGACGTTTTGAATATCGTATCCAATGCGCGCGCGCGTACCGTGAACCGCCGTCGTCGCGCGCGTACCGTCGTTACCCACGACTACCCGTCGAGCCCATGACCGCATTGGACGCCAAGACCGCGCTGTTCATCGCCCTCGCCGTGATCACGCTCTTCTACGTCGTGGTGTTGGCGATCGGCGTGCGGCGCGAGCGCTTGAGCGGCACGGAACCGACCGCGCCGACGCCAGGCGGCACGGCAACGGGCTTTGTCGCGAACTTCTTCGACACGCTGGGCATCGGCTCCTTCGCGACGACCACGGCCATCTTCCGCCAGTGGAAGATGGTCCGAGACGAGCGCATCCCAGGCACCCTGAATGTGGGCAACACGCTCCCGACCATCGCCCAGGCCTTCATCTACACCCAACTGGTGCCCGTCGACGCGCGCACGCTCATCCTGATGATCTCGTCCGCGGTGCTCGGCGCCTGGCTCGGCGCGGGCGTGGTCTCTCGCTGGCCACGCAGCCGAGTGCAGCTCGGCATGGGCCTCGCGCTGCTCGGGGCCGCTGCCCTCATGCTCGCGGCGCAGCTAAAGCTCGTGCCCGCAGGCGGTGATCTCCTCCAGCTCACCGGCATGCGGCTCGCCGTCGGACTGGCCGGCAACTTCCTGCTCGGTGCCCTGATGACCATCGGGATCGGGCTCTACGGTCCGTGCATGATCCTCGTCAGCCTGCTCGGGATGAATCCCACGGCGGCCTTCCCGATCATGATGGGGTCGTGCGCCTTTCTCATGCCGGTGGCGAGCGCACGCTTCATCCGCGAGCGGGCGTTCGATGCGCGGGCCGTCGTCGGCATGCTGATCGGCGGCGTTCCCGCGGTGCTGATCGCCGCGTTCATCGTGAAGTCGCTCCCGCTCTCCGCCGTGCGCTGGCTGGTCGTCGTCGTCGTGACCTATACCGCCGTCACCCTGCTGGCCGCGGCCCGGCGTGAGCGCATCGCCGCGCTGGCGCTCGACGCGCAGCCCCGGTCCGCGACGATCTAGACCGTTCGAGTCGTCGTCAGCCGGTAAAGCTGGCTATCGGCGCGGCGCCGCAGTCGAGTCACGGACCACCAGCTCCGCGCGAAGGTAGACTTTGCGTGGCGTACGAGGGGGTCCGTGCTCGATCTCCTCGTGCAGCATCTCGGCGGCAATGCGACCCACCTCTCGCTTCGGGACTCGCACACTCGTGAGCGGAGGAGAGACGAAGTCCAGGAGCGGCACGTCGTCGTATCCTACCACCGATATGTCGTCCGGCACGCGCAGACCGAGCTCCTTGAGCGCGCGACAGAGTCCCAGGGCGACGAGATCATTGTGGCATGTCACGCCAGTGGGGTGTTCGGTCACCTGCCGATCGCGGAAAAACTCGAGACCCGCTCGATAGCCATCCTCGAGACCATCACCCGCCTGCACGATCAGCGCGTCCGAGAACACGAGATGCGATTCGCTGTACGCGGCGCGCACTCCGGCGAGGCGCTCGTCGCTGTGCAGCGAATTGGCCGGGCCGGCGAAGTGGACGATCCGCGCGTGCCCAAGGTCGATGAGGTGCTGCACCGCTTGCTTCGCGCCGTCCACGTTGTCGACATCGACGAGGCTCGCCTGGATGCCTGGAACCTCCTCCAGCAGGACGAAGCGGATGTTGCGCCGCCTGAGATCGAAGAGATGGGCCATGTCTGTGTGCCGATCGCGGACCGGCGTCAGCAGGATCCCGTCGAAATCCTTGAGCTTGAACAGTTCCGCGACTTCGCGCTCGCGTTGGCCGACACCGTGACTGGCCCCGACGAGCATGCGGTACCCGCGCTCGTACAGGTACGGCTCGGCGCCGGACATGATCTCCGCGTAGTACGGATTGGCGGGCTCGCGGAGGATGAACCCGACGCTGCGCAGGCCGAGGGGGGCGGCCGGGCGCCGGATCGCGGGCCGCGGGCGGTAGCTCAGTGCCTCGATGGCGTGTAAGACGTGCTCGCGCGTGCTGTCCTTGACCGTCGGTTTGTCGTTGAGGACGGCGGAGACGGTGGATGCGGAGACGCTGGCGTACTGCGCCACATCATAGATCGTTGCTCTGGTCACGAAACCGGTCACTGCGGTTAGGCGCTGCTCGCATTCTCCCACGTTCGTCGGAGGCGAGAGACTACTTGAATTAGTTCAATTCCGCAATGTTTTCTGGCATGCCGTCAACGCGAACACGGTCGGCCCACTCCTCGCGGCGCTCCTGCGAAAGACGCGAGAGGCTCTCGCGCCACCGGCGGCGGGGGTCGCGTAGTGCGCTACGGCCCAGGCGCGTAGTCCACGACGAAGGCGGCATCGAACACGCCGAGGCCGCCGAGCAGCGCGCCGAACGCCTTGTGCGCAGGATGGACGAGGTAGACATCGCGCGCGGCGGCGTTCGTGAACGTCAACAGGTACACGTGCGTGAACCCCTGATTGAGATTCTCCGGGCTGTTGTTCACGCCGTGCTCGAATGCGAGAACACCCGGGATCTGATCCTTCAGCGCCGCGAACGCCTCGGTGAGCTGGCGGATCTTCGCCGGGCTCGCGTCGGGCTTGAAGCGGAACACGACGACGTGCCGCACGGCGCCCGCCGGCGGTGTTGCCGTGACTGGGCGCGCGGCCGGAGCCGTGGCGCAGGCGACGGCGGCGAAGGCGACGAGGCCCGTGATCAGGGTTGTGCGCATGGAATCAGGTGGCAGAAGGAGATAGAGGGCGCGTCTCGATACGAGCGCCGCCAGCACGCACATCGCGTCGACCATCCAGAAGAGTTGGAGCCTCGAGGTTTTCGTGCCGGCGGGAGAGCGAATTTCACCCAGTGCCGCGCCGATCAATGTATTCAGGCTGTCGTGACTTGGCGCGACGCGTCCCTGCTCGTATGACGCACCTCGAGACGAGCGGTGACCATCGTCTCTTGTCCTGCGCATACGCCGATCTCTTGCACACACTTTCGCAATGACGGCAAGACGGCGAGAGTCGGCCGGAGAGATCGCGGCGCCTGCTGCACTTTCCGGCGCGTGCGAGGGGGTAGAGATTGGTTGGAGAAGTGCGCTTTCACCACTGTGCCGTGCAGAGATCGAGCATGGATTCCTCACCAGATTCCGACGCTTGCGAATCGAGCGCGCGAATGCGCTGCGGGACTCGGCCAGCTGAAGCGCGAAAGGCGAGGATCTCGTGGTTGGCCATGTACGTGTCGATGAGCCAGAGTGGCTGAATGAACGACCTCCCTCCACCAAACGAGCCGTCGTTGTCGTACCGGCTCGGCCTGGCCGTCGTGCGCGGGGTGTCCGCCGCGGATGCGCCGGAGTGGCTCGTCTACGACCCCAGGCTCGACGCGCTGGTCGGGCCCGGCCATCGGCTCTCCGAGCTGCGGGACTGGGCTGCTCGCTCCGATGTGCCGGAACGCGGTGGGACCAGCGACGATCTGGACGCACCGCTGCTCGATCCGCGAACACCTCGCGAGTACCAGCGCGAGGCGGTTGAACGCTGGCAGGCCGCGGGTCGCCGGGGCACGGTCGTGCTCCCGACGGGCGCGGGGAAGACGCTCGTCGCGCTGCTCGCCATCGACCAGCTGCGCACCGGCGCATGCATCGTGGCGCCCACGCGCGCGCTCGTGGCGCAGTGGTTCACGCAGCTCGCCGACGCGTTCGGTGTCGAGCGCGTCGGCGCATGGTACGGCGACGAGAAGGAGGTCCGGCCGCTCACGGTCACCACCTATCACTCCGCGTTCGCGCTCCTGGAGCGGTGGGGCGAGCGATTCGATCTCCTGGTGCTCGACGAGGTGCACCATCTCGCCGACACGAGCGCCGGCGAGGCGAAGTCGTGGCACGACGCGCTCCGCATCGCGCCCGCGTCGTTCCGGCTCGGACTCACGGCGACCTATGCCGACCGTCAGGACTCGGAGCTCGTGCGCCTCGCCGGCCCGGTCGTCTACCGGCGTACGATCGGCGAGATGACCGACGTCGAGCTCGCGCGCTTCGCGCTCGTCAGGCGCTACGTCCGCTTGTCGTCCGACGAGGAGCAGCGCTACGCGGCGTTCACGGATACGTACGAGCGCCACCTCGCGCACGCCGGCCATCGCGATCGTGCCGCGACGCCCGCCGACGCCTGGCGCATGTTCGCCGCGAGCGCGCGCCGCTCGCCCTCCGCTCGGCGTGCGCTGCGCGCCTTCCACCAACGTGAGCGACTCGTGCGGCTCGCGGCGGGAAAGCTGCGTGAGACCGAGCGGATCTTGCGGATGCACCCCGCCGAGCGCGCGGTCATCTTCTGCGGCGGCACCGATGCCGCGATGGCGGTGTCGCGCGCGTTGTCGATCCCGATGATCACCGCGTCCACGCCCGCCTCCGAACGGCACGCGCTGCTCGGCGCGCTCGACCGCGGCGACATCCGCGCCGTGGCGAGCGTGCGCGTGCTCGACGAGGGGTGGGACGTGCCCGCCGCGAAGCTCGGCATCGTGCTCGGTGACTCCACGCGCGGGAGTGGCCGTCAGCACGCGCAGCGGCTCGGGCGGCTGCTCCGAAAGCAGGGCGATGCCGTCGCCTCGCTGTACGAGCTCGTGGCGGCCGGCACGTATGAGTTCTTCGCCGCGCAGAAGCGCGGCGCGGGTGTGCGGCGCGTCAGCGAAGGACAGCTCGGGTTCGGCCTGTGATCGGCTGATCGCGAATGCTGACCAGAGCACACGTCGCGCCGTTCCTTCGTATCGATCGCGGCATCGCACGCCTGAGCTATCTGATCGATGCCGAAGGCCGCGTCGTACCGTTTCTCGATCGCATGTGCCGGCTGGTGTCCAGGCTCGAAGCGCGGTCGCGCGACGTGGTCGTCGAGGCGTTGCGACGCCAGGAGCGGCGCGTGCGCGATGCGACGCGGTTGGCCGGCATCGCCAAGGCGCTGCTCGACGCGTGCGACTTCGCGCCGCCGGAGGGCGCCGAGTACGCGCCGGCGGTCCGTGACGCGCTGTTCCGCGCCAGAGGCACGCGCTGGCCTCCGGTGCCCGGAGACCTGCGCATCCCGTACGAGATGGCGGCCGCCGAGCTGGGACGAACGGCGAGCGACATCGAGCGATTGCTCTACGCCGACCGTCCTGGCGCACGCGTGCTCGCGCGCGCGCCGCGCATGGATGGCCGCGCGCTCCTCGCACGCTACAACCTGGAGCTCGCGCGGGCCGCGCTGCTCGACGCCGAGCGCATCGTGATCAGGGCGCGCGGAGGCTGGCGCGCGATCTTTCGGGCCGTCAAGCTCGCGCGCCTCATGCACGTCGTGCGGCGGGTCGGCCGCTCGTACGAGCTCGAGGTGACGGGACCGGCGGCGGCGTTCCTCGTTCGCTCGAGCCGCTACGGCGTTCGCTTCGCACGCATCATTCCGGCCCTCTCCAGCGCTCGGAACTGGCGAATCGACGCGGAGCTTCGCCGGGATGGAGGACTCGTCGCGTTTCGGATTCGTGGACGGCCGCGGCCGGCGGCCGGCGCGCCACCGGTTGGCCACGTCGCTCGCCGTGCCAGCCTTGATTCCGCGTGGGAGCGCTCGCTCGCATCCGACTTCCGCCGGCGCGTCGACTCCAACGACGCGCGGTGGAGTCTGTCGCGCGAGACCACTCCGGTGGTCATGGGCGACGAACTGTTCCTGCCCGATTTTACACTGCGGCATGCGGACGGCCGTGAGGCGCTCATCGAGCTCGTGGGCTTCTGGACTCCGGAATATCTCGAAGCGAAGGCTCGTAAGGTCGCTGCCGCCAATCTCGACACTCTGATCCTCGTGGTGTACCGAGGATTGTCCGTGGGCAAGGCGCTCGACACGCTCACTGCGGCCGTCGGTATGGATCGCGTGGTGTGGTTCACCAAGCAGCCGCGGGCAGCCGACGTGTTGCGTGTCGCCGAGCGTGTCGCTCGGAGGTGAGCACGAGATCTCGTCACCTCCACAACTACGTGGTCGTGACAAAGCTCGGCATGACGATGATGGCGACGGTCATCCTGCTACCGAAGACGCGGCTCATCAGCCAGGTCGTGCGCGGTGCAACCCGGACCTCGAACCTGTTCCTTGCTCAGAGGCGCACTCGACGCAGCAGTTGTGCATTGACGGCGACGATCACCGTGCTCGCCGACATCAGGACCGCGCCCATCGCCGGCGACAGCACGAACCCGCGCGAGGCCAATACTCCAGCCGCGAGGGGAATCGCGATGACATTGTAGCCTGCCGCCCACCACAGGTTCTGCATCATCTTCCTGTAGCTCGCCTTCGACAGCGTGATGATCCGCGGAACGTCGCGCGGATCGCTGCGCACGAGCACGATGTCCCCCGCCTCGACGGCGACGTCCGTCCCCGCGCCGATGGCGATGCCGACATCCGCAGTGACAAGCGCCGGCGCGTCGTTGACGCCGTCGCCGACCATCGCCACACGCTTGCCGGCGCGTTGCAGCTCCTGGATCTTGGACGCCTTCTGCTCGGGCAACACCTCGGCGAACACGGTATCGATCCCGAGCTCCTTGGCCACCGCCTCTGCCACAGGGCGCGCGTCACCAGTCATCATCACCACCTCGACGCCACGCTCGTGCAGCGCAGCGATCGCCTCGCGTGACTCCGGCCGGATCACGTCGGCGAGCCCAAAGACAGCGAGCACGCCCTTCCGGTCGGCGAGGTAGATGGACGCCTGTCCACGCTCGGAGATCATGCGAACGGCCTCACCGATGTGTGCTGGTAGCTCGAGGGACATCTCGCGCAGGAGCGCGGGTCCCCCCATGAACAGTTCTCGTCCTCCGACGACTGCTTTCGCGCCCTTTCCCGGGATCGCTTCGAACGCCTCGGCGGCACGGATCGCCACTGCCCGCTCGCGCGCCGTGCGCACGATCCCCTGAGCGATGGTGTGTTCCGAGTCCGCTTCCACGGCGGCCGCCAGACCGAGCGCCTCATCCTCGGACACTCCTTCCGCCGTACCGATCTCGACGACGCCGAACTCGCCCCGCGTGAGCGTGCCCGTCTTGTCGAAGACGACCGCGGTGATGTTGCGTGCCTCTTCCAATCCTCGCCGGTCGCGGACCAGGAGGCCGGCCTGCGCGCCAAGCGTCGTCGAGATGGCGATCACCAGCGGGACGGCGAGGCCGAGCGCGTGGGGACAGGCGATCACGAGCACGGTGACCGTTCGCTCGACGGCGAATGCCACGTCGCCCGGTCGGACGATCAGCCACGTGATGAGCGTCAGCGCTCCGGCGCCGAGCGCCGCCAGCGTGAGGAAGAATGCGGCTCGGTCGGCGAGCGCCTGCGCACGGGACCGCGTGCTCTGGGCATCGCTGACCAGCCGCATGATGCCGGCGAGCGCGGTGCTGTCGCCCGTGCCGGTGACTTCCACGCGGAGCGACCCGGAGCCGTTCACCGTCCCCGCGATGACCCGCGCCCCCTCCTTCTTCTCCACGGGGACGGACTCGCCCGTGATCATCGACTCGTTGACCGCGCTGGCGCCCTGGCGCACCACGCCATCCGCGGGAATGCTCGCTCCCGGCCGGACCAGTACGACGTCCGCTTCGTTGAGCTCGGAGATCGGCACCTCCTCCGTGCGATCACCGACGACCCGCACGGCGACGCTCGGCAGCAGCTTCGCCAGCTCCTTGATCGCGCCTTGCGCCTGAAACACCGAGCGCATCTCGATCCAGTGCCCGAGGAGCATGATGGTCACGAGTGTGGCCAACTCCTCCCACAACGGCATTCCCGGATATCCCAGCGCAACGACTGCGCTGAACACGAATGCCACGGAGATCGCGAGCGCGATCAGGGTCATCATTCCCGGCAGCCGGTCCTTGAGCTCGCGGACGGCGCCGAGAAGGAATACACGTCCTCCGTAGACGAAGACGGCTGTCCCGAAGAGTGAGGGAATCCAGCGAGACCCCGAGAACGTCGGCGCGTCATAGCCGAACGTCCGCTGCAGCATGTGTCCCCACACCAGCGTGGGAAGCGTGAGCAGCAGCGAGATCCAGAACTTGTCGCGGAACATCGCGACGCTGTGTCCGGCGTGCTTGTCGTGTCCGGCCAGTGCGTCGTGTGCGTCGTGTGCGGCTGGCGCCGTCGCGGTTGGAGCGTCGTCACCCTGGTGACGCGCGGCGTGATCGACGTCGGCGGCCTTGCTCTCGTGGCCGTGGTGATCGTGCTTCGGTGCAGAGGGATCGCTCATCGGGAGACCTGCCGTGAGAGCGGATGCGGAACGACCGGACGGGCAGAGCCAGACTGCTCGGCGATATCGCCGCCGGTGTTCATGGGTGAGCGTCCTTCACTTGCTCGACGCGGCCAACCGGGTATCCTGCCTTTCCGAGCGCTTCGCTGATACGCGCCGGCGAGGTGGAGGCCGGATCGTACGCCACAGCAGCCGATCCGAGCGCGACCTCGGTCACTGTCACGCCATCGAGCGCCTCCAGCGCTCTGGTGACGCCCTTCACACAACCGCCGCAGCTCATCCCTTGTACCTGCATCGTGATGTTCGTCATCGGTCGCACCTGAGTGGAGTGAAGACACACTAGGATTCCCATATACCCCCCACCCCTATCATGCACGTCCCGCGATAGTTCCCAAAACCGCTAGCGCTCTGATCCGTTTGCCGTGCCATGGCTCGCGGGAGACGCCATACCCGAGGCGGATATTTTATTCCCCGTAAAGCCGGCTGGTATGCATCATGCGCGCCGGGCTACCTCCTTCGCTCACTCTTGCACCGGGAATGATGATCATGCAGCCGACTTTCCACGCTCGCTCACTCAACTCACTCGTCGTGCTGTCCGTACTCACGATCGGCGTCGCCGCCTGCTCCAAGTCCGGGGGAGACGCGACGCCGGACTCTGCCTCGACCGCTTCCGCAGGCGCGACCATGGGCCGCGACAGCGGGATGGCGGGCATGGCCGGCATGGCGCACGGCGACTCCGGCATGGCTGGCTCGGGCATGGCGAACATGCCGGGAATGACGGGCAACGCCGATCGCGACTTCCTCCGCATGATGAGCGATCATCACAAGGGCATGATCGCGCTGTCGCACGCGACCGTCGAGCGCAAGGATGCCTCGGCGGGCGTGAAGGAGGATGCCCGCACATTCGATAAAAAGCAGGACGCGGAGCTCGACAGCATGGCCACGATGCTCGAGCAGTCGTTCAAGGATCCATACACGCCGAAGATCATGCCGAAGAACCAGGCGATGAACGACAACACGCTCGCGAAGAATGGTCCCGCGTTTGATCGCGCCTTCCGCGAGACGGTGATCAAGCATCATCAGGAAGGGATGAAGATGATGGACGAGTATCTGCCGAAGCTCACGGACGCGAAGCTCAAGTCGATGGCCGCACGGATGCGTTCCGATCAGCAGCGCGAGATCTCGGAACTCCAGCAGAAGGTCGGAAAGTCCTGAGCCGTGCTAGTCGCCCGTGGTGCCCGGCATGACGCGCGTGGGCACCGCGGGTGCGATCCGCTTTCGGCTCATTCCAGGGGTTCATCACATCCATGTCGGTGGCCGGCGGCGTCGCGACCAACGCTGCACGGGCGGAGGCGTATTGGCCGCGTCGTCGTGCGCGTCATCCGCACGGACGAAGAGACGATCATCGCGCGGACATTGAGCGAACGCCTTGGAGCGAGAACATGAACGGACCCCTGTCGGACGAGCTGCTGCAGCGGATGAACGCGTACTGGCGCGCCGCCAACTACCTGTCCGTGGGCCAGATCTACCTGCGCGACAATCCCCTGCTCCGACATCCGCTGCAACTGGCACACGTGAAGCCAAGGCTCCTCGGCCATTGGGGCACGACGCCGGGGCTGAACTTCGTCTACGTGCACCTCAACCGGCTCATCAGGGAGCACGACCTCGACATGATCTACGTCACCGGGCCGGGACACGGCGGCCCGGGGCTGGTGGCCAACACCTATCTCGAGGGCAGCTACAGCGAGCTCTATCCGAACATCACACGCGATGAAGCGGGCCTGAAGCGGCTGTTCACGCAGTTCTCCTATCCCGGCGGCATCCCGAGTCACGTGGCTCCGGAGACACCGGGGTCGATCAACGAGGGAGGGGAGCTCGGGTACTCTCTCGCGCATGCGTACGGCGCGGCATTCGACAATTCCGACCTGATCGTGGCGTGCGTGATCGGGGACGGGGAGGCGGAGACCGGCGCACTCGCCGCCAGTTGGCACTCCAACAAGTTCCTGAATCCCATCCATGATGGAGCGGTGCTCCCGATCCTCCACCTGAACGGCTACAAGATCGCGAACGCCACGGTGCTCGCGCGCATCAGCGCCGAGGAGCTGGACCAGCTGTTCCGGGGGTATGGCCACACGCCCTATGTCGTGGAAGGGAGCGACCCCGACGACGTGCACCAGCAGCTCGCCGCAACGCTCGATACGGTCGTCGCCGAGATCAAGGCGATTCAGGCGAAGGCGCGCGCCGAGGGATTCACGGAACGGCCCCGCTGGCCGATGATCATCCTTCGCACGCCCAAGGGATGGACGGGGCCCAAGGTCGTGGACGGCGTGCCGGTGGAGGGCACGTGGCGCTCGCACCAGGTGCCTTTGGCCGAACTCGCCACCAAGCCCGAGCACCTGACGCAGCTCGAGGAATGGTTGAGGAGCTACCGCCCGGACGAGCTGTTCGACGCCAACGGATCACTGATTCCGGAGCTGGCCGCACTGGCACCGGCGGGATTGCGGCGCATGGGAGCAAACCCGCACGCCAACGGCGGCGTGCTGCTGCGCGACCTCGTGATGCCGGACTTCCGCGAGCATGCCGTGGCCGTTCCCTCTCCCGGAACCGTGATCGCGGAGAGCACGCGCATCATGGGCGAGCTGATTCGTGACGTCATCACGCTGAACGCAAAGACGCGCAACTTTCGCGTCGTGGGTCCTGACGAGACAGCGTCGAACCGCCTGGGTGCGATCTTCGACGTGACCGACCGCGTCTCGACCGCGGAGATCCTCGGCACCGACGACCACGTCGCGCCCGACGGGAGAGTGATGGAAGTGCTGAGCGAGCACCTCTGCCAGGGTTGGCTCGAAGGCTATCTCCTCACCGGCCGGCACGGCCTGTTCTCCTGCTACGAAGCGTTCATCCACATCGTGGATTCGATGTTCAACCAGCACGCGAAGTGGCTCAAGGTCACCCGCAACATTCCCTGGCGGCGGCCCATCGCATCGTTGAACTACCTGCTGACGTCGCACGTGTGGCGGCAAGATCACAACGGGTTCACGCACCAGGATCCCGGCTTCATCGACCTCGTGGTGAACAAGACGGCGGACACGGTGCGTGTGTACCTCCCACCCGATGCCAACACGCTGCTGTCGGTGACTGACCACTGCCTGCGCAGCCGCCACTACGTCAACGTCATCATCGCGGGGAAGCAGCCGCAGCTTCAGTGGCTGAACATGGATGCCGCGATCGCGCACTGCACGGCCGGCATGGGCATCTGGGCGTGGGCGAGCAGCGACGGCGGCGGTGAGCCCGACGTGGTCATGGCCTGTGCCGGCGACGTGCCGACGCTCGAGACGCTCGCGGCGGTCCGGATTCTCCGGGAGCAGCTCCCCGACCTGAAGGTCCGCGTCGTCAACGTCGTGGACCTGATGACACTCCAGCCCCAGAGCGAGCACCCACATGGGGTGAGCGACGATGCGTTCGACGCGCTCTTCACGCGCGACAAGCCCATCATCTTCGCGTTCCATGGTTACCCGCTCCTGATCCACCGGCTCACGTACCGGCGCGCGAACCACGCAAACCTCCACGTGCGCGGGTTCAAGGAGGAGGGGACCACCACCACGCCGTTCGACATGACGGTCCTGAACGACCTCGACCGGTTTCATCTGGCCGGTGATGTGATCCGCCGCGTGCCGGGCCTTGCCGCGCGCGCTGAGCACACGCTGCTGTTTCTGCGAGAGAAGCTGGCGGAGCACAGTCGCTACATCCGCGAGCACGGCGACGACATGCCCGAGATCCGGGACTGGACGTGGGAGAGCGCAGGATGATGCGATGCAGCGCGTGATGACGGCGGTGACGCGACATGCGCAACGCCTGACGAGATCGCGCGCGACCTCGCGTCCGAGCCGAGGCATTGCGTCGCGGAGCGTTTAGGCTGAGCTGTGTGAGTGAGTTGCCTGCGGTGCGCGGCGTGCGTCGGTGGGCACCTCATGTGCGATGGACGGTCGGCTCATCTCAGGGGTTCATCGCAGCCATGTCGGTAGCCGTCGGCGTCGCGACCAGCACTGCGGTCACCAGCAGCACGAGCGCGCCGACCGCCAGCTCGACGGTGGCCGAGCGCCTCACGCGCGCGGCTCCCCGCTCGGTTCCCAGCCGCGGCCGTACTCGAAGCCAGTTGTACGCCCCAGTGCCCGCGACCACGGAAAGCACCGCGAGCTTGATCAGCAGGCGTTGGCCGTATTGGCTCTGCCAGAGTGCAGGCAAAGTCCCCAGATGCAGCCACGCCGACACGACACCACTGAGCACCGTGATCCCGGCGAAGACGAGCGCCGTCGGCGAGAAGGCATTGATGAGATCCGCGACCGCGTGGCCCCGTGCCGATTCCTCCAGTCGCAGCGCCTCGGGAATGCCGCTCGTGACGACGAAGAAGAGACTACCGAGCCACCCGCCGGCCGCCGCGATGTGCAGGGCATCGTTCAACACCGCGAGGGTCGGGAGCGTCGGCGTTGAGATGGCGTGGCCCGAGAGCGCTGGTGTGAAGGCCAGGATGACGGCGCCAACCATGGCGATGCGCCAACCCTGCGGGCGGTCGAGCCGCGCCAGCGTGAAGCCCACGCAGGCGACGATGACACCCGCGAGCTGGACGATCCAGCCCCAACCCCACACCGTCTGCCCGAGCATGGTACCGATCAGCGACGGATCGAGCGCCTGATCGCCATGCATCGCGGCAGACTGTGCCCAGAGTCGGAGGAGCGCACTGAGGCCTACCAGCGCGGCGGCCGCCTGCGCGCCACGCGCCACGCGGGTTCGCGTCCAGGCGATCGTGTACGCGCGTGGTCGTGCCATGCGCTTGAGCGCACCGAGCACGAACGTCACAAAGGCAATCGCTCCGAAGACGATCACGAGGCCCATGAACTGCGCCCACCGAATGGCGACGTAGAGTCGGGACGAGGCGTCGAATGAACGCTCGTCCGGGTCCAACGCCACCCCGTGGTGCGCCGCGCCGAGGGAATCCTGTCCCGGTGCGGGCAGCCGGCCAGCCGCTTCGCCGCGCGGAAGGGCTGCGGAATCTGCGACGGCACCGCCCATTGCAGACGACTGCACGGAGAACGTGAATCGCCCGCGCAATACATGGCCGTCGGTTCCTGCCATCTGCCAGATCACCGTATACGAGCCAGCCTGGCTCGTGCCCTGCACGTCAGCCACGATCGATCGCTTCGACTCGGTACTGAAGCGCACACCGGAGAGCGGGATCGTATCTCGGCCTGGTCCGATGAGTGTCACTCGCGTAAACGCGAGCTCGGGTGCCTCCGTAAAATCCAGCCGGAGAAGCCGCGGGAGCTGCGCCAGAGCGGCGCCGGCAGCGGGCTCGGACCGCTTGAGGTTCCCATGAGCGTATGCCGACCGCGGCGTGAGCTCACACACGAGCAAGAGTGCTGCGCTGATCAGCGGCCGGGTACGCACGATGGCAGATAATTCAGGTGGGATTGGGACGCTGGAGAGACACTGCCGGCTCGCCTGACGCTGCACGTCGGTCTACCGAGAGCACGCGTCATGGCATCTTCTTCATTCCCGGCATGTTGCTGTGATCCATCGGCGGCTCGGACTTCTTCTCCGCAGGAGTGGTCGGCTTCGCCTTGGGCGCCTGCGGCGCCCTGGCCTTGGCCGGCTGCGCGGATGGCTTGGCTGGCTTGGCTGGCTTGGCAACCTTGGCTGCGCGGTTCGTTGACGGACGCGGAGCGTTGCGAGCCGCGCGCGCCGCCGGCGCCGACGCACGCGGTGCGGCGCGCGGAGTGGATGTCGTTGCCGGTGCGGGCGCGTGATGCATTCCTTCCATTTCCGTCGCCTTGCGGGCGGTGTCGGTGGGCGTGGCCATCCCGGGCATCCGAGAATGATCCGCGGCCGGAGCAGAACCGGAGTGTGACATGCTCTTCATCGCCTCGTCCGCCGAGGCACCCCTGGCGACGGTCGGCGCAGGAAACGCCGACAGAAAGCCCACGGCCGGCCCACCCATGTTCGCGACCCCCATCATCCCCGCCATCTCCGTCCATTCCTTGCGCGTCATCGCGAACGATGTCGAATCGCGATAGCGCGCCGCGGCGACGAGGATCTCCTGGCGCTTCTTGTCCTTCGGCACCTTCGGGCTCGCGAGGATGTCCGAGATGACGTCGTGCATCGCGTGCAGGTTGTCGAAGATGATCGCCGCCTCTGGATATCATGCGCTGAACATCGGCGCGATCGCGGCCGTCATCGGCATGAGGCGCGGCATGTGCTCTGGCGCGTTCTCGAGCATCTGCCGGAAGCGCGCGACGGCGGCGAGCACTCCCGTCTGGCGCTCATCGGCATTGCGTCCCACGACGAGTGGCTCGTACAGCCCGACCTGCAGCCAGTGATAGCCCCAGATCAATCCGTTGAACTTTGGGTAGCCGTCTCGGAAGGCGCGGGAGTAGTACTGCCCTTCCATCAGCTCCATGGTCTTCGGCACGGAGCTGAACGCGAGATCGCGGCGCGTCTTGTAGTACGCGAGCAAGGTGGCGACGCGCGCATCCTTCTCCGCGAGCGGCACGCGCTCGTCGGCCCAGACGTCATAGACCTGGCGATGAAGAACGTGGGCCCAATCGAACATCGCCTTGGCCTCGGGAGCGAGCTTGGCATAGGCGATCTCGATCGCCGCTTCTTCGAGCGGGACGCGCGGCGGGTCGACGAGCAGCTTGCGAGTGATGAAATCGTACTCCTTCACTTCGAGCGTCGACGGATCGGCACCAGGCCGCGTGTAGAGTCGCTCGTACAGGATCGCGTGTCCGTAGTCGAACGCGTTGAAGAGCCGGTCGGCGGCCGGATAGTTGTTCCGGAACGCCCAGTTCGTGCGATCGGGGAAGTAGAATTGATCGAACGTCGTCACCCACTGCGCGGAGGCACGGTTCGCGGTGATCGTCATGCTGGCTACGCTCAGCACGGCGGCCGCCGCCGCTCGCGTGACACGGAGCGACATCACCGTCCACCTCCCGGGATCAGAGAGGCGAGCGCAAAGGCGTACGCCGTGCCGAAGGTCACGTACCATGCCTTGTCGTCTCCGGTGAGGCGGCGGCCAAGACCCGCATCGAGCGCGAGGGTCGGGCTCCACTGGTAGCGGACGCCGGTGCCGACGGTGTACTCGATCGGCGCCGAAGAAGCGAGCGGCTGCTGGACGAACAGCTCGCCCGTGAGCAGGACGGAGCTCAGTGGAAAGGTCTTGTCAGCGGCGATGCCAGCGAGCCAGCGCGATCGCTCCACCGCGGTCGAGGTCCCCGATGCAGCGTCGGGCTCGGCTCCGAACGTGTACTGCCCGTTCACGTGGAACCGCATCCAACTGTAGGTTCGCGTCGCCATCCCGGTGAGTGACACGGCACCACGATCGGGCCCGAGGTTGCCCACCGGCGCCAGCACGTCGGCCCGGATTCCGAGCGCGGGAAGCGAGCGGGACTCCACATTGAGATTGTGCATCACGGACAGATCGACGCCGGCAATGCCGGCGCGGTGTCCGGCCTCGCCCAAGTCCGCGTAGGCGACCGGCACGCCGAGCTCGACGTGCGTGCGGGGCAGGATGCCATACGCGATCTCGGGCTCGACGCCCCAGTTGTACCGGCCACCCTTCGCGCGCTCGAGCCTGACCGGCGCCAGCTTGAGCTCGAAGGCGTGGCGCTCCGTCGTGTACGCGTCCTCGATCTGTACCGGGCGTCCGCGATCGGTGTTGTAGTAGTCAGTCTGCGCCGCGAGGGGCCGGGTGACGATGCAGCTCGCCATCACGAGCAGCCGGATGGCTCCCCGTCGGTCGAGCCACCCGCGCGTATGCGTGTGCGCGGTGCGCAGCGAGTCAATGTCGAGGGTCACTTTGTAAACCTGTTCCTCTTCCTGCGTGAACGCGTGCGGGTTCAACCGTAGCGATTTCCGATGACCGCCGTTCGGGAAGTCGGCATTCGCTGCCGCGATTTTACGATACATAAAATATACCGCTACGGGCTGAAGGTTCCACCACCCTTCGGATGTGACTCAAGTGGCCGTTCTGCCTGCGAAATGCGGACAGGGCTGGGACGCCCGCGCCGTCCCGAGCCCCGGGCAGAACAGATGCAGGAGTGCGGGACCCTCGTGGTGGCCGCAGTT
>JBDSDB010000256.1:0-9759 GCA_039920785.1 Gemmatimonadaceae bacterium
GTGACGCGGCGACGCTCTGGAACGCGCTGCTCTCACGATATCCGACCATCGAGCGCGCGTTCGCCGGCGCGACGCCGCTGATGCCCGTGGCGTTCCGGCCATTGATCCAGCATCGGCTCACGCGCGCCGCCGGCGAGCGGTGGGCGATGATGCCGCACGCGTACGCGTTCGTCGATCCGCTCTTCTCGACGGGCATCGCCTGGGGGCTGCGCGCCGTGGAGCGACTGGCGCTCGCCTTCGAGGACGCGGCAACGGGCGTTCGCATGCCCGACTCGCGAGTGCTCGCGCAGTATGACGCGACGCTCGGCGCGGAGGCGGACCAGATCGACCTCGTCGTGGCCGGCGCGTACGAGGCGATGGCGCACTTCGACCTGTTCGCCGCACAGGCGATGCTGTACTTCGCGACGGTGTCGTTCGCCGAGGTCAGTCAGCGGCTCAGCGCGGACGATACCGTGGCATGGAACGCCTTTCTCGGCGTCGGCGATTCAGTGCTCGGTGCCCTGCCGCGCGAGAGCCTGCAGCGACTGCGCACGATCACGCGCGGGTGCGGCGACGCGGGGAGCGAAGTCGAACGACGAGCGTTCGCGGAGTGGATCGCGGCGTCCATCGCGCCACGCAACGTCGCTGGCCTGGCGGATCCCGCTCGACGCAACCTCTACCCCGTGGACTTCGACGTGCTCGTGGATCGGCACGCGCTGTTGGGGCTCAGTCGCGAGCAGCTCATCGCGTCGCTTCCCGCGCTGCGGGGGATGGCGCCGGAGCCGCTGTGGTGGAGCGCGTCGCGTGGCGCCCCGACAGCGGGAGCGCGGAGCTCAGACAGATGACGCGGAACCGGCCGGATACGACTCCGGTGGGGAGGCCACTACTCGCCACCAGGCATCTCTCTAGTCCAGCCCCACGATGTTGTATGAGCTGCGGCGCAGAGCCTCGTCCCCGCATCCTCGAATCAGTTGCAGTTGCCGTTGCAGTTGCAGTTGCAGTTGCAGTTGCAGTTGCAGTTGATCCGTTTGAAATCCGTAACATCCGCGTCATCCGCGTCCCCGCTTTTCTGACGCAACGACGTGTCGAGAGCGGTCAGGTTCGGTGAAAATCGCTTATGCCTGCACCGGGATTCAACGAACGCCGCCCGTGCGTCGCAGATCGATCCATTTGGCCACAGGGCCCACGGTCGCCAGGGCGAGCAACGCGGGCGCCGCGTTGAATGCCGTAGGCAGCGGCCAGCCGCGATCGGACGCGAAGCGGATCAGCGTCTCGGCGAGCGCGATGAGCACGGCGACGAGGATCTGCGGCTTGCGGCCTCGCACGACGGTGCGCGGGTCGGTGATCATGAAGAAGAGGAACAGCTGGTACATCGGCCCCGTGATGGGGGCGATCTCAGGCAGGATGGCCTGGCCGAGCGCCACGGCGCGCAGGCCGTTGAGCAGGAGGAAGCTCGCGACGTAAGCGAGCGTGATGTGCAGGACGCCCACGCGCGCCGCGATGATCAGCCCGAACGTCCAGATTACCAGGTTGGTCGTGACGTCGTTGCCGAACTGGTGGCTGAGCACCGACACGCGCGCCGGCGCGAGGAGGAGCAGCGCGCAGATGGCGAAGTTGGTCGGGTTCCAGAGATGGTTGTCGCGATATCGCACCACGTATTTCGACGAGATCGCGAGGAAGCCGCCGAGCACGAACGGCCACAGGGCGCCGCCCTGCGGCTTCGTGAGCAGCGTGAGGCTGATGCCGCTGATGTACGCGCTCAGCAGGTTCACCACCTTGCCGCGATCGAACCAGGAGAGCGCCGCCTCGGTCACGACGCACACGCCGAGCGAGAGCAGCAGTCGCTCGTAGCCGCCGACCATGTGGTAGCGGACCTGCGCCGCGACCAGCACCACGGTGATCAGGAAGGCGATGAGGTAGCGCGGATCGTATCCGCTGGCGCGCTGCCATGCGCGCCGCAGCACGTTACCGGCGTCGGTCGTGGCCTGGGTCCTCTGGGTGGCGTCGCTCACGGCATCGCTCATCGCGTCACCGCTGCGGCTCGGTGACGGTGACGAAGCCGTCTATTCTCGGGCGAAGCAGAATCTGCTTCGCCCCGCTTGGCCAGTCGATGACGACGCGGTCCACCCACTCGCGTGAGCCGAGCCCGAAGTGCGGGCGCCGGTCGTTCTGGCTGGCGAAGCCCGACCCACCATCGACGACGCGGCGCTGGCGAAGGTCGCCCGATTCCACCGTCACCTCCGCGCCGATCGCGCTCCTGTTGCTGCGTGTGGCGACGAGCCTGAAGGCTATCCAGTGATTGGCGCTGTCAGGGGTGTCGCGATACACCACGGCCGGCTGATTCTGGTTGGCGACGACCACGTCGAGCGCGCCGCGGCTCGAGAGATCGGCGAGCGCCACGGCGCGGCCGTCGTAGAGATCGGTCACGCCCACGCGCTCTGCCACGTCGAGCCATCCGGCCACGCCACGGTTGATGTACACGCGCGAAAGCTCGTAGCCCGAGAGGCTCAGCGTGCCGAAGGGCGGCCACGTGCTCGCATCCTCGAAGAAGCGGCCGTTGGCGCCGGCGATCTTCGACATCGCGTACCAGTAGTTCTTCTCACGGTCCGCCGAGATGAACCCATTGGCGACGAACAGCTCGTTGGTCCCATCGTTGTTCAGGTCACCGAACTGCGCGCCCCATGCCCAGCCCGCATCGGCGACCGCGCCCTCGGCGACGTTGCGGAACCGTCCACCCGCGGCCATCTCGTTGACGCGCAGGTTGTTGTTCTGGAAGATGTAGCCGCGCTCGGAGATGTTGCTGACGAAGGTGTCGAGCCGGCCGCGGTTGAACGCGTCGCCCACGGCGACCGACATGCCGCTCTTGGACTCGCTCTCGAGTCCCGCGGTGCTCGGCACGAACCGGGTACCGTGGTCGTTGAGGAAAAGCTCCTCGGGCCCGTAGTCGTTCGCGAGGTATATGTCGGGCCACCCGTCACCGTTGAAGTCGGCCGAGGCCGCGGCCAGCGTCCAGCGCGTGCTGCCGACGCCCATGCGGTCGGTGACGTCGGCGAAACGGCCGCCGCCGAGATTGCGGAAGAGCAGGTTCTTGCCGCCGTTGGTGGCGAACTCGAAGCTGTTGTGCATGATCCGCGTCGTCGCGAGGTGCCAGAGGTCGACGTCGCGGAAGTAGGCGGTCACGTAGAGGTCGAGCAGCCCGTCGCGATCGTAGTCGAGCCAGATCGCGCCGTTGCTGTTCACCCATCGCTTGAGGCCGGCCTTCTCGCTGACGTCTTCGAAACTCCGGCCATCAACGTTGCGGAACAGCGCGAGGTTTCCGTAGCGGTAGACCAGCACGTCCTCGCGGCCGTCGTTGTCGTAGTCGCCCCACACGGCGCCCATCGAGACACCTTCGCCAGGTCGGTTCAGGTCGGCGAGCCCGCTTGCCGCGGCCACGTCGGCGAAGGTGCCATCGCCGAGATTGCGATAGAGCGCGTTCGGCGCACCGAACCGACTGTTGGTGAAGTACAGATCGGGATGCCCGTCGCCGTCGAAATCCGCCACGGACACCGCGGCGCCGAGTGCGGCGACGTGGGGCTCGATGCTCGCGATCTTCGGATCGAACGTCGGCCGCTGGTGCACGAAGCGGATGCCCGCCGCTGCGGTGGCATCGCGCAGCCGGAAGCCGGGATGCGCCGCGTCCGCGGCTGATCGGCTCGGCCCGCCATCCAGTCGCATGGCGAGCAGCAGAGCGGCCAGAAAGGGCACGGCGATGATGGCGCGCCGGAAGGCGGGACGTGGTCGCTCTAGCACGAGGAAAAGTATACTCTGCGTGCAGGTTGGCGGCGACACGCTCCTCCGACCACTCATGGCGACACACGGTCGCGGCCAGGCGAAGGCATCGCTCCACTCGTGACTTGGACGCAGCAGAACATGGCCGCGTAGTGGCGTCCCTGGCACGTTCGGGTGAGCCGATCATATTCCGCGTTCGGCATTGCGAGCCTCGGCCTCTGCGCGCCGGCGTGGAGCGTGCTCAACGTGTCGCGGCAGCGCTTCACCATCGACACGGGGCGCATCACGCCGAAGCGCGGCTCGGCAGGCCCTGACAACTGAGTGGAGGCAACGAGCGCGTGAGAACGACTTCTGGATCGCGGTCGCCCTGGCTCAGGCTTGCCCGTTCGACCATGCTGATGTTCATCTGCGGCGTGTCCGCCTGCGAGCTGACGACAGAGCCGCTGCCGACGGACGCCGTATTGTTCGAGCCACCGGCGGTCTATGCGCGCTGGTGGAAGATGACCGAGGCGTGCTCCGGACGTTCCGGCGACCTCGCTGCCCTGCGGTGGTACCGCGTCCAGAGCTCCTCGGTGACGTACAACCGACGGTCCTTCGCCGGCTTCTGGAGCGCGAATGAAAACTGGATCGTCCTGGCGCGGGGGCAGGACGACAACGGCGCCGCGGTGCGACACGAGATGCTACACGCGCTCATTCAGGGCAGCGGACACCCGCGCGCCGAGTTTCTCGAGGCATGCGCATCGCTCGTCGCCTGCTCCAGTGAGTGTATCGCGGATGGCGAGCCATGGCGCGCGCCGCAGCAGGAGTACGTCGTGTTTCCACCGGACTCGCTCGAGGTCGACTCCGAAGCACAGCTGCTTGCCCGCGAAACGGACGGTCAGCGGTGGCTCAGGTTGCAGTTGACGGTGCGCAATCCGCGCGGCCGCGCCGTGTTGATCACGGCGCCTGGAGACGCGGTGAGCTCCGGCGCCTTCGCCGCAGAGGTCCGCGGCCCGACGGGAAACATCACTCGGACGGACAACTCCGGCGACTCGTCGGCGATGTTTTTCAGACCGTACGAGGCAAAGACGCGACTGTTCGAGTTTCGCGTGGCGTCGGAGTTGACCTCGTATCGCGTTCCGTCCGGAACGCATCTGGTGCGCGGGGGCTACGCGCGCCGCTGGGCCGCGTACGACACGGTGATCGTCGGCCCGTGACGAGCGTGGGCCGTAGTTCGCAGTTGTCCGAATGTGTCCGACACCCGTGCGTCAACGCCTGTCCGAGCGGCCGTTCATTCGCGAAGTCTCGGCTCCGCTCCTCTCGACCACACGAGTGCTGTACTCCCGCAGGTACCGCTGGTGCGCCGAGTCCGTCGGATACGCATCGCCCTTCGCGTACGGGTACGACTTCACGCCGTGGAAGGGCAGGGGATCCACCGTGGTGCCGAACGCCGTGTTGAGATCCGAGTCCTTGATCCAGCCGTCGGTGTAGAGCAGGAAGTCGCGCTTCCATCCGCGAGGTATGGCGCTCGCCGAGCTCGCGTCGAACTGGATCGTCGCCTCGTCGCCCGGCTGCATGATGACGAACATGTCGTCCGCGCCCCGCAGCAGCGGCAGCACGTCGCCGAAGCGCGTGAACGCGCCCTCGATCGGCCGCCACGGCGACTCCTTCGTCACGTCGTCGTACGCGAACCAGTACGGGCCGTAGCGGCCGCCCTTGCGATACATACGTGAGAACCCGCGCGCGTGGAGATCGGCCGCGACCGGCGCGAGCGTCGTGAGTCGCGACGATTGCGTCGGCGGCGCATGCGCGACGAACGCCTGATCCCAGTAGATCTGCAGGTTCGTGCGAATGCGCACATGATGATCGGCGGTCGGGAACTTGCCGGCCAGATCGATGATCATCGTCTTGTCCTTCCCCGACGGGAAGCCGAGGTTGGCGATCGCGGTGCGCCACCGGCCCTGTGCGTCGCGCACCTCGAGCGATGGCATGGCGAGGTTGATCGCCGACTGCTGCGACAGCGCGACGTTGATGCTCGCGTCCGTGGGGTAGATCCAGCCGCGCAGAAAGAGGTAGACGTCGGGGCGCCCGGCGCTCTCGCCAAGGTCCAGGACGAGATCGTGTGGATCGACGACGCCCTGATACTTCGTCGGCGTGAAGTTGGAGACGAACACGTCGTCCGCCTCGCGCAGCGCGGGCAGCACGTCGGCTCCCCGCTCGTCCACCGCCGAGCGCGGCAGCACCTTCTTCGCCACCTGGAAGAGGCGGAGCGTCACGGGCCCTGGCGGGACGAAGCGCTCGTCGACGAACACCTCGACGGAATCGGGATGGTCCACCGCGACCAGCTCGAGCTTGTCGGCGTACGCCGTCTCCCACAACTCCTCGGTGAGCTGAAGTACGTATCTCCCGTCGCGCGGCGCGAGCGCGTCGCCAGGGATGCGCAGATACTCCTGCGACGCGCCGGCGGGCGCGAACGCGGTCGAGCCGCCCATGAGACCGAGCGGCATCCCCAGCGCGCTACGCCACATCGCATCCGTCACGAAGCGGAAGCGCGTGCCGTCCCACGTGTACGCGAACGCGCACGAACCCTTGAGCACCTCGCGCTCCACGACGTCCTGATCCGTGCCAGGGAAGTAGACGGACTGCGGAAGGCCGTTGGGCCACTCGATGCGCAGCACGTCCGCCTTGAGATGCGAGCCGAGGCCGAAGTGCGTCCTGCGGCCCGTGGCGACTCGCGTCTGGTAGATCTCGCCCGCGCGTACGTCGAGCCGCGCGCCGATGCCGAACGCGTTGTTCTTGCCGCTGCCCGCGCCCAGCCCCTTGAGCTCGACGTTCACCGCGAGATTGCTGTTGCCGAACTCGTTGCGCAGCAGCCGCGGCGCGCCGGCGCGGTCGAGCAGCACGACGTCCTCGTCGCCGTCCTCGTCCATGTCGGTGACGGCGATCGACGTCGCGCCCGCCGAGCGAACGGCATCCGGAACGAGCGAGCGCTTGTCGAGGAACCTGCCCGTGCCGTCGTTCCGGAAGAGCGCGACGCCACGCGGATCCTTGCCAGTCGAGCCGGCAGCGCCGACCACGAGGTCGAGCCACCCGTCGTTGTCGTAGTCCAGGAACACGACCGTCGATCCCGCTGGCGACCGAAGTGACTGCACAGCGGCGCTCGCACGCGCGTCTCGCGCGAACACGCCGCTCCCCGTGTTACGCCACAGCGCCGCGCCGCCGCTCCCGCCTGCGACGAGGATGTCGAGGAAGCCATCGTTGTCGTAGTCGCCCACCGCGGCCGCGGATCCCGCGGCGCTCGCCAACCCGCTCGCCGCGGTGGCGTCGCTGAAGCGCTGCGCGCCGCCGTTGTGCAGCAGCGTTGCGCCCTGGTCGCTCGTGAGGAACAGGTCGATCCGGCCGTCCCCGTCGAAGTCGCCGAACGCGGCATCGCGCGCGCCTGCGCCGGAGAGGCCGAGGCCCGCCGCCGACTCGGTGAAGGTGCCATCGAGGTTGTTGCGGTAGACGGTGCGCTGCGCGCCACCGACGAGCAGCAGATCGAGGTCGCCGTCGTGATCGAGATCGACGAACAGCGCCTTGCGCGCGCCCTTCACGTCGGCGATCGCGGCCTTGCTCGTCACGTCGGTGAATGTGCCGTTGCCGCCGTTCCGAAGCAGATGGCCACGACCCTCGCCGCCGATGACGAAGAGATCCAGCCATCCATCGTTGTGCACGTCGGCGAAGGTGGCGTACGCGGCGCCCTGCGGCAGCACGATGCGCGAACGCTCGGTGGCATCCTGCGCGACGCCGCCCTGCACGCGATAGAGACGCACGTCTGCTTTCCCGGCCGCCGCGGACCAGGTGGAGACGAACAGGTCGTCTCTGCCGTCGCCGTCGACGTCGCCCGCGGCGAGAGCCGATGGCGCATCCGCCCGTGCGGAAGCGCCTGCGCCGCCGGTGGGCGTACCACCGCCGGCGAATCCCGCGTCGAGCGTCGCGTCGGCGAATCTCGCCGAGTCGACAGTCGCGCGCGCGCGCGGACCACGCGTCGAGACGAAGTCCTTCGGCGCAAACGAGAGGACAGGACGCCCGGCGATCGGTCCGTCGGCCCACTTCACCTCGTCGAGCGACTCCTGATACGGCGAGGTGACTTCCATCAGGCGGAGCAGCTTGTCGAGCGTGCCCCGCGATCGCACGAGATCCCCCGTGCGCAACAGCTGGATGGAGCTGTCCAGATACACCCGCGCTTCCTTCGGCGGTTCGGGAGGAATGCGGCGCACCTCCTCGAGATGACGTATGGCACTGTCGGCCGCTCCCCCCCCCCGTCGCGCCAGCGCATCCACCAGCTCGAGCCGCGCCGCAAGGTTGGCCGGGGCGATGGCGAGCAGTTCGCGCAGCCGGTCCTCGTACCGCCGCGCCGATACGCTGTCCTTGCCTGCCGCGTCCAGCTTGGCGAGCGCATAGAGCACGTGCGCGTTGGCGGTGCTGTCTCGTCGCAGCGCCTCCAACGTGGTGCGCGCTTCCGCAGGCCGCCCTGTGAGCGCGTACAGCTTCGCCAGCATCAGCCCCACCTCGGTGCTCCTCGGGTCCAGCTCGCGGGCACGCTTGAGCTGCTTCTCCGCCTCCGGGAATCGACCGCCCTGCACATAGACGAGACCGAGATTCGCGTAGCCGAGCGGATCGTCGGGCGCGAGCTCGGTGAGCTTCTTGAACTCCGCCTCCGCTTCCGGAAGCTGGTTTCGCCGGAGAAAGCCGAACGCCGCGGTTCGCGTCGTGTACAGCTCCTCCACGGAGGCCGGCTTGTCCTTGCAGGCCAGGCTCGCGCCGGCCAGCGCGACGCCGAGGTAGAGGGTCCAGGCACGTCGGGCGATCGAACTCATGCGCCAGCGACGGACAGAGTGGGTGCGGTGCTCATGCCCAAATATCTCGACGGTCCCGGAGGAATCAATCGGACGAGACGATGCCGCGTCGCGCATGCGACGCAGGCCAGCCGCCGTTTGCCACTCGCGGCGCGCGGCGCCATACTCACGCGGCGCTCCTTTCATCGAGCGATTCCGTGCTGGACCTCATCTTTCTCTCGAGTGAATCCGTGACGTCATCGCGTTCGACGTTCGCCCGCGCCGGCCGGCTCGCCTGCATCCTCGCGCCATTTTTCGCAGTGGCGTGTCGCGGTGTGGCCACCACTCCGACCGGCCCCACCCCCGTGCGGACCGCGCCGCCGAGCGTGCTGCCGGCGCCCACCTCGATGCGGCTGGACGGAGGTGCGCCGTTCGTGATCACCGCGACCACGCCGATCGTCGCCGAGGGCGGCGACAGCGCTGTGGGCGTGGCGCGATCGCTCGCCACGTTGATGCGCCCGTCGACCGGACATCCGCTCCTCATCGTGCCGGCCGCAGAGGCGGGCGTGCGGCCCGCGATCCGGCTCGTGCTGCGACCCGCTGGCGGACCCGAGGCGGACGAGAGCTACGATCTGGCGGTGACGAGCCAGGGTGTGCAGCTGAGCGCGGCTCGGCCCGCCGGTCTCTTTCATGGGATCCAGACGCTCCGACAGCTGCTCCCTCCGTCGATCGAGTCGCACATGAAGTTGGGCCGCGAGACCTGGGCGATCCCCGCCGTGACGATCCAGGACCGGCCACGCTTCGCCTGGCGCGGCGCGATGCTCGACGTGGCGCGGCACTTCTTCACCGTGCGGGAGGTCAAGCAGTACATCGACCTGCTCGAGCTCTACAAGCTGAACGTGCTGCACCTGCACCTGAGCGACGACCAGGGATTCCGCATCGCCATCGCGTCGCGGCCGCGGCTCACCGAAGTCGGCGCGGTGACGCAGGTGGGCGGCGGACCGGGCGGCTTCTACACCCAGGCCGAGTACTCCGACATCGTCCGCTACGCGGGGGAGCGCTTCATCACGATCGTGCCCGAGGTGGACATGCCGGGCCACACGAACGGCGCCCTTTCCGGGTACCCGGACGCGAGCTGCAGCGTGCGCCCGTCGGTGCCCTACTCCGGTACCGACGTGGGCTGGAGCACCGTGTGCGTGGACAAGGAAGAGTC
>JBDSDB010000257.1:0-5486 GCA_039920785.1 Gemmatimonadaceae bacterium
TCGGACTGGTAGGTGCCGCGGGCAACTCGGCGATCTTCAACACGCCCGAGGCGATCCTCGACTTTCTCCCGATGTCCGGCACTCCGGGCTCGCTGGACCGAGACCTCCAGGATCCCAATTCCTCCACCTCGGCCGGGATCTTCGGCGGCCACGTCCTCGCGCTGCAGCTCGACGTCGACTTCGCCGACGCCGGCAGACTCCCTGGCACGATGGCCCTCCGTTTCGGCGACGTACGCGGGTGCGCGTTGGCGGATACCTCGGCGCTGAGCGGTCTCACGGTGCGAGAGCTCCTCGCCGCACTGAACCAGGCGCTCGGCGGCGGCCCCGCGGCGTACGCCTACGAACAGCTCGGCAATCTCGTGCGGGACCTCTCCCAATCGTTTCAAGGCGGCATCCCCAGCCAGTGGGCGCAGGATCACCTCGTCGACGGAGCGTGTCCCTGACGCCACCCGGGCCGGTCCGCTGCCCTCCAAACACGGCTTTAGCCAATGCCGACGTCGGCTCCATGGCACTGGGCAAACCCTGATACGAAACGGGGAGCCTGCACAGGCTCCCCGTTTCGCGTCGATGCGTCGGGAGCGTCGCTACCTGCTGAACACCACGATGACGCCGTCATCGGTGAACGTCAGCGTTCCGTTGCCAAACGTGCCGGAGTAGGCGGTGCTTCCGTCTTGGGCCGACCGCAGGGTGACGTTGCTGCCCGCACGGACCCACGAACCTCCGTCCGCCTCCGTTCCGTTCGTCGTCTGGCCGTTGATGGTCTGGCGATAGGTGATCGCTTCGGTCCAGGTGCCGTTGCTCGCGATGGTGATGACATCGGAGGAGAGTGTGACACTATTGGCACCGCTCTGAATCGTGAACGGCAGCGCCAGCCCATTCACCGTGCGAAGCGAATACGTCCCTTCGATGGCGTCCGCGTTGGGGCTCGTGCTGGCATCCGATCCGCAGGCGCCGAGCGTGGCCAGCGTGAGAAGCAGGAGGAGGCGGCGAATCACCGGAGCTTCCGAGCCGAAGCGGCGAGAGATTCGGGAGGACATGAGTACCGCTGCAAATCGACGCATGTTGTCACCTGTGTGATTGGGGTGACCCGAATCTCTCGATCGACGGTGGTCGATTCGATCCGTCAGCGTACGTAGTGCCGCGGTGAATACGACGTAGGTGATACGGGCGTGCGCTCGAGACGTGCGGTTGAGCGCGTATGCCTCGCTGCACCGCTATGGGCGGCCGAACACCTGCAAAGCGATGAGCGCTACCGCACCATAGAGGCCGGCCGCGAGCCCCAGCGTCCGCACTGCACTCACACGACGCTCCTCGACGAGGGCGACGCTGTCACGTGGCGCGGCAAAGCGTCTCCCACCGGCGGCCATTCCGATCACGCTGTCCTGCGTGAAGCGGCCACCCTCGACGGACATTCGCTCGCCGCTCACGAGCAGGACCCAGCTGTGTCTGGGGAGCGCACCCGATCTGTTGGGTTCGAGCGAGACGGTGCGCCAGCCGTGGCAGGCGCACATCAGGAATGGCAAAAGGATCAGTCTCCGTTGCGGAAAACGTGGCATGACAGCACCTCGAGGTGTGTTGGTAGCGGCAACCTCGTACTCGGTGGGCTCCGATGCGATACGTCATGCGACGTAGTGACGCGCGACCGTTGACGTATTCTTCCCGAGAGCCGCCCTCTGATCTCGGTCGCCGCGACGGGCCGACCAATGCGAGCAGGCGCGAGTGCGCCCCCCTTGTTGCCGAGCCGCACGCTGCCTAGTCGTTCCTGGATGACCGCGACGCATCACCACCCCGAGGCCGACAAGGCCGCCCTCCGCCAAGAGCTGAGCCGCGTCCTGCGTCCATTCGTGGACGGCACCGCCATGGGGATGTCGTCGTGGGTGATGACCGAATCGCGCGTCGCGCTCACCGCGCGCGACGCCGCCCGCGCGGTCCTGCCCCTCCTCGGCGCACCGGCGCGCTCGGCGCATCGGGTGCGAGGGCTGATCATGCCGGCGTTGATCTGCAGCTGGGGCGACCTCGACGCCGTGTTCGAGGAGACGCTGACCAAGCTGCTCGCGCTGCCCCCGGCTGTTCCCGACGTGCCAGACCCGGAGTGGGACCGCGACCTCGACGAGCCCCGCGCCGCGCGGCCCGACTGGAATGTCCACGGCTCCACCTGGACGCCGAGCTCGCAGGACGGAGAGACGGTCACCGGGCCATCGGGCACGGTGGGGCGCCTCACGCGATCGGACCGCCGGCACGCGCTCATCGTGGAGGACGGCCGCTCCGTGCGAACGCGTGCCCGGTGCGACTGCTCGCACAAGCAGCGGCGCGAGCGCGGCGAGGTGGCGTTCGAGCAGGTGACGTTCGGCCGCGCGCATACCATCCTCGAGGTGCGCGTCGGCATGGTGTGCACGTTGTGCCGCGCCGTGGTGCAGTGAGGGCTCGGACGCAGCGAGCGCCATGCAAGCGCTACTCCGGCACGTGCACTCGCTCCTTGATGTGCTTCAGGTTCGCGACGATGGTGAACGTCATGATCACGAGCAGCGACCAGGAGCTCCACTTGCTGAAGTGCACCTGCGTCCACGCGCCCATCTGATTGGGATACCGCCAGATGCCGAAGAAGGTGCTGATGTTCTCCGCCAGCCAGATGAAGAAGCCGATCAGCACGAACGCCGCGAGCAGCGGCATCGTGCGGTAGCGGTCCAGCGGTCGGAACTCGACGCTGGTGCGCGCGTACAGCCCGAGCGCGCACGCGGCGAGATACCACCGGTAGTCGCCAATGAAGTGATGGGTGAAAAAGTTGGCATAGATGGCCACGGCGATGATGGCGGCCATCCAGTACGGCGGATGATGCCTGATGCGCAGGTCGAACAGGCGCCACGCCTGGATGATGTAGCTGCCCACCGCTGCGTACATGAAGCCCGCGAACAGCGGCACGCCGAACAGCTTCGTGTACGCGAAGTCGGGATAGCTCCACGAGCCGATGCTGCTCGACGTCTTGAACACCTCCAGCCCGAACCCGATGAGGTGAAAGAGCGTGATCGCCTTCACCTCGTCCCAGCTCTCGAGCCCGGCCCACAGCATCCACCCCTGAATGCCGAGGGCGATGATCAGCAGGAGATCGTAGCGCGGAACGCCGAGCACTCCACCGCGCGGCACGGCGAACACCGCGGTGAAGAACAGGGCGACGAACAGGCACGCGCGCGCCTCCTTGAGCGCGAAGTAGACGAGCTCCACCACGGCTCGCCGCGCTCCGGCCAGCTCCGGCTGCTCGCGGAGGTTCAGGAAGTGTGCGTCGAGCGTGCGAAGCGCCATGTCGCGGAATCTCTGTTCGTTGTGAAGCTCACCAAACTATCCTCGACTTGCGTCTTCGCGAGCGCCCCGGAGTATTGAGCAGCACCAACAGTGTCGCCGCGTGGCGCGGCGGATCTCCGGAGGCGGACATCTACTCCCACGTCGTCGGGCAGAAGCGGTACACCTTTCCGGATCTGCGCACGCTCCTCGCGCGGGCCACGCCCTCCCGCAGCGGTGACCGGCTCGCCGGCCTCGCCGCCGACAGCGAGGAGGAGCGCGTCGCCGCGCGGTTCGCGCTCGCCGACGTTCCACTCACCATCTTCCTGTCCGAGGCGGTGATCCCCTACGAGGACGACGAGGTCACCCGCCTCGTCATCGATCACCACGACGCGGCCGCGTTCTCTCCCGTTTCGCATCTCACGGTCGGTGGCTTCCGCGACTGGCTGCTCTCGCCCGCCGCGGACGAGCACGCGCTCGCCGCGCTCGCGCCTGGCGTCACCCCGGAGATGGCTGCCGCCGTGTCGAAGCTCATGCGCGTGCAGGAGCTCGTCCTCGCCGCGCGAAAGTGCCGCGTCGTCACGCGCTTCCGCTCGACGATCGGGCTCGCGGGGCGACTCTCCACGCGACTCCAGCCCAACCATCCGAGCGACGACCCGCGCGGCATCGCCGCGAGCATCGTCGACGGGTTGCTCTATGGCTCGGGCGACGCGGTCATCGGCATCAACCCCGCGAGCGACGCGCCGCACACGGTCGGTACCCTGCTCGAGATGCTCGATTCACTCCGCCAGCGGCTCGACGCGCCGGTGCAGTCGTGCGTGCTCTCCCATGCGACCACCACGATCGAGCTCGCGCGGCGCGGCGCGCCGGTGGATCTGCTCTTCCAGTCGGTCGCCGGCACGGAGCGCGCGAACGCGGCGTTCGGCATCTCA
Organism: Gemmatimonadaceae bacterium; assembly: GCA_039920785.1. Taxonomy (GTDB): domain Bacteria; phylum Gemmatimonadota; class Gemmatimonadetes; order Gemmatimonadales; family Gemmatimonadaceae; genus AG11. Next base: position 4,206 of record JBDSDB010000257.1, read on the forward strand.
CTCGCCCTGCTCGACGAGGCGCACGACGCGGTGCGCTCGCTCGGTCGCGCCCCGGCCGGCGGAAACGTCACCTACTTCGAGACTGGCCAGGGGAGCGCGTTGAGCGCCGAGGCGCATCACGGGGTGGATCAGCAGACGTGCGAGGCGCGCGCGTACGCCGTCGCGCGGCGCTACTCGCCGCTCCTCGTCAACACCGTGGTCGGCTTCATCGGACCGGAGTATCTCTACGATGGCAAGGAGATCCTCCGCGCCGGCCTCGAGGATCATTTCTGCGGCAAGCTCCTCGGCCTGCCGATGGGGTGCGACGTCTGCCACACGAGCCACGCCGAGGCGGACGAGGACGACATGGACACGCTGATGACGACGCTCGCCGTCGCCGGCTGCTCGTACATCATGGGTGTGCCGGGCGCAGACGACGTCATGCTGCACTACCGAAGCACGAGCTTCCACGACGCGCTGTATCTGCGCGAGGCACTCGGCCTGCGGCCAGCGCCGGAGTTCGAGGCGTGGCTCGACGCGGTCGGGATCTTCGACGGCAGCAACCGGCTCGTGGACGGACGGCGCGCCGCGGCCGCGTTGGCCGGCGAGCGAGGGCGGCTGCTGACATGATGCACGCATGGCCGTAAGCGGGGAGGACGCCGACGACACGCGCGACCCGTGGCACACGCTCGGCGCGCTCACGCCGGCGCGCATCGCGCTCGGGCGCATGGGCGCGGGTCTGCCCACCGCGCGTCACCTCGATCTCCAGCTCGCGCACGCGCTGGCGCGCGACGCGGTGCATCGACCGTTCGACGCGGACGCGCTCGTCGCCGCGCTGCTCGCGAACGGTTACGAGGTACTGCGCGTCCATTCGCAGGCGCACGACCGGCGCGAGTATCTCGAGCGGCCCGACCTCGGCCGGCGGATCGGCGGGGAGGCGGAGACGATGCTCGCGGCGCACGCCGGCGATTGGGATCTCGCGTTCGTCATCGGTGACGGGCTCGCGCCGCTCGCGGCGGAACGCCATGGGCCCGCGCTGCTCGACGCCATCGTCGCGCGACTCGATTCGTCGTGGCGCGTCGCGCCGATCGTCGTCGCCCAACAGGCGCGTGTCGCGCTCGGCGATCCGGTGGGCGCGGCGCTCGGGGCGCAGTTCGTCGCCATGCTGCTCGGCGAGCGGCCGGGGATGAGCGCGCACGACAGCCTCGGTGTGTATCTCACGCGGGCGCCGCGACCGGGGCGGACGGACGCTGAGCGGAACTGCGTGTCCAACGTGCGGCCGGAGGGGCTGGGCTACGATGC
>JBDSDB010000258.1:0-6126 GCA_039920785.1 Gemmatimonadaceae bacterium
TGAGTAGATAACCGACCGCTCCCGCCCGCAGCGGACGCACCCATCCCAGCGCCGCGCTCACCGCCCTTCGGTAGCTCGCGTTTCTTCGACCTCGCACGAGCGTGAGTGAGCTCGGCAGGAAGAGCCACTTGATCCAGGTGAGAGGCCAGGGAGGAGCCGACTAGCGACTCTTCCCAACACGCGGCCGAATGGGATGCAGCGTCCGAGGCGCCGTCACCGCGCACACGTCACGCACGCACTGGCGCAGCCAGCGATGCGCCGGATCGGCATCGAGTCGTGGATGCCAGAGCAATGACACCGTGATCTCTGGCGCACGCATCGGAAGGGAAAAGCTGAACAGTCCATCGCGCAGGTTTCCCGTATGTCGTTCGGGAACCGTGGCCACCAGCTCCGAGGCGCGGGCCAGAGCCACCGCCGCGGAGAAGCCGCCGACGATCGTCACGATCTCTCGCTTCAATCCCGAAGGCTTCAACGCGTCATCGATCAGCCCCTCTTCGAGATCGCGGCGCGAGACGAGGACGTGGCGGCCCGCCGTATAGCGAGCGAGGGTGATCTTGCCCCTGCTCAGTGCGTGGCCCGTCCGCACCACGCCGATGAACCGATCTCGGAACAGGCCCTGTGCGCGGATCTCCGGACCCGTCGTCGCTTCAACGACCCCGGTCTCCAGATCGACGCGCCCGTCGCGAAGCGGTGTGCTGTCCTTGTCCGCCTTGGGCAGGAATCGCAACCGTACGCCAGGCGCATCCGCGCCCACGCGGGTGATGAGGGCTGGTCCGAAGTTCTCCACGAAGCCGTCGCTCGTGCGCAGCGTGAAGGTTCGGACGAGCTGTGCAAGGTCGAGCAGCGCTGCGGGTCGCAGCACGACGTGCGCATCCTGGACGATCTGGCCGACCCGCTCGCGGATCTCGAGCGCTCGGGGGGTGGGTACGAGACCCCGTCCCGCCCGCACAAGCAGCGGATCGCCGGTCGCGTCGCGCAATCGAGCCAGCGTCCGGCTCATCGCAGATGGGCTCAGTCGTAGTCGACGGGCCGCGCGCGCCACGCTGCTCTCCGCGAGCAGAGCATCCAGAGCGACGAGCAGGTTGAGATCGGGCGTCGACATGTACTCACCATTTGCCCAGCGTGGCCAATCGGATATGGCGTCAGATGCACGAATACAGTGCAACTGCTGCGCATTCCGCCATACCTCGGCCTGGCGTACGCTTCGTGAACGCTCCGATTCCCGGAGCCGGCACGAGCGGAGTTCAACATGACAACAGCCATTCGAACATCGACGGAAGTGCAAGCCGACGGTGCGACACTGACACCCGCGGTGCGATGGGCATTGGCCAGCCTCTCATTGTCCATGCTGATGCCGTCGCTCGACACGAGCATCGCCAACGTCGGCCTTCCTACTCTGGTGGAGACGTTCGCCGCGTCGTTCCAGGCGGTCCAGTGGGTCATCCTCGCCTATCTCCTCGCGATCACGTGCCTGATCGTCAGCGCCGGACGGCTCGGCGACATCTTCGGCCGTAGACGACTGCTGCTGTCCGGGATCGCGCTGTTCACGGTCGCTTCGTTGCTCTGCGGAATCGCGCCCACGCTCTGGCTGCTGATAGCCGCCCGTGCGGCGCAGGGTCTCGGTGCGGCGATCATGATGGCGCTCACCATGGCCCTGGTCGGGGAGACGGTTCCGATCGCGAGAACCGGCAGCGCGATGGGGCTCATGGGGACGATGTCCGCCATCGGCACCACGCTTGGCCCTACGCTCGGCGGTGTCCTGATCGCCGGCTTTGGCTGGCGAACGATCTTTCTCGTCAACGTCCCGCTGGGGATCCTCAACTACCTGCTCGCCGTGCGGACCCTCCCCGCGGATCGTCCACTGGCCACAGCGGATCGGGCTGGCTTTGATGCCCTCGGCACGCTGCTCCTCGCGTTGACACTCGCCGCGTATGCGCTAGCCATGACGATTGGGCGTGGCCGCTTCGGCGTGCACAACGTTGCACTGCTGTCGATCGCCGTCGTCGGAGCAATTGCTTTTGCCATCGCCCAGACGAGAGCCACATCTCCCCTGCTTCGTCCGTCGATGTTCCGTGACACGACGCTGAGCGCCGGCCTCGTCATGAGCATGCTCGTGTCGACGGTGATGATGGCGACGCTCGTGGTCGGACCGTTCTATCTCGCTCGCGCGCTTGGACTGGATGCGGCTCGTGTCGGATTGGTGATGTCGATCGGCCCGCTCGTCGCCGCCCTCACCGGCGTGGCGGCCGGTCGTATCGTCGATCGGTTCGGTGCAGATCGAATGACCATCGTCGGGCTATTCGGCATGTCGGTCGGCGCGCTCGGGGTCTCGGTCGCGCCGATGATGTTCGGCGTCGCCGGCTATGTCGCCGCGATCGTCGTCGTCACGGCCAACTACGCGTTGTTTCAGGCGGCCAATAATACGAGCATCATCACCGGTGTCCGGCCGGATCAGCGTGGCGTCATCTCGGGCATGCTCGGACTCGCGCGCAATCTCGGGCTCATCACCGGCGCGTCGCTCATGGGGACGGTGTTCGCGTTCGCCTCGGGAACGACCGGCATCACGACTGCGCATCCCACAGCCATCGCCGCGGGCATGCGCACCACATTCGTGGTCGCCGCGATTGTCCTTCTCGCCGCCCTCGCGATTGCGCAGGCGAGGTGGACTCGCGCTGGACGTCGTTCGCTCCCGATGAGCGGCGCGGGTGTGGTCGTGGGGCCGCGCCGGTAGCGGCGGCTCTACCCAGGCCCGGTGCGTGGGGATTTTTCCTACGCAGATGATTGCTGCTAGTGCGACAGCGCACGCTTGTGAACTTGCTCGATCGCTTGCGGTGTGCGTCGGGTCCTCATAGCCTTCGGTTCGATATGGTGACCCTCAACTGGACCGGCCTCGGCACCGTGTTCGAGACCGCTCGCTCGAGACGGCGGGCTACAGCGATCGTGCTGTCGCTGTTCCTGGCGTTCTTCCAGGTCGAAGGGTTGATCCCGGACATCTGCGATGGGGACGCCACGCCCGTGGAGCTCCTGAGCTTCAGCGGGGGTGCCTCGGATCTGCCGTCCACGACGTTCGCCGTCGCGCGCGCGGCGGTGGAGAAGGTGTCGACCGGTGCCAGCTCGGAGGGCGTACCGCTTGTCGGAGGCCTGACGGCTGGAGCGCCCGCGTCGGGCGGTGATGGCACAGCCCCGGGTAGTCCTCACGCGACGCATGCCTGCCATTGCGTTCATTCGCACGGCGGCACGCTGGCGGCGATCAGCGTCGATCCACCTCGGATCGCTACCGTAGCCGGCAGCGCGGCGCGCGTGCGATACGCGGCGCCGGCAAGCGTCACCGAACAGCCTCCCCTTCGCCCACCACTGGGCTGACGTCGACCGAACGCGCCTCGATCTGAGAGACTCGCTTCGACGGGAGTGATCGGATCCTGAGCTGCTCGGTCGGTGAGCCGTACCTCCGTCCCTTCCCGTGTAGCACTTCGCGTGCTCACCAGGGACCGGACCAGAATCCGCGAGCGCGGCGCCACTAGAGCGCACGCCTCCGTCGCACACCGTTCTGCTCCCGTCGCTGGAATGCGGCCGTGCCGAACGCAACCCTGGGGCTCGTGACAATCGATCCAACAGCTACACCTCGAAGCGGCGAGGCTGGTCGTTCCCGCCATCGAACGGCGATGAGGCGACTGACACAGCGTTCGTGGCGCAATTGCTGGCTCGGATGCTTCGCCATCGCTCTGGCGGGAGGCACGTTCACTCCTGCGGCCGCGAGCGCGCAGGAAAGATCCCGCGCGGGTACGACTCCGGTCACGGTGGCCGTCGACACGATCACGGAAACGATCCGCCGCACGATCATCGCGGCATCTCCCGATCTCCATGCACACGCACGAGCGATCGAAGCGGCACGATCCCGTCGAGGCGTCAGTGGGCGCACCGGGCCGGCAATGCTCGCGGGGGAAGCGGAGGGCGTGCGCGGTGGCAATCTCGCGCAAGCGCAGTCGCTCAAGCTGCAGCTCGAGCGAGAGTTCGTACCAGGCTCGCTCCGCGTGGCGCTCCTGCGCATGGACGAGGCCGAGGTGCGACAGGCCGAACTGGCCCGCGTGGTGGCCGAGCAACGTCTCTCCGCAACGATCGACCGATCGCTCGTCGGTCTCATGGGTTGGACGGCCGTCGGCACTCGTCTCAGTGCGGAGGATTCGCTCCTGGCGTCCGCCGAGGTCAGCCTTCGGTCGCGGTTCTCCGTCGGAGACGCGCGGTACGTCGACGTGCTCCGCCTGCGCACGGAGCGACTTCGCGTCGAGAGCGAGCGAGCTCGCGCGTTCTCCGACGCGCTGATCGCGCGACGGGAGCTGGAGGGGCTGGCTGGCGATGACGCCACGGCCGCGATCGTACGCGCGCTCACGAGCCAGATGATGCTGCGCGATCCCTCACTCGCGCTGCTGACGACGATCCCGGACGCGCCCGACGTCGACTCCATCCTCGAACGGTCGGGCCAGCGAGCCCTGGCCGATGTGCCGGTCCTCCGAGCGGAGGCGGAACGTCAACGCGTTGCGGCACAGAGCCGGCCACGTCTCGGCGGCTTCCTCGGTATGCAGCGGTTCGCCGACGACAGGAGCTTCTCGATCGGGCCGGTACTCGGCGCCACCATGTCGCTGACATTCACGGCCGCTGCCGCTGGAAGGGCACGGACGTATGCGGCGGATCGTGAGCTCGACGCCGCGACCGCCAGGCGACGAGCGACGGTCGGCGCACTTCGCGCAGCAGTGCTGACCGCGCGCGACCGCTTCGATGCGGCGCGGGCGCGCATGGCGGGTTACGACGCCGCGCTTCTCCGAGGGGCGCGCGAAGAGCGCGAGAGCGCCCTCGCCTCGTATCGCACGGGCCAGCTCTCGCTGGTCGAGCTGCTCGACTTCGAGCGTGCGCTGGCCCGTGCCGAGATCGATCGCCTTCGGAGCCGCATCGATGCTGCGGATGCGCTGGCCGACCTGCTCATGGCAGGCGAACACACCGAGTCCACCTCCACTCTCAGAGCCTCATCGAGCGATGATCGATAATCCCATGTGTGCGTCGTGGCGGGGTGCCGATCGCCTGGCGTTCGTGTTGGCCATCGTGCTAGGGCTGTCTGCCTGCGGTGACCATCCAAAAGAGAAGCCGCCCTCGACGCCAGAAGTTGTGAGCAAGACTGGCGAAACGACGTCCGAAGGAGAGCAGCGAGCGCCGAGTGACGGGCCGGTGAAGGTGACCCTGAGCGCCGCCGCGGTAACGACCGCTCGGATTACCGTCGAGCTGGTGCGCGCGGAAACGGCGTCCGCTTCGAGCAGTGGACTCGACGTGCCAGGGCAGGTGGACTACGACCCATCGCGAGTCGCGCTCATCTCGCCGCGGATCGCGGGGCGCATCGAGCGGCTCGCCGTGGTCGAGGGAACGCACGTCGGGGCGGGCCAGACCGTCGCGTTCATCTCGAGTCCGACATTCCTCACCGCGCAGACCGACCTCCAACAGGCGGCGCGTCGTGCCGCATTGCTCGGCGGCACGCCGGACGCGGAAGGAGCACCCGCGCTCGTCGCCGCGGCGCGGCGACGACTTCGGCTCCTCGGCGCTGGCGACGCGTTGATTCGTCGTGTGGAGCGCGGTGGCGAGCCGGAGTCGTTGCTGCCGGTGGTCGCCCCGTTCTCGGGAACGATCGTCGAGGCCAGGACGCTGGCCGGAGCAGCCGTCGAACCAGGCACGCCACTCTTCCGCATCGCCGACCTCTCGGTGGTCGACGTACTGGCGCAGGTCCCCGAACGAGCACTGTCGTTCCTTCGCATCGGCCAGGGCGCGTCCATCGGCATCGCCGCATACCCGGCGATGCGATTCACGGGGAGCATCGAGCGGATCAAGGCGGAGCTCGACCCGACCACGCGCACGGTGAAGGCCGTGCTGCACGTGACGAACAGCGGCGGCGCCCTACGGCCTGGGATGTTCGCGAGCGTCAGACTGAACGTGCCACTCTCGAGAACGATCCAGAGTGCCTCAGAGTCGGCCCTTCAGCGGCCGACTGGCGCAGCGGTGCTGACGATCCCGGATGCCGCTGTCCTGAGCGACGGGGAGCGACGATACGTCTTCGTCGAAGTCGCCCCTCGCACGTATGAGCGCCGA
>JBDSDB010000259.1:0-16845 GCA_039920785.1 Gemmatimonadaceae bacterium
CTGATCAAGGCCGAGTTCGCGCTGAACGAGGGCGGGCGAGTGCGCATCGTCGGCGGCAAGCAGCTCTACGTCGCCGTGCAGAACACGGAGAAGGTGCCGCACACCGTCACGGTCACGGCGCGCGGGCCGGGTGGCCACGCATCCATCCCGCTCGCCGGCAACGCCATCCTGCGGCTTGGCCGTGCGCTGGCGAAGATCTCCGACTATCGCGAGGCGGTGCACGTGAACGCGACGACGCGCGAGTTCTTCTCGCGGCTCGCCACGGTCTGGGCCAATCGGGAGGAGCGCACCGCGATGGCCGACGTGGTGACGAGCGACCCGCGCCGTATCCAGCGTGGTGCGCGCGTCCTGGCGCGTATCCCGGTGTTCGACGCGGTGCTCCGAAACGGTATATCGGCCACCATCCTTCAGGGCGGCATCCGCGGCAACGTCATCCCCACCGACGCCACGGCGACGCTCAACATCCGAACGCTCCCCGATCAGTCGATCGACGGTGTCGTCGCGCGGCTCCAGCGCGTCGTGAATGATTCGCTCGTGCAGTTCAAAATCACCTCGCGCGGCCACGACGCGCCGGCGTCCGACTTTCACTCGCCGATGTTCAGCGCGATCCGTGAGAGCGCGGCGGCACTGGACGCGAACCTGACGACGGTGCCGTACCTGAGCACGGGCGCCACGGACAGCGCGCGCCTCCGCGCGTGGGGGATGCAGGCGTTCGGGCTACTCCCCTTCCCGATGAACCAGGACGACGAGGACCGCATGCACGGCAACGATGAGCGCATCCCGCTGGCGAGCCTGGAGTTCGGGACGAAGCTGATCTACGGCGCCGTCGTGCGCGTCGCGCGATGACGATGCCCATCGCGCTCGTCACCGGTGCCTCGCGGGGGATCGGGCGCGCCATCGCGGCGCGCCTCGCGCTCGACGGCTACGACATCGTCGCGGTGGCCCGCGATGCCGCCGCGCTCGAGGCGTCCTGCGGCGAGATCGTCGCCGCGGGGGGCAGTGCCCGCGCCGTCGTGCTCGACGTGAGCGACGCGGAGGCGATCACCGACGCACTGGGTGGCCGCGACGTGGACGTCCTGGTGAACAACGCCGGCATCGGCACGCTCAAACCGTTCATGGAGACCTCGCCGGAAGAGTGGCATCGCATGGTGGATGTGAACGTCAACGCGCTTTACCACGTGACGCGCGCGCTCCTCCCCGGCATGATCGCACGGAGGCGCGGTCACGTGTGCACCATCGGCTCGATCGCCTCGCGCAGCGCGTTCATCGGCGGCTCGTGCTACGCCGCAACGAAGGCGTTCGTCACCTCGTGGGCCGAGTCGCTCATGCTGGAGGTGCGCGAGCACGGTGTGAAGGTATCGGTGGTGATGCCGGGCTCCGTGACCTCCAACTTCAACGGGCACGTCCCCTCCGAGATGGACGCCTGGAAGCTGTCCCCGGACGACGTCGCCCAGACGGTGGCGCACCTCGTGGCCACGCCGCCCAACGTGCTCGTGCACCGCGCCGAAGTCCGGACGCTCACACCGCCGCCGAAGAAGGGATCCCGCGGTTGATCCGCGGGGTCTCACGCAGGATGCTCCTATCGGGCGCGACGCCCGCGTGGAAGCTTTCGTCGTCAGGATCGCTGCACCTCCACTCCACGCTCCGCACATGTCGACCAGCCTGATCGCCGCCGCACTCGCCCTCGCCCTCGCCGCGCCACTCGCGGCACAGCAACCCGTCGCCGCGCCATCCGCGCCGGCCGCGATCGCAGCGCCCGCCCCGCCCGCGCTCTCTGCGCCACTGACCGTCGACCCCAAGGTCAGAGTCGGCAGACTGCCCAACGGCATCCGCTACTACGTCCGCCAGAACTCTCTGCCCGCCAAGCGCGCCGAGCTGCGGCTCGTCGTCAATGCGGGCTCGGTGTTGGAAGGCGAGGATCAGCGTGGCTACGCACACTTCGTGGAGCACACGGCCTTCAACGGCACCACGCACTTCGCCAAGAACGAGCTGGTGAGCTACCTCCAGTCCATTGGCGTCCGCTTCGGCGCGGACCTCAACGCGTACACGGGGTTCGACGAGACGGTGTACATCCTCCCCGTGCCGACGGACACGGCGCGGCTGGTGGACAAGGCATTCCAGATCCTTGGCGACTGGGCGCGCGGGCAGCTGTTCGACTCGGCCGAAGTCGTGAATGAGCGCGGCGTGGTGCACGAGGAATGGCGCGGCCGTCGCGGCGCGAACGATCGCGTGCTTCAACAGTGGCTCCCCGTCGCGCTCAAGGGCTCGATCTACGCGCAGCGCCTTCCGATCGGCACGGAGCAGAGCATCATGGCGGCCACGCCGAGGATCCTGCGCCGCTTCTACGACGAGTGGTACCGGCCCAACCTGATGGCCGTCGTCGCCGTTGGTGACTTCGAGCCGGCGAGCATGGAAGCGAAGATCCGGAAGCAATTCAGCGGGATTCGCCCCGTGGCCGGCGCGAAGCCGCGTCCGGTGATCCGGGTGCCGGACAACAAGGAGCCACTCATCGCGATCGCCACGGACAAGGAGCTCACCTCGTCTCAGGTGGCGGTCGTCTACAAGCAGCCGAAAGAGGAGACGAGGACCGTCGCCGACTATCGGCGAGATCTGATCGCCGACCTGTACACGAGCATGCTGAACGCTCGGTTCAATGAGATTGCGCAGAAGCCCGACGCGCCCTTCCTCGGCGCCGGCGCGTCGAAGTCTGGCTTCGTGGCGCGTACGATGGGCGGCTTCACCCTCTCCGCCGGCGTGAAGGAAGGCGGGATCGAGCGCGGGCTGGAGGCGGTGCTCACCGAGACGCGGCGCGTGGACCAGTACGGGTATCTGCCCGCCGAGCTCGAGCGAGAGAAGCAGGACCTGCTACGCGGCTACGAGCGCGCGAACGCCGAGCGTGAGAAGACCGTGTCCGCGGCATTCGTGCAGGAGTACATCGGCAACTATCTTCGCGCCGAGCCGATTCCGGGTATCGTCAAGGAGTACGCGCTCGTGCAGCAACTGCTGCCGACGATCTCGCTCGCCGATGTGAACGCTTCCGCTCGCGCGTGGATCACGGATGAGAACCGGATCGTCATCGCCGCAACGCCGCAGAAGGACGGCGTGAAGGTGCCGACCGCGACCGAGCTCCAGGCGGTGTTCGCCAACGTGGGGCGGTCCACCGTGGCGGCGTACGCGGAGACCATCTCGAGCAGTCCGCTGCTCGAGAAGCCGCCCGCACCGGGACGCATCGTGTCGCAGCGGGTGCTGCCCGGCGTGGGCATCGCGGAGTGGACGCTCTCCAACGGAGCGCGCGTCCTGGTCAAGCCGACCGATTTCAAGGCGGATGAGATCCAGCTCTCGGCGTACGCTGAGGGCGGCACCTCGCTCGCGAGCGACGCCAACTACATGTCGGCCTCCCTGGCGTCGCAGATCGTGGCACTCAGCGGCGTGGGCTCGTTCAACCGCGTGGACCTGAACAAGAAGCTGAGCGGGAAGGTGGCGCGGTTGAACCCGAACCTCGACGAGACAGCGGCGGCGCTCAGCGGCAACGCGTCGCCGAAGGATCTGGTGACGCTGCTCCAGCTCACGTACCTGCAGTTCACCGCACCGCGCCTCGACACGCTGGCGTGGCAGGCGTTCAAGAATCAGGTCGGACCGTTTCTGACGAATCGGTCGTCGGATCCGCGCTCCGTGTTCGGCGACACCATCCAGGTGACGATGTCGCAGCATCACAGTCGCCAGCGTCCGTGGACGATGGCGCTGTTCGCCGAGATCAATCCCGACAGCGCACTCGCCTTCTATCGCGCCCGCTTCGCCGACGCCGGCCGCTTCACCTTCGTGTTCGTCGGCAACGTGGACACGACGTCGCTCAAGCCGCTGGTCGAGCAGTACATCGCGTCGCTGCCCGGCACCGGCGTGAAGGAGCAGTGGAAGGACGTCGGCATCAGGCCGCCGAGCGGACTGGTCGAACGCACGGTGCGCAAGGGTGTCGAGCCGCAGGCGACGACACAGATCCTGTTCAGCGGTCCCTTCGAGTACTCACCGGCGAATCGATTTACGCTGCGCGCGCTGACGGACTATCTGCAGATCAAGCTCGTCGAGACGCTGCGCGAAAAGCTCGGCGGCACATACAGTCCGAACATCTCCGGCAGCGGCATGCGCGCGCCGCGGCAGGAGTATCGCATCAGCGTGGGCTACACGTCGGCGCCGGAAAAGGTGGACACCCTGACACGCACCACCCTCGCGCTGATCGACTCCGTCAAGCGGACGGCGCCGAGCCAGGCCGACGTGGACCGCGTGAAAGCGCAGATCCTGCGGAGCCACGAGGTCGAGCTCCGGCAGAACGCCTACTGGATGGGCAACATTCTGGCGCGCGACCGCGCCGGAGAGGATCTGTCCGGTTTCCTGAGCGCCTACGACGACATGGTCCGCGCGCTCACGCCGAAACAGATCCAGGATGCGGCGAGGAAGTACTTCGACACGGGGAACTACGCGCGGTTCATCTTGCTGCCGGAGGCGGGGCCGGTTCCCAAAGCGTGATCGAGCGGGTCGGGTACGTTGAAGTGCGCTTACGCTCGTAGCGGAATTCAACGGGCCTAATCCGCTTTAGGTGGCGTTCCAACGGCATGGGAAGGGATGACACGGGTGCTACGGATTTACCCGATACGACAACTGCCAACCAAGCGGGTCACGGGGCCGCAGATTGTAGTCTCCCGACCGAGCCGTCCCCGCGCTCCCCGCGCCTCCGCGAGAAACGACAAGTCGCTGTGTGTTTTTCGCGGGGGCGCGGGGGGCGCGGAGAACTGCAACGACAACCGCCAACTGCTTCGGGCTGCGGGGCCGAGGCTGTGCGCCGCAGGTCAAAAACATTCGCAGAGCTGGCTGAGAGCGAAGCTTGGGGTGGAGGTAGTGGCTTCCCGATACAGCCGTGTCCGTTCAAATCCGTTGAGATCCGTTCCCCTGCCGTTAGGACGCCACGCGATCCATACCTATGCAGGATCATCCATCTCCACGAGTCCGCCATCATTTTCAGCGAAGCTGACCCGTGATCGGGCTGCTCTGCGCACCGAGCTGGATGGACGTGGGCCACTGCATTCGCGACACCCGTGCGGATGTGGTAATTCATTTTTTGTGACCGGCCTATCCTAAACGTCTGGTATTATTGCTGTTCCGTCACCATATTGGCGGGGTGTACAGGCCAACGCTGGTTACGAGCGATCGGATTTCGGCGGCGCCGGAGACGGATTCGGGGCTGCGCGAGCTGATTGCCATCCGCGAGATCGTTCACGCTTTCCTCACGGCTGACCGACCGGAGGAAGTGTTCCAGTTCGCGCTGGACCGGGTGAGCCCACTCGTCGGTGCCAGCTTCGCCTGCGTCTACGTCGTGGACGGTGCGTCCGAGCTGATGCGTCTGGCCGCGGTGCACAACTGGCCCGAGCGGTTTGCCCCCTTCCTCGGCGAGATGCGTGTCCGGCTCGGCTTCGGACCAAGTGGGGAAGCGGCAGCTGAGCGGCGCGTCATCGAGGTGCCAGACGTGATGGCCGACAGCTCGCTCGAGGACTGGGCGGAGGTGGCGCACGAGCTTGGGTTCCGCGCCATCGTAGCCCTTCCGCTGCAGACGGGCGACGGCGTGCTCGGCGCGGTCGCGTTTTATTTCGAGGCGGCGGGGGCGATCAGCGTGGAGACTCGCTCACTTCTCCGCATGGTAGCCGATCAGATGGCGGCCACGGCACAGAAGGCACGGTTGATCGAGGATCTCCGCCGCGCGAACGCGGCGCTGATCGACACCAACGCGGAGCTCGAGCGGCAATACGTCGCGCTGCTCGAGGCGCGGCGCGTGAAGGATGAGTTTCTCGCCAACATCTCGCACGAGCTGCGCACGCCGCTCACTGCGGTCATGGGGTACCTCGCGCTGATGGAGGAGGGGCTGGCCGGGCCGGTCACCAATGAGCAGAGCCGCACGCTCGCGCAGGTGAAGACGGCGAGCCAGCACTTGTTGGACCTCATCGGCGATCTACTCGAGCTCACTACGCTCAAGCGCGGCGGCCTCGAGATCACGGCTGCCGCGTTCGACGTGCGCGATCCGCTGCACGACGCGCTGGCCTCGACGCGCGGGCGCTCCGACGCGGTCGCGCTACGCGTGCGCGAGCCGGAGCAGCGGATCGTGATGCTCAGCGACCGCCGCAAGATCTGCAAAATGCTCGTCGCTCTGCTGAGCAACGCCTACAAGTTCACCTCCACCGGCGAGGTTCGCCTCTCGGTGTCGGTGCACGACGACATCGTCGTCTATCGCGTGGAGGACACCGGCATCGGCATCCCGGAGCAGATGCACGACCAGGTGTTCGACGAGTTTCGCCAGGTGGACGGGTCGACGACTCGCCGATACGGCGGATCGGGGCTCGGGCTCTCGCTCGCGCGGCGGCTGGCGCGCGTGTTGGGCGGGGAGATCTACGTGGACTCGATGCCTGCGCAGGGGTCCACCTTTCGGGTGGAGCTGCCGCTGACGTACAAGGAGCCGGCGCGTTCGTCCTACTCCCCGCTTCCCTTCGCTCTGGGTTAAGCTTCCTGCACGCGGATGCTCCGCCGCCGCACTCTCGCGGCGGTTCGGTGACCGCCCGGTCCGCGTCACCAGCTCAGCGCCGCCATGAACCAGTCCCAGCGCACGCTTCAGGAATACCACACCACGCTCTCGCCCGCCGAGGTGTTGGAGAGCGCGAAGATCTTCTTCCTGCGGCACAGCAGCCTCTACGCCGCGTTCCTCGATCGCGATGGTCCGACGTTCGTGACCTTCCGCGGCCAGGGCACCGAGGAGCTCGTCATCGCCGCCTCCGCTCACGAGGGTGCGACGCGCGTGACCGGCTCCTCGTACCTGTACGACATGCAGATCGCGCGATTCTTCACCACGCTTCCGCCGTTCGAGCTCAGAGAGAATCTGCTGCCTCCCGGTCCGGCCGCGGCGGGAGCGCTCGCATGACCGAACCGTTCGTGAACCAGCTGCGCACCCGCGGCGACGTGATCGAGCTCGCCTCGCCCGGCGGACCCGCCATCACGGTGCGCGTCGAGATGCCCGAGGTGTGGGACGTGGTGCGCGTGCACGCGTCGCCCGACGAGCGCATTCTGCTGCTCAAGCTGCGCGTGCTCGAGGCGCTGAACCCGGGCACCGAGCCGCACGAGGAATTCGTGCTCAAGCTGCACGGCTGGGAGGTGCTCGACGAGGAAGCGACTCTCGCCTCCACTGGCGCAGTGGATGGGTCGATCTTTCTGATCACGCATCGGCGGCGGCGGGCGGTGCGCTAGTCGTTCACTGCAACAGCAGTAGCGGGTACCTGGTGTCTGGGTACCCGGATTGGCAGTCGACCTCCCGGAATTAGAACGGAGCGCTGTCCGCGGCAAACGACTCTGATCCGGCGTCAACGCGGTGGCGTCACCTGCGAACGCCGTCACCGATGTCCAACATCACGTACCGAGTACTGGGTACTGCAGGTCAATCCCAGCCCCAAATACCGGGAGCCAGTATGCCAATCCGGCTACCGAGGTTGCCGAGTACCCGCTACCGGTGTTGCCGTGACTCTAGCCTACATCTCCAGCTCCGACTGCGGCCGCCACGACACCGGTTGGGGTCACCCGGAGCACGTGGGGCGGCTGAGGGCGATCCCCAGCGCGCTCAAGTACGACCCGGAGCTGTTTCATCAGCTCGAGCATCGTGAGGCGCGGCATGCGTCGCCGGACGAGCTCGTGCTCGCCCACGACGCCGCGTACGTCGCCATGGTGGAGAAGCTCGCAGCACAGGGGAGCGCCCGCCTCGATGCGGACACGGTGGTGAGCGAGGGTTCGTGGGACGCCGCCACGGCAGGCACGGGCGCTGTGCTGGACGGGCTCGACCTGGCGTTCAGCGGAGGACCGCGCCGGAGCTTCTGTGCCGTGCGCCCGCCCGGCCACCATGCGTTACGCGGCGGAGGGATGGGCTTCTGCCTGTTCGGCAACGTCGCCGTCGGCGCGCACTACGCGCGGTCGCGTCACGGCGCCGAGCGCGTGCTCATCGCGGACTGGGACGTCCATCACGGCAATGGCACGCAGGCGCTCGTCGAGGACACGGCGGACATCCGATTCGTGTCGATGCACCAGTGGCCCTGGTATCCGGGCACCGGAGCCGCCGCCGACCTCGGCGCGCGGCGCAATGTCTGGAACGTGCCGATGGAAGCGGGGCTCGCGCGCGAGGTGTACGTCGCCGCGTTTCTCTCTGCGCTGGATTCAGCGACCGTTGGCTTCACGCCCGATGTCGTCATCCTCTCCGCCGGGTTCGACTCGCTCGCCGGCGACCCGCTCGGGGGGTTCACTCTGGAGATGGACGACGTGGAGCGCCTGACGAAAGAGCTCGTGTCGCGCGCGGAGCAGTGGTGTGGCGGACGACTCGTGAGCGCTCTCGAAGGCGGGTACGTTCCCGATCGGCTCGGGGAAGCCTGCGTGCGGCACATGCGCGCTCTCGTCTGATCGCGCTGTCGGGGGCCGGAGCGCCGCCATATCTTTCGCCCCCTATGCCGCTGCCCGGGCTCGACCGACAGAGTTCACCCCCTCTTCCGCCCCCGGTGCCCGCGGTACTGCGGCTCGTGCAGACGATGATGCTCGGCCGGTGGCGCGCGACGGGCGAGGAGCTCTACCGCGAGGTGGCCGCGCTGACCGGGGCGCGCGTGGGCGCGGAGCTGCTCGTGAGCGGCTGCACCGATGGCGTGACCGCGGCGTGGCTCGCCACGCGCACCGGAGCGGCCGTCACCGGCGTGGATCCGGACGCCGCCAGCATCGCGCGGGCCGACGCGCGCGCCCGGGCGGTGGCGGGGATGGGGGTAGCGCCCAGCTACGAGGTCTCCCCGCTCGACGACCTGCCGCATGAGAACGCGATGTTCGACGCGTCCATCGCGGAACCGTCCATGGCCGCGGCCGGGAGCCCGGCCCGGGCGGTGACTGAGCTGGTTCGCGTCACCCGGCCCATGGGCCACGTCGTCCTGCTACTCCCCACCTGGACCTCCGACATTCCGCACGAGGATCGGGAGCCGTTGATAGATCGGCTGGGGCTCCGGCCGCACCTGCTGGTGGAGTGGAAGCAGATGCTCCGGGACGCCGGGGTGGTGGAAGTCGTCGTACAGGACTGGAGTGATGGGGGGCCAAGTGGCCGGGCGAGTGGGATCCGACTCACGGTGCCGCAGCTCACCTGGCAGCAGAGGGCGCACATCGCCGTTCGTGCGCTTCGCCTCCGGGGATGGCGTGCCGCACGCAGCGCGGTGCGACGCGAGATGGAGCTGCTCGACGAGCTCACGAGCTCACGAGCGCTGGGCTTCCATCTCCTCAGTGGAGTGAAGTGTCCGAGCGCGCGCGCGACGTGAGCCAGAACCTCGGGTGGGGAGACGACGGGTGGCATTGAACCTCTACGGCGTGATCTACAACGACGTGCATCACACCTCGTCGCCGGTCGACGGCACGCAGTTGATCGTGGTGCGCGATCTGGCGGCGGTATTCGCGGAGAGCCCGTACTCGCCGATCCAGCCGAGCGACGACCGGATCGCACGTGTCACCGAGGTGATCTCGGCATACCACTCGCGCTCGGCGGTGCTTCCCGCGCCCGTGGGCGTG
Source organism: Gemmatimonadaceae bacterium (assembly GCA_039920785.1). Classification (GTDB taxonomy): domain Bacteria; phylum Gemmatimonadota; class Gemmatimonadetes; order Gemmatimonadales; family Gemmatimonadaceae; genus AG11. The sequence continues at coordinate 9,607 of JBDSDB010000259.1, forward strand.
GTGTTCCGATCGCGAGACGCCGTGATGCGCTGGCTGGAGCTGCACTACGTCGCGCTCAGCGACGCGCTCAGCTTCGTGGACGACCGCGTCGTCGGCCGCGTGCACGTGTGGCGGCCGACGTCGGGTGACGACCGCGAGACGGGGAGCGATCTCGCCGCGGCTGCCGCGGAGAGCATGCGCGTGCTGCGCCGCTCGGCGGTCGCCAGCGTGCCGCTCCGCATGGAGCAGATCACGGGGATCGTGTTGAGCGCTGCGTTTCTCGTCGAGCAGGAGCTGTACAAGGAGTTCTCCGCGAAGGTGGAGGAGCAGGGGAGCCGCGCTCCTGACCTCAGGTACGAGCTCACCGGCCCCTGGCCACCATACGACTTCGTCCAGATGCAGTTCGGGGGCTGACGTGTTCTGTCCGGAGTGTGGCACGTGGAATCGCGCCCTCGCGGCGAGCTGCAGCCGGTGCGCAAAGTCGCTGCCCAGCGTGGCCGGCACGCCGTCGGAGAAGCCGGACGAGGAGATCAGCGCGCTGCGCCGTGCGACGGGAACGCGATATCGCATTCTGCGCCGGCTCGGCGCGGGCGGCATGGCGACGGTGTTCCGCGCCGAGCAGATGCCGCTCGAGCGCGAGGTCGTGGTGAAGGTGCTGCACGCCCACCTCGCGCGAGACGGCGAGATGACCGAGCGCTTTCGGCGCGAGGCCGAAGCCGCCGCTCGTCTGGTGCATCCCTTCATCTGCCCGGTGCTCGACTTCGGGCAGGCTGGGGAGACCGTGTACATCGTCATGCCGTACCTGAGCGGCGGGTCGCTCGCCGACAAGGTGCAGCGCGATCGCGCCGTCGCGCCGGCCACCGCGGCCGCGGCGTGCGCGCAGGTAGCCGTCGCGCTCGACCACGCGCACCAACGCGGCGTGGTGCATCGCGACATCAAGCCGGACAACATTCTCTTCGACGAGGACGGCAACGCGTACATCACCGACTTCGGCATCGCGACGGCGCGCTTCCACGGGCGGCTCACCGCGAGCGGTCGCGCGATGGGCACGCCACACTACATGAGCCCCGAGCAGGCGATGGGCAAGCTCGTGGACGGGCGCAGCGATCTGTATGCGCTGGGCGTGGTGCTGTACGAAGCCCTCGTCGGCTTTCCTCCGTTCGACGGCGCGGATGCGTTCTCGGTGGGCTACAAGCACGTCCACGAGAAGCCCGTGCCGGTGAACGAGATCGACTCCCGCGTGCCCGAATCACTGGCTCAGATCGTCATGCGATGCCTGGAGAAGAACCCCGACGTGCGCTACGCGCGCGGGACCGCCCTCGCCGACGCACTGCTCGAATTCCTCGCCACCGCGGACGAGGGTGCCGTGGCGCTGCGCGCGGCGAGCCTGGCACGCGCGCGCACGCCGTCGGCTCGCGCATGAAGCTCTCGCACGAGATCATCGCGCTCCGCACGAAGCACCCGTTCATCATCGCGCGCGGCGGGTCGAGCGAGTATCGCGTGGTACGCGTCACGGTGACGGCGGACGACGGCGCGACTGGATGGGGCGAGGCGGCGCCGAGCACGTTCTACGGCGAGACGGCGGACACGGTCGTCAGCGTGCTGCCGATTCTGGGTCGCGTGCTGGACGGCGCCGACGGCTGGTCGCTCGAGGCGCTCGAGCACGGGCTCGCGAAGGCCATCCGCTTCAATGGCGCAGCGCGCGCGGCGGTGAGCGCGGCGCTGCACGATCTCGCGGCCAAGCGGCTCGGCGTGCCGCTGTACCGGATGTGGGGACTCGATCCGGCCGCCTCACCGCTGACGAGCTATACGATCGCCATCGCGCCGGACGAGGCAACGCTGCGCCAGCGCGTGGCCGAGGCGGCGCCCTATCCGGTGCTCAAGATCAAGCTCGGCACCGCGTGGGACGAGCGCATCGTGCAGCTGGTGCGCGAGCTCGCGCCAGACAAGGTGCTGCGCGTGGACGCGAACGCCGCGTGGACGCCCAAGCACGCGCTGCGCATGATCCCGCGCTTGCAGGAGCTCGGTGTCGAGTTCGTCGAGCAACCGCTCGCGCCGCAGGACGTGGAGGGGCTGCGCTTCGTGCGCGAGCGGTCGTCGCTGCCGATCATCGCGGACGAGAGCTGCCTCGTGGCGGCGGACATCCCGGCGCTGGCCGGTGTGGTGGACGGCATCAACATCAAGCTGGCCAAGTGCGGCGGTCTCCGCGAAGCACTGCGCATGATCTCCACGGCGCGCGCGCACGACATGATGGTGATGGCCGGCTGCATGATCGAGAGCTCGCTCGGCATCACGGCTGCGGCGCAGTTCGCACCGCTGCTCGACTGCGCCGACTACGACGGCGCGGCGCTCGTGTCGAACGATCCGTATCTCGGCGCGACGATCGATGGTGGCGTGATCCGCTTGCCCGACGCGCCGGGGCTCGGAGTGTCGCTGCGGTAGCGCGGTTAGCGCGGTCGCGCGCTCGGTGTCGGCCGGATGGAGGGCCGAGATCGACACACCAGCCGCTATACTCACTGCGATGACGCTGATCGACGTCGCGCTTCCGCTCCCGCTGTTCCGCACCTTCAGTTACCGCGTGCCCGACGACCTCACCGGATGCGTCGAGCCTGGCGCGCGCGTCCTCGTGCCCTTCCGCAACGGGAAGGAGATCGGGCTCGTGATCGGCGCCGGTGAGCCGCGCGATGGGGTGAAGTACAAGGATGTCGCCGCCGCGCCGGACGAGGCGCCGGTGATCGATGCACCGATGCTCGCGCTGTGCCGCTGGATCGCCGATTACTACATCGTGCCGCTCGGCGTCGCGCTGCGCTGTGCATTGCCTGCACTCCTCACAGGCGCCGGTGCACCCACGCCCCCGCGCAAGACACAGCGTGTGCTGCAGATCGGCCACGAGCTTCCCTCGCTGCTCAGTCGCGACCGGATCTTCGCGCGCGCGCCGCAGCAGCGTGCCCTCTACGAGCTGCTCGAGGCGCTCGGCGGCCGCGTGTCGGTGGAGCACCTTGCCGAGCAACTTCCCTTCTCGTCGTCGGTGTTGCGGGGACTCGTGGCGCGCGGGCTGGCGGAGATCGTCGTCGAGACGGTGGCGCGCGATCCATTTCTCACGCGCGCGTTGCGCGCGGCCGATCCGCACGAGCCCACGCGCCCGCAACAGCACGCGATCCATCGGCTATCGGTCGCGGAGCCGGGCCACGTCGCGCTGTTGCACGGCGTCACCGGCAGCGGAAAGACGCTCGTCTACCTCGAGCTGCTGCGCCGCGTGGTGCTCGAGGAGGGGAAGTCGGCGATCGTGCTCGTGCCGGAGATTGCGCTGACCCCGCAGACGGTCGATCGCTTTCGCGCCGTGTTTGGCGACCAGATCGCCGTGCTCCACAGCGCACTCTCCGACGGCGAGCGCTACGACGCGTGGCTCGCGCTCCGGCGCGGCGAGAAGCGCATCGCCGTGGGCGCGCGCTCGGCCGTGTTCGCGCCACTGCGCAATCTGGGCGCGATCGTCGTGGACGAGGAGCACGAAGGGAGCTACAAACAGGGCGAAGCGCCGCGCTACCATGCGCGCGAGGTGGCGATCGTGCGCGCGCGCGCCGAGGGCGCCGTGGTCGTGCTCGGAAGCGCCACGCCGAGCCTGGAGAGCTGGTCCAACGCGGCGAGCGGCAAGTACGAGCTGCTGACACTGCCCGATCGCGCGGGCGGAGCGACGCTACCGAAGGTGGCCGTGGTGGATCTGCGCGCCGAGCGTGTGAAAGCCGCGCCGAGCGACATTCCCGACGCGGACGCGGCGTTCGCTATGGCGGTGAGCCCGCCGCTTGCTCATGCGTTGCAGCTGCGCCTGGACCGGGAGGAGCAGAGTATCCTCCTGCTCAATCGTCGCGGCTACGCGGCGTTCGTGCAGTGCGGCACGTGCGGCGACGTCGCCACCTGTCCGAACTGCAGCATCAGTCTCACGTATCACCGCACACCTGAGCGGCTCGTCTGTCACTACTGCCAGCACGCCGAGGTGTTGCACGTGACCTGCCCTCGCTGCGCTGGTGCGCGGCTGCGCCAGCGGGGACTCGGCACGCAGCAGGTAGAGCGGCTGCTCGTGGAACGCTATCCAACGGCGCGCATCGCGCGCATGGACAACGACACCACACGCGGCAAGTGGTCGCACACGGCGATCCTCGACCGTGTCGGTGCGGGCGAGGTCGATATCCTGCTCGGCACGCAGATGATCGCCAAGGGACTCGACTTTCCCAACGTCACGCTCGTTGGCGTGATCGACGCGGACGTCGGCATCAACCTGCCGGACTTCAGGGCGTCGGAGCGCTGCTATCAGCTCTTGAGTCAGGTGGCCGGCAGGGCGGGCCGAGGGCCGAAGGGAGGCGAGGTGCTCATCCAGACGCGCTCTCCGTCACATCACGCTGTGCGCTGCGCGGTGACGCACGACTATTACGCATTCGTGAAGGAGGAGCTCGCGGGCCGAGCGCATCCGGCGTACCCGCCGTCGCTGAGGTTGGCGAACGTGGTAGTGAGCGGCACGCAGGAGGAGGCGACGGCGCGCCTCGCGACGCGCGTCGCTGCGTGGCTGCACAAGCTGCTGGCCAAGGGCACGGCTTCTGGGGTGTCGGTGATCGGCCCCGCGCCCTGCCCGGTGGAGCGCGTGAAGAACCGTTGGCGGTGGCACGTGCTGATCAAGGCTGAACGCCCGCAGGAGTTGGGGCGAGTGGCGCGATATCTCGTGGAGCGATTCGAGGTGCCGAAGCAATTCGGGCTGCGGCTGACACTGGATCGGGATCCCGTTGCGTTGCTGTAGATCTGTGACGGCGCTTGCTGGACTGCTCTACGACAACACCTGTAGCGGGTACTTGGCCACCTCGGTCGCGGGATTGGCATACGAGCCCCCGGTATTTTGGGCTGGGATTGATCTGCAGTAGTTCGTACGGAACAGGTAGCGGGACGTGGGTGACGGCGTTCGCAGTTCACGTCGCTGCCGTTCGCCGGTTCAGAGGCGGCTACCGCGGACAGCGCTCCGTTCCAATTCCGGGAGGTCGTATGCCAATCCGGGTACCGGGACCCCAACTACTCGCTGCGGGTGTTGAGTTGAGCGAACAAGTGCCCGCTACCTTTGATGTAGTTGAGATCAGGCTCTCGCCGACGCTCTACATCGGTCATGGCGAGCCTGGTCCGGCCGGTCCGCTGCTCGAGTGACAGGCCAGGTATTTCGAGACCTTCGTCGAGGCGGTCGCCGCCACGGCGGCCCGAGCGCCCGGCACCGTGGACGATGCGGCGCTCACCCAGCGAGTCACCGACTCGATGCGCCGGTACCTGCCGGGTGACGATCTGCTGTTCCTCATGCAGCTCAGCGTTCCGCCGATGCGCCGCATCCTGGCGCGGTGAGCTCGAGCGGCGGACCCGTGCGGTAGCTTGTCTGCCCGCGCGGGCCCGGCGATCTTTCGGGCTGTGACCTCCTTCAACGCCCCTGACTTCGCCAAGCCCGCGCTCGCCGCGGCGCCCGACGCCCGATTCGCGCCGGCACCGGCCGACGGCGTGCTCCCCGACAACTTCTTCTCCACGACCAACCTCCCGACGTATGTCCGCATCGGGGGCGAGTGGCGCCTCCCGCGCGAGCCACGGATGGACTCCGCGCTCGTGCTCGACGCCGACGACGTGCTTTGGGTCCGCGAGGGCCGCCGCGTGCGCGAGGGCGACCACGTCGCGGTCGGCACCGCCGAGGATGGGCGCGAGGGGATCTATGTCCACGCGACGGCGTTCATGGAGGAGGTCGGAAGCGACGGTGAGTTCAAGTTCATGGTCAGCGAGGTGTCGCGCGAGAAGCCGATCGACTATGCGCTGATGGCCAACATCCTCGTGAACGAGCGCGACGGCGGCGGCTATCCCGTCTGGGTGGCCGGCCCCGCGCTCGTGCACTCGCGTGCACGGCACGACATGGTCTGGTTCATCGAGAACGGCTTCGTCGGTGCGCTGCTCGCCGGCAACGCGGTCGCGGTGCACGACATCGAGGCGTCGATCTTCGGCACGACGCTCGGCATGAGCGGCGCCGGCAAGGCGACGCAGGGCGGACATGGACTGCACATGCGCGCGATCAACGCGGTGCGCTCGGCGGGCTCCATCGCCGCGGCCGTGGCCAACGGCACGGTCACCGACGGCATCATGCACGCCTGTGTGAAGACGAACACGCCGTTCGTCCTCACGGGCTCCATCCGCGACGACGGACCGCTGCCCGACGTGATCACCGACGCCGTGCTCGCGCAGGACGCGATGCGCGAGCACAGCATCAAGGCGACGATGGCGATTCTCATCGCCACGGCGCTGCATGCGATCGCGACGGGCAACATGCTTCCCGCGTTCGTGATGCAATCCGACGGCACGCTGCGCGAGCTGTCGACGATCTGCGTCGACTCGGCGGAGTTCGTCGTGAGCAAGCTCAAGGACCGCGGCACGCACCAAGCATTCGGCGTCGTCACGAACGCGCAGGACTTCATGCACATCCTGCGATTGTACGTCGAGCGAGAGATGGATCAGCGCCGCACCGCGCTGGCCGCCGCCCCGGCCGATCGCGCCGTGGCGGCGACGCGATGATCGACGAGACGCGCGCGCGCTTCCTCTCATCCATCGCGTCGCAGTTGCAGGTGGAGCGCGTTGCCGAGGTGCACCTCTTCCCCGCAATCCGGCAGGGCGGGATGGAGAGCGGCGTCGCCGTGCTCGCACTCGATCTCGCAATCGCTCCCGAGCCGAGCGTGGACGAGTCGCCGACGGCTGATGCGAGCGCCGAGCAGGCGGCAGTGATCGCCGAGCAGCTCGAGGAAGAGAACGATGCGGATTTCGCCGACGACTCCTCATTGCTCGACGAGAGCGATCTCCCGAATGATGGCGACGTACCCGAGCAACTCGACGAGCGCGACGGACGCGCGGAGGAAGCGGACGACGAGATGCAGCCGGCAGCGCGACCCATCCCGCGCCGGTTCACCGTCTACACGGCGCGCTATCGCCACACGCTCAAGGGCCCGGACCGCGGCAAGTGGGAGGTGTCCGTCACCGAGGAAGCCGACGCGCCGCTCCTCACCGTGGACGCCGTCGTGCGCGGAGTGCAGCGACGGTCTGGTGACGTGGACGATATCGTGCGGCTCACGGGGGATGAGATGAGGGCCTCCATCCTACAACATCAGTAGCAAGTATTTAGGGTCCCGGTACTCGGATTGGCATACGACCTCCCGGAAGTTGAACGGAGCGCTGTCCGCGGTGAACGCCTCTGACCAGGCGAACGGA
>JBDSDB010000260.1:0-22904 GCA_039920785.1 Gemmatimonadaceae bacterium
CGATGTCGCGCATGGAGCCGTTCGGGTTGTACGCCTCCTTCGCCTCCAGCTCGTCGGGCGCGTACCGGAACACGACCTGCCCCTCGCCCTCGAGCCGATCGAGCGTCTCCTCGTCGGCGCTGTAGCGTCCGTCGCCATGCGCGATCGGGAGAACGATGCGCTGCCCCTGCTCGTACGCGGAGGTGAACATGGTGTCGCACGACTCCACCCGGAGTCCGATGGGCGCGCAGACGAACTTGAGCGAGGCGTTGCGCAACAACGCTCCCGGCAGCAGTCCCGCCTCGCAGGCGATCTGAAATCCGTTGCAGATGCCCACGACCGGCCCGCCGCGCTCGGCATGTTGCACCACCTCGCGCATGATCGGACTGAACCGCGCGATCGCACCAGCGCGCAGGTAGTCGCCGTAGCTGAATCCGCCGGGCAGGATGACCACATCCGATCCCTGAAGATCGTGATCCTTGTGCCAGAGCAGCACTGCTTCCTCACCCAGCGTCTCGACGACGGCCTGATAGGTGTCGTAGTCGCAGTTCGAGCCGGGGAACGTGACGATTCCGAACCTCATGTGGCCTTCACCTCGGCGATCTCGAAATCCTCGGTGACCGGATTGGCGAGCAGTCGCTCGCACATCTCTCGCGTCAGCTGTCGCGCCGCCGACTCGTCGTTGGCGTCCAGGTCGAGCACGAGGTGCCGGCCGACGTGCACGCTGGCGACCCCGTCGAAGCCAAGCGTGTGCAGCGCGTCCGCGACGGCCTTGCCTTGAGGATCGAGCAGCCCGCGGCGCGGGACGACCTGCACTGCAACGCGATATCGACTCATTCGGACGGCTCGGAGGGAAGGGGAGGAACGGCTGCGGGCGTCGATTGCGGCGCAGGCGACGACTGCGCCGGCGACGGCTGGGCAGCGGGTGCGGCGTACGGGGAACGCTCCGCCCGATCGCCGGACGTCTCGCGAGGCTGCCCGAATGACGCGCGCGGCGGGACGCTCGGCTCCACCGCGTCCGATCTCTCGAACACATCGGGCGAGTCGCCGACGTCGCCGGCGTCGCCCTCGTCACCGTCGGGCGCGTCGCTCCCGTCGTCCGGGCCAGCCGCCTCACCGGCGAGACGGTCGCGCTGGCCGCGGCGCCGGCGACGCTTTCTCTTCCGCGGATTCGCGCCCTCCAACGTCTGGCGATCGACCGGCTCTTCGGGAAGTGAGCCATCGCTCTCCGTGCGAACCACACTGAGCGCGGGGATCACCAGCGCCTCGGCCGGCGATTCCGCAGCGACGTTCGCGCTGACATCCGTCTCCGGCGACTCGCTCTCCGCGACGACGTCCGGTCTCGCGCCACGCTCGCGACGCTTGTCCCGCTTCTCGCGCTTCTCGCGCTTCTCGCGGCGGGCGGCGCGCTCCGCCTCGGTGCGCTCCGGGCGCGCGTCTCGATCTGGACGCGCCGCGCGGTCGGGCGCGTCGGCACGCTCCGTCTTGGCGACCGGAGTGACGACGTCGCTGCGAGGCGTCCGCTCTGGTCGCGGCGGACGAGCCGACGACTCTGTCCGCTCGCGGGCAGGACGCTCGGTCCGTTCGATATGCTCACTGCGAGCGGGCCGCGCGACACGCTCCGACTGTCGCGAGGCGTGAACCTGCGAGTCGATCGGGCCGAACGCATCGTCCTCGTCCTCCTCCTCGTCGTCCTCCCCCTCGGAGAGGTCGTACGGGATCGTCGGCTGCCGGCGCTCGAAGAGGCCGGAGAAGATCCACCGGATCGGTCCCCACGCGACGTAGCAGAGCGCGAACGGGAAGAAGAACTCGAGCTTCTTCGTCGCGAGCAGTGCAATCGAGCCGACGAGGAGCAGCGTGGCGCCGACCGCGCGCAGGCTTCGGAACCCGGTGCGCGGAAACACCGGGTACGGGATGTTGCTGATCATCAGGAACGCCAGCGCCGCCATGAGGTAGCGCAGCAGCACGTGCCATTGGAGATCGGCGATCGCGCCGTAGTTGTACAGCCACGATTGGCTGAACCAGTAGTACGAGGCCAGTGTGATGCCGGCCGCCGGACTCGGAAGCCCCTGGAAGTAAGTCTTTGCGGTGCCAGCCTGTTCGATGTTGAATCGCGCGAGGCGCATCACCGCGCAGGCGGCGAAGAGGAACACGACGAGCCAGTCCCAGTTGTCGCGGTTGAGCACCGCGAAATACATGATCAGACCCGGCGCCAATCCGAACGTGATCGCGTCGACGAGCGAGTCGAGCTCCTCGCCGAATTGCGTTCCCGCGTTGGTCGCGCGTGCCACCTGGCCGTCGAGCGCGTCGCAGGCGCCGCCGAGCAGCACGAATACGCCCGCCTGCACGAACTGGCCGCGCGACGCCGCGATGATCGCGAAGACGCCGAAGAACAGGTTGCCGAGCGTGAGCCCACTCGGAAAGAGGATGACCGCGCGCCGCATGTTCGGGCGGCGCAGCGGGCGACGTGGCATGGCTTTCATGGGGCCACCAGATCCGCGATCTCGGTCGTGCCGGCAACGCTCAGGTCACCGATCCTCGCTTTGATCGATGCGCGGAGCGGAAGGAAGACGTCGACGCGCGAGCCGAAGCGAATGAGTCCCATGCGCTCACCCTGTTGCACCTGTTCGCCCTCCTTGCTGTACGTCACGATCCGCCGGGCGATCAGACCGGCGATCTGCCGGACGAGCACCCTCCCACGCGCTGTCTCGATGCCTACCGACATCTGCTCGTTCTCGACGCTCGACTTCTCTGCCGCGGCGTTGAGAAACTTGCCCGGGTTGTAGTGCAGGTATTTCACCGTGCCGCTCACCGGATACCGGTTGACGTGCACGTTGAAGACGTTCATGAAGATGGACACGCGCTTGGCGCGGCCGCCCATGAACGTCGGCTCATCCACCTCGCTGATCAGCACGATCTTACCATCCGCGGGCGCGATGACGACCTGGTCGCCGCGTGTGCCGGTGCGCTCCGGATCGCGAAAGAAGTAGGCGACCCACAGCGTGATGACGGTGAGCACGAAGGCGAGCAGCCAGAGCGTCCACGAGCGCCGATTCAGCGCGAGCGCGTAGGTTCCCGCCGCGATGAGCGCGGCGATGGCGATGAAGACGAGTCCTTCGCGGGCGAAGCTCACGGTAAGTGGGTCAGAGGTCCGTCAGGGCGAGCGGCGCGCCGGTGAGGCGCTGAAACGCGTCGAGGTAGCGAAGGCTCGTCGCCTCCACCACCGCCGCCGGCAACGTCGGCGGCGGCGCCTCGCCGTTCCAGCGACCGGCATGCCGCTCGGCGTCCAGATAGTCGCGCAATGGCTGTTTGTCGAAGCTCGGCTGCGAGCGACCAGGCGCGTAGCTCTCCGCCGGCCAGAAGCGCGAGCTGTCCGGTGTGAGCACTTCGTCGATGAGCCGGATCGTTCCCGACGCATCCCGCCCGAACTCGAACTTGGTGTCGGCGATGATGATTCCGCGCGAGGCGGCGACGTCGCGACCGCGCGCGTAGACGAGGCGGCTCATCGACTCCAGCGCCTCGGCGGGACCGATCCCGAGCTGCCGGCGAACCTCGGACATCGGGATGTTCTCGTCGTGGCCCGCTTCCGCCTTGGTCGCGGGAGAGAAGCGCGGCGGATCGAAGCGATCGCTCTCCACCAGCCCAGGGGGGAGCGGCTCGCCGGCGAGCGTGCCGTCGGTGCGATACTCCTTCCACGCCGAGCCGGTGAGATAGCCGCGCACCACGCACTCGATCGGGAACACCGTCGTGCGGATGCAGAGCATAGCGCGGCCCACGATGGCCGAGCGATTCTGCTCGAGCGCGGGCACGGCGCTGATGATCTCGTCGGCGTCCGCGCTGAGCATGTGATGCGGCACGAGCTGGCCGAACGCGCGCAACCACCACGCCGTGATCTGCGTGAGCACGGTCCCCTTGTGTGGTACGCGCTCGTTCATCACCACATCGAACGCGCTCACCCGGTCGCTCGCCACGAGGAGCAGCCGCCGCTCGTCCACGACGTACACGTCGCGCACCTTGCCTCGGCGAAGCAGGGGCAGGGGCAGCGACGAGTCGACGACGGCGATGCTCACACGCGCACCTCGTCGAGCACGGGAACGTCGGTGCTCGCGCCGGCCAGCAGCGGCTCGACCACTTCCTCGAGGAACTCATCCACCTGCTGCGGCGCGCGCCCGACGAAGCGGCGCGGATCCATCGCGCGATCGAGCTCGTCGCGCGAGATGCCGAACGCGTCGTCGGCGGCAATCCGGTCGAGCAGATCGTTGTGCGCCGCACCGTCCTTGAGCGCACGCGCGGCCGCGATGCTGTAGCCGCGGATGCGCTCGTGCACGTCCTGGCGGTCGCCGCCAGCGCGGACGGCACGGACGATCAGCTCCTCCGTCGCCATGAAGGGAAGCTCGTCCATGAGGCGACGCCGGATGCGCGCGGGATGCACCTCCAGTCCCGACGCGATGTTCTCCATGAGTTGGAGGATCGCGTCGGTCGCGAGAAACGACTCGGGGATCGCGAGCCGTCGGTTGGCGCTGTCGTCGAGGGTGCGCTCGAAGAACTGCACGGCGTGCGTCTGGTTCGCGTTCGGTTCGAGCGAGCCGACGAACCGCGCGAGCGACGCGATGCGCTCCGACCGCATGGGGTTCCGCTTGTACGCCATCGCCGACGAACCGATCTGCTCGGCCTCGAACGGCTCCTCGATCTCGCCGAACGCCTGCAGCATGCGGATGTCCGCGCTGAACTTGGCCGCGCTCGCCGCCACGCCGCTCACGACGCCCAGCACCTGCGCGTCCAACTTCCGGCTGTAGGTCTGACCGCTCACCGGGATCGACGTCGGGAACTCGATCGCTGCGGTCACGAGCCGGTCGAGCTCGCGCACCTTCGCGTGATCGCCCTCGAAGATCTCCAGGAAGCTCGCCTGCGTGCCGGTCGTCCCCTTCACGCCGCGGCACGGCAGCGTGGCGATGCGGTGATCCAGATCGGCGAGATCGAGCACGAGGTCCTGCATCCAGAGCGTCGCGCGCTTGCCAACCGTCGTCGGCTGCGCGGGCTGCAGATGCGTGTATCCGAGCGTCGGCTCGGCTCTCCATTCGCGCGCGAACGCGGCGAGCGCGCGGAGCACGCGATGCACGCGTCCGCGCAGGAGCACCAGACCGCGACGCATGATGATGAGGTCAGCGTTGTCGGTGACGTACGCGCTGGTCGCGCCGAGGTGGATGTACTTGTGCGCGGCAGGTGCGGCGTCGCCGAAGGCGTGAACGTGCGCCATGACGTCGTGTCGGAAGCGACGCTCGTACGTCGCCACCTTCGCGAAGTCGATGTCGTCGAGATGCGCGCGCATCTGCGTCAGCGCCTCGTCCGGGATCGGCACGCCAAGCTTCTGCTGCGCTTCGGCGAGCGCCAGCCAGAGCCTCCGCCAGAGCCCGTGACGCATCTGCGGCGACCAGAGCTCGAGCATCGCCTTCGATGCGTACCGTTCGGCCAACGGAGAGGAGTAGCGGTCGGACGAGGTCATCGAATCGCGAAATCCGTGGTGAAGATCTGCCCCTGATGCTCGAAGAACACGCGGATCGGTCCACGTCCCGCATAGTAATCGAGCGCGCGGGACACATCCTCGGCACTGGTCACGGCTGTCCGGTTGATCATGACGATGACGTCACCGGGCGCGATCCCCAGCTCCGCCGTGATTCGCTCGCTCGTACGAAAGACGAGCGCCCCGCGGGTCGAGCGGACATTGCGCTCGGCCTGGATGGCCGGCGTGAGCGTCACCAGCTCCATCTCGCGCAGCACCTGCACCTTGGGAGCGCTGACGTCGGGCAGGTCGGCGATCGTGACGTTCATCGTGAGCTCCGAGCCCGCGCGACGCACCACGAGCGGAACATGCTCGCCGACCCTGAGATCGAGCAGCGCGGCGTCCCAGTCGAACCGGTTCCGCACGGCGCGGGTGCGCACTCGGGTGATCATGTCGCCGCGCCGAAGCCCACTGCGCTCCGCGGGCGAGCCCGGCGCGACGCTGGCGACGGTCGCGCCGCGAGCGATCGCGTCGCGCGGATTGTCCGTGCGAGGTTCCTCCAGCCGCGCGCCGATCCACGGGCGCTGGATGCGTCCGTGCGCGAGCAGATCCTCGGCGATGCGACGGGCGCGGTTGATCGGAATGGCGAAGCCTAGGCCGATCGAGCCGCCTCCGTTGGTGGAGTAGATCGACGAGTTGACGCCGATCACCTCACCCGCGGCACTGACGAGCGGTCCGCCGGAGTTGCCCGGATTGATCGACGCGTCGGTCTGCACCATGTCGAAATACGCCGACGGCCCCTCGCCGCGCGCTACGAGATTGCGCCCGACCCCGCTGATCACTCCGGCGGTGACGCTCGGCTCCGCGTTGCCGAGCATGAACCCATACGGGTTGCCGATGGCGATCGCCCATTCGCCGACGAGCAGGTTCTCGCTGTCGCCGAGCGGTGCGAGAGGCAGCCCAGTCGCCTTGACCTTCAACACGGCGAGATCGTTCGTCTCGTCCGTACCGATCGCCGTCGCGGGATAGGTGGTCCCGTCGCGAAACATCACCGAGATCCTCGTCGCGCCGGCGATGACGTGCGCGTTGGTGACGATCACGCCGTCGGCGCGGATGACGAACCCGGTGCCGAGGCCCGATTGTGTCTGCGTTCCGGCCCTGCCGCCGAACAGCGCGTCGAACGGATCGGCCGCGACGCGCTGCACGACCTCCGTCTGCACGGTCACCACCGACGGCGCCACGCGCGCGACCGCTTCCGTGATGGCCGTGCGGCGCGAGGCGGGCACCTCTCGGCGAGCGTCGTCCGCGGTGCGGGCCACCTGCGCCGACGAGTCCCGCGGAGAGCCGGAGCACGCGACGACCATCGCCGAGGTGAACAGGAATCCGCCAAGTCGAGTCAAGGAGTCGGCCATGCGCGACGAAGCCGCGCGACGTCGCCGAGGAACTCGTCGATGCCGCGATCGGTGAGAGGGTGAACGAGGAGCGCGCGACACAGTTCCGCCGAGACGGCGACCGCGTCGGCGCCGGCCACGGCGCACGCGCCGAACTGCGCGGGCGACGCGGCATGCAGCGCGATGACGTCGCACTCGGCGTCCGATGCGTCGAACGCCGTGCGCACCTCGGCGACCATCGCCACGCCGTCGTGCCCCGCCGCGTCGAGCCGATCGACGGCGATCACGACGCTCGAGGCGCCGGCGCGCGCGGCGAGCAGTGCCTGGGCGCTGTTGAACACGTGCGTCGCCGCGACGCGGATGCCGTCCGTCTGGAGGCGACGCATCGCGCCAAGGGTGTCTTCGACCAGCGGAAGCTGGATGACGATCTGATCCGACAGCTTGGCGAGCTCCTTCCCGTCGCGGTACGAGCCCGTGGTGTCGATGGAGTGCACGGCGGCGAAGATCGGCCCATGCACGATGCGGCACAGTTCCGCCAGATGGCCCCGCGGCTCGCCGTCTCCTTCGTCCGCCAGATCACCCGGCGAGGTCAGTACGCCGTCGAGCATCCCATGCGCCGCCCCCCAGGCGACGTCGTCGGTGCTCGCGGTGGCCAGAAAAATCTTCATGCCTTGGGGAGATAGAGTTCGGCCGGATAGAGCACCCGGTCGAGGAAGAGCGCGTGCGCGGGCGCCGGCGCCGACACCTCGTCGTTGTCGCCGGCGAGCAGCAATGTCGTCACGTCCGCGACCGGGCGCCGGCCCTGTGCGACTTCGATCATCGTGCCGACCAGGAAGCGTACCATGTGATGCAGAAAGCGGTTCGCCTCGACCTCGAAGACCAGTCCGCCCGCGCGGTCGCGCCATTCAGCCCGGTGAATCTGGCAGCGATGATCGTCCTCGGCGGGAGCGGTGCCGCGGACGGCGAACGCCCGGAACGAATGCTCGCCGAGCACGCAGGCCGCGCCCTCATCGAGGTACTCGCGCTGCAAAGGTCGGAGGACACTCCACTCCGTGCGGCGACGAAAGGGCGACATGGCCTCCTCGTCCGTGCCCACGTAGTAGCTGTACCCTCTCGTCGTCGCGCTGTATCGCGCATGAAAGTCGTCTCGCATCGCATTCGCATCTGCCACCCAGACATCGTCCGGGAGGAGTGCGTTGAGTGCGCGTCGCATCGATGCCGGCTCCCATTTGACGGGAACGCGCACGCCGACGGATTGGCCTCGCGCATGCACGCCCGCATCGGTGCGACCCGAGCCGAGTGCGGCGACTGGCGCCGCGCACAGCCGGCCGAGTGCCGATTCCAGCACTCCCTGCACGGTGCGGCGATCCGGCTGACGCTGCCATCCGCTGAAGTTCGTGCCATCGTAGTGCAACACGAGCTGCAGCATGCGAGTCGGCATCGCCCCGAAAGCTACCCGGCGAGAGGGGAGAGTCAAGCAAAACGCGAGAGATGGAGACCGTGCGGCGAGCGGGGCATCGCGGCACGCGTCGACGGATGTAGCGATTGACTTTGACGCGTCGGCGCGGACAACTTTCCGCGCTGCCGCCCGTCGCGGACGATGCCCTCCCTCCCGTTGGATGCCCCCTCGCACCCTCGCCACACTCGCACACGCGCTCAGCGTCTCGCCCGACGTCGACGCGGCGCTCCTCGCCCTCGCCGACGCGCTGGCCGAGGTCGACCGGTTCGCGCAGATCGCGCTCGTGCGCTACGACGCGCGCCGCGAGATGCTGGTGGATCGGCTGGTCGCGAACGGGGACAGCGTGGCACGCACCCGAATCGAGACCACGTTCGACCACCTGCCGACGCGCGAACGTATCGCGATCGCGTCCGGCGGCGCATTCGTGGACTTCGGCGAGCATTCCGATGAGTTCGCGCCCCTCTTCTCGCTCAACCGGTATAACGACGTCGGCTGGCTGGCGCTGCGCGGTCTTCGCTTCGAGGGGCAGCTCTCGGCCGTGATCGTGCTGTACGAGACGCGCAAGTTCTTCGGAACGCGCACATCGGAGCGCCTCGCGCCCGCCGCCGCGCTGTTCGAGCTCGCCTATCTGCGCTTTCTCGAACGGGAAGCGCGAGAGGAGGCCGTGCGCACGCTGGAGGACGTGACCCAGCGCGTGCACGGAGAGTACGAGCGCAAGCTCGCGATGCTCGAACAGCAGCTCCTCAAGGCATCCGGTCCGCAGGCCGCGCAGGCCGACCCGGAGCGCCTCGTGGCACTGGAGCGCGAAGCTGCCAAGGCGCTCGAGGACGCGCGCCGCGCCAACCGGCGGGCCGCAGCCGTCGAGGCGCAGGTGACCGCCGCCGTCGACCAGTTGGAGAAGGCGCACATCGAGCTGCACCGGCGAAGCGAGTCGCTCAGGCAGAAGACGAGGACGCTCTACTTGATCGACCGGGTCCTCTCGCTCGACGCCACGACCGACGACCCTCGCGAGATGGTCAACGGGCTCCTCACCCTCGTCGGCGACGACATGGGCGCGCAGCGCTGCTCACTACTTCTGCACGCGCCAGAGGAGCACGCGCTGTATCTGGCCGCGGCACGCGGCATCGCGCCCAACGTGCCCGCGGGACATCGCATCCAGTTCGGCGAGGGAGTGGCCGGCAAGGTGGCCGCGACGCGCCAACCGCTCCTCGTGCAGGACGTGGCCGAGGCGAAGTCGCACCCGTTGCTGCGCGACGAGTATTTCACGACCGGCTCGTTCATCAGCTTCCCGCTCGTCTATCACGGAGCGCTCGTCGGAGTGGTGAACCTCACGAACCGCGCGATGCACGGCATCTTCGTCGACGAGGACGTGGAGCGCGTCCGGCTGTTGGCGCTCGTGATGGGGCTGGTGGCGACGCAGGCGCGGCTACCCGAGCGCATGCTCGAGACGCTGAGTGTCGGCTAGCCCGGTACCGCCGCTCGAGCACGCCATTCGCCAGCTCGCGATGGGGGCATCGCTCACCGCCGACGAGTCGCGCGCCGCATTCGGAACGGTGATGTCCGGCGAGGCGACCGTTGCGCAGGTCGCGGCGCTGCTCGTCGGGCTCCGGGTGAAGGGCGAGACGCCGGAGGAAGTGGCGGGTGCCGCGGGCGCACTGCGCGGGGCGATGGTTCATCTGGCCGCGGATCGGCCGGAGGATCTCGTGGATACGTGCGGCACTGGCGGCGGCGCGGTGGGCACGTTCAACATCTCGACCGCGGCGGCATTGCTCGCCGCCGGCGCCGGCGTTCGCATCGCCAAGCATGGCAACCGATCGTTCACGTCGCAGTGCGGGAGCGCGGACGTCCTCGAGGCGCTCGGCGTCCCCATCGAAGTGGCCGTGCCCGTCATGGAGCGCGCGCTTCGCGAGGCCGGCATCGTGTTCATGTTCGCTCCGCTGATGCATCCCGCGATGCGGCATGTCGGCCCGGTACGTCGCGAGCTGGGTATACCGACGGTGATGAATATCGTCGGGCCGCTGGCCAACCCCGCCGGCGCGGGCCGTCAGGTGGTAGGCGTGGCGGACGCGCGGCGCGTGCCGCTCATCGCCGGCGCCCTGCGAACGCTCGGCACCATCCACGCGCTCGTCGTGCACGGCGAGCCCGGTATGGACGAGATCTCGCCGCTCGGCACCACGCAGGTGCTCGAGATCCGAGATGGCGCGGTGACAGAGTGGACGCTGGACCCGGCGTATTTCGGGTTCGCGCCCGGCAGCGCGGATGAGCTCACCGGGGGCAGCCCGGCGGCGAACGCGGCGGCGGTGTCGGCGGTGCTCCACGGCAAGGCCTCCCCCACGGCGACCACCGCGGTGCTCTTGAACGCGGCGGCGGCGCTGTACGTCTCCAGCGGCGGAGACGCCGACTTCGGCTCGGCGTTGGACCGGGTCCGCGCCGCGCTCCGCGATGGGCAGGGAGTGGAGGCGCTCAACCGACTGCGACAGGCGTACGCGTCGTCGCCGAGCAGGTGAGGGGGCCGGGCTCGGAGACTGGCCACGGCAACGACGACGGCAAGTACACCGGGAAGGAGCAGTAGCGGGTACTCGGATTGGCATACGGCCCCTCCCAATGAGTGGAGGGCCGGTCGCGACGACCGACTCTGACCGTCGCCGCACGTTCATGGAGGCCCCCGGCGCTCGTACCAACTTCAGAACGAGGGCCGAATCGGGATGGCCAGTTTGCCAATCTCGGTACCCCGCACCGCGGTTTCCTGCCGTACTCGCCGACCTATCCGTGCACACCCAAGAAGAACGGCGCTCCCGTGGGAGCGCCGTTGTGTAAAGAAATTCAGCCCAGCACGCCACACTCAATACCGCCGCATCACCCCGACCACGATCCCCTGGATGGTGATGTCGTTCTCGTGCACGTACATCGGCGCCATGGTCTCGTTGGCAGGCTGCAGGCGGATCCGGCCATCGCGCTCGCGATAGAACTTCTTCACGGTGGCGGAGTTGCCGTGGAGCATGGCGATGACCATCTCCCCGTTGTCCGCGCGCTGCCGCTCGTTGACCACGACGAAGTCGCCGTCGCGAATGTGCTCCTCGATCATCGAGTTGCCGCGGACTCGCAGTACGTAGTGATTGCCTCCGCGCTGCACGAAGGAGTCCGGCACCGCAATGCTCTCCTGGTGAGCGAGCGCCTCGATGGGAACACCGGCGGCCACCGCTCCGAGCAGCGGCAGCTCGATGGCTCGCGCGACGAGCTCGCTCGGCAGAATCTCGATGGCGCGGCTCTCGTTGTAAGAGCGCTTGATGTAGCCCTTCCGCTCCAGATTGCTCAGATGCTCGTGGACGGTCGCGAGCGAACTGTAGTTGAAGTTGTCGGCGATCTCCTCGAAGCTCGGGGCATAACCCTTTTGTTCAGAGTAGAGCGTCAGATAGTTTAGAATCTCGCGTTGGCGCTTTGTCAGCGGCATGGCGGCTTCTCCGAAAAGTGGCGATCGCGACCGCTCGCGCGGCGGTCTGCAGCGCTGCTGCCCCGAACAACTCCCGAAAAGGATATCCGAAGAGGTCCCGAAGTGCAAGCATTTCTTCGATGGGCGCCGCCCGGGGGTACTCTGGGGACGATCTGCCAGCTGGCCGAGGCACGCGCTGCGCAGCTCGGGGCGCGCGAGGGCGAGCTGGAGCGCGCTGCGCACACCGCGCCGCGCGCCCCGTCGCTCTCCGTCGCCCTCCGCGCCGGTCCGGTCGCGCTGCTCACGGAGGTGAAGCGGCGATCGCCGTCCAAGGGAGCAATCGCTCCCGGGCTCGATGCGCCTACCCAGGCTCGCGCCTACGTGGAAGGCGGCGCCGCGGCCATCAGCGTGCTGACCGAGCCAGAGCACTTCGCCGGAAGCACCGAAGACCTCCTCGCCGTGCGCTCGGCCGTCAACGTACCCGCGCTCAAGAAGGATTTCCATGTGCGGCCTCTCCAGCTCGTCGAGGCGCGCGCGTTGGGAGCTTCGGCAGCGCTGCTGATCATGCGCGCGCTCTCGCCAGCGCGGTTCCGTGAGATGATGACTCGCGGCCGGGAGCTGGATCTGGAGCTGTTGGTTGAGGTGCGCGACCAGGCGGAGCTCGATCGCGCGCTCGAGGGCGGGGCGACGATCATCGGCGTCAATAACCGGGACCTCGAGACTCTGATCATCGACAAGACCACGGCCGAGCGGGTCATTCCTCGCATTCCCCGGTGGGCGGTCGCGATCGCTGAGAGCGGGATCCAGGGGCGCGCCGATGTGGAGCGTTATGCGGAGTTCGGCGCCGACGCGGTCCTCGTCGGCACGAGCATCTCGGCCGCGCTCGATCCGGTGGCCGCCACGAGAGCACTGGTCGGCGTGCCGCGGAGAACCCGTGCCGACTGACATCAAGATCTGTGGTCTCACCCGCGCGGTGGATGCGGAGTTCGCCGACGCCGCCGGCGCAGAGTACCTGGGCGTGATCTTCGCGGGCGGGCCGCGCGAACGAACGCCGATGCAGGCGCGCGATACTCTCTCCGGGCGGCGAGCGCGAAAGGTTGGCGTCTTCGCGACACAGTCGCCCGAGGCGATCGCCACGCTCGTGGACATGATCGGGCTCCACGTCGTCCAGCTGCATTCGGCGCCGAGCGCAGAGCGCGTTCAGCAGGTGCGCGCCGCGACCGGTGCGGAGGTGTGGGCCGTGATCGGTACGTCCGATGGAACGCTCCCGGCGGAGGTCGAGGCGCTCTGCGATGCCGCGGACGCGCTGCTCATCGACGCGCTCGTGCCGGGCGCCCTCGGGGGGACGGGCACGACAGTCCGGTGGGATTCGCTGGGTGAATCACTCGACGCGCTCGACTATCATCCGAGGATCGTACTCGCCGGCGGACTCACGGCCGAGAATGTCGGGGAGGCGATCGATTACGTCGCACCGTCGGTGGTGGACGTCTCATCCGGCGTCGAGTCGTCGCCGGGGATCAAGGATCACGCACGGATCCGCGCGTTCATCGCCGCGGTGCGCACCCGAGGAACAGAGGAATGACTTCCACGCAGCCCACCGACCGATTCGGCGCATTCGGCGGGCGATACGTCCCCGAGACGCTCATCCCCGCGCTCGACGAGCTCGAGGCGGCGTACGCGCTCGCGCAGAGCGACGAGACCTTTCGTCATGAGCTCTCGACGCTGCTCTCGACATACGTGGGGCGACCGTCGCCGCTGAGTGACGCGCCGCGGCTCTCGGAGCGCATCGGCGCGACAGTCTATCTCAAGCGAGAGGACCTCAACCACACCGGCGCGCACAAGATCAACAACACTGTCGGCCAGGTGCTGCTTGCGCGCCGGATGGGCAAAGAGCGCATCATCGCCGAGACGGGCGCGGGCCAGCACGGCGTGGCGACGGCTACCGTGTGCGCGCGCTTCGGGCTGCAGTGCGTCGTGTACATGGGTGAGGAGGACATGCGACGCCAGCAGCTCAACGTCTTCCGCATGCGGCTGATGGGCGCCGAAGTCATCCCCGTCACGAGCGGCACCAGAACCCTGAAGGATGCGACGACGGAAGCGATCCGCGACTGGGTGACGAACGTCACCGATACGCACTACATCATCGGATCGGTGGTAGGTCCGGCGCCGTATCCACGGATGGTTCGCGACTTCCAGGCGATCATTGGGGCCGAGGCGAGAGCCCAGGTGCTCGAGCGAGCGGGCCACCTGCCGACCAGTGTCGTCGCATGCGTCGGGGGCGGTTCCAACGCGATGGGCGTGTTCCACGCCTTCGTGCCCGACGCCGGAGTGGAGCTCATCGGCGTGGAGGCTGCCGGCGAAGGGCTCGACTCGGAGCGGCACTCCGCCTCGTTGACCCGCGGCACGCCGGGCGTGCTGCACGGTTCGTTGAGCTACCTCCTGCAGGATGAGGACGGACAGGTGCATCCTGCGCACTCCATCTCCGCGGGCCTCGATTACCCGGGTGTGGGGCCGGAGCACTCCTTTCTCAAGGACAGCGGGCGAGCGACGTACGTCTCCGTGCGCGACGACGAGGCGATGGGCGGATTCCAGCTGCTCAGCCGACTCGAGGGAATCATCCCGGCGCTGGAGACGGCGCACGCCATCGCGTGGGCCGATCGCGAACGCGGGCGCTGGAACCGCGACGACACCATTGTGCTCTGCATCAGTGGGCGTGGCGACAAGGATGTGGCGCAGGTGATGGAAATGGGTATCTTGGACACGTGACCACCCCGTCCGCTCCACTTCCGACGCGGGAGTTGGAGCGCGTTACCCCGCCGTTCGAGCCGAGCCTGGTCGAGGAGCTACTCAAACTCTTCGGCAAAGCAGCGCGGGCCCACCAGCTCTACCTCCCGAACAATCCCGTGTACAAGGGCGCGCACGACGCGCTCCGTGCGGGCTTTGCGCCCGTGTGGGAAGAGACCGACGAGCTCGTGATGAGCTTCACGGAAAACGAGGTGAAGTGGGAGGGCGCGACGGTACTCTCCGAGACCTCGCGAGGCAGCGAGAGCTTGCCATGGCTGTTCTATAAGGACGGGGTGCGGGAGCTCCGCCTGCTTCGCGGCTTCGAAGCCGATGAGCTGGACAAGCTGCTCGGTATTCTCCAGCGCGTGCGCAAGGCATCGCCGGAGGAGGACGATCTCCTCACGCTTCTGTGGGAGGGAGATTTCGTCTTCCTGCGTTATCGCTACGTCGATCTCGCTCTCGAGACGGCGCCGGTGATCGCCGAGGGCGAGCGCATCGCGAGCGACCGAGTGGAGGAGGAGGTGCTCGAGGAAGAGGCGCCCACGCGCGCCGGCGTGGTGAACATGTCGGATTTCGACGGTACACTCTACTTTCTCGACGAGCACGAGATCGAGTACCTGCAGACGGAGGTCGACCGCGAGTATCGCGCGGATCTCCGGCAGAACGTCGTGTCCATCCTGCTCGACATCTACGAGCAGCAGCCCACCCCGGCGGTGCGCGACGAGATCGCCGAGCTGCTCGACATCGTGATGCTGCACATGCTGTCGGCGGGCCAGTATCAGAACGTCGCGTTTCTCATTCGCGAGTCGCAGACCGCGGCCGAGCGTGGCGGCAACGTGCTGCCCGAGCAGCGGGACCGCCTGTTCGTGATCCCGAACCGGTTGAGCGCGCCGGAGCCGCTCACGCAGATGCTCCAGTCGCTCGATGAGGCCGAGACGATGCCTCCGATGGCCGACCTGTTGCAGCTCTTCGAGCAGCTTCGCGGCACCGCGCTGTCGACGGTGCTCGAGTGGCTCGGCCGCGTTCAGAGCGTGCGGCTGCGCCCGATGCTGGAGCAGGCGGCGGCGCGACTGGCGGCACAGAACACGGCGGAGCTGGTCAAGCTGATCCTCTCGCCGGTGCCGGGTGTGGCGCAGGAAGCCGTCCGGCGCGCTGGAGCGCTCAAGTCGCCCGCCGCCGTCTCGCCACTCATGCGCGTACTCGCCGACGGTGAAAGCTCGCTGCGCGTGGCCGCGGTGCAGGCGCTGGGCGAGATCGGGACGCCTGGCGCGCTGCAGGCACTGGAGCGCGGGCTGGACGACGCCGAGCGTGACGTGCGGGTGGCGGCAGTGCGAGCGCTGTCCACCCGCAGCTACCGCCCGATGCTCCCGAAGCTGGACGCGATGGTGAAGGGGAAGCCCATCCGCGACGCGGACCTCACCGAGAAGATGGCCGTCTTCGAGGCATTCGGCTCGCTCTGCGGCGACGACGGAGTGGTCGCGCTCGACGGGATGCTGAACGGAAAGTCGCTGTTCGGCCGCCGCGAGGATGGCGAGCTGCGCGCCTGCGCGGCCGTCGCGCTGGGACGCGTGGGCACGCCGAAGGCGCTCGAGTCGCTGCGACGTTCCTCCTCCGAGAAGGACGTCGTGGTGCGGAACGCCGTGAATCGCGCGCTGCGCGGAGGTTCGGCGTGACGACACCCGAACGCGCCGCGGCCGGGGGCGCGCCGGATGGACGCCAGGCGACCCACGCATCGGCGCCGTTCGGCGACGCAGGGGGAGACGCCTATATCCGACGCGCCGGTCGGGGATTGATCATTTCGCTATACGCGGCGCTCCGCGCCATCCGCCTCTATCCGCTGGAGAACGCGGCGGTGCAGAACGCGGCGGAGGATCTCACCGGCGTCGCCGCCGCGTTGATCGAGCGGGAGCGCGAGCTCGAAATTCGCGTCTCCGGCGAGTTCGTCTTCATCAACGCGGTACGGCTGCGCCTCGATCTGGACAACTACGCGAGCTTCAGCCAGCTCCTCTCGCTATTTCGATCGTCGGGCATCGGGTCGCTGCACCTGCACTCCGCGCCGCTGGTAAAGGACTGGCAACGGTTTCTGGCGCTGCTCCTCGTGCCATCACAGGATCCGCCGGCCACGCGCTTCCATCAGCTGCGCGGCCGGCTCGAACAGCAAGCGCTCACCGCGTTCGAGCTCGGCGAACCGCGCGACCAGCCCGACGACGATGAGCGCGCCAAGTCCAAGGAAGTCGCGAAGAAGACATACACCCAGTCGGTGGCGGTCACGAAGGATCTGATGACCTCCGTCCGCATGGGCCGCAGCCCCAACATCAAGAAGATCAAACGGGTCGTGCAGGGGATCGTCGATCAGATCCTGAACGAGGAGACCTCGCTCATCGGGCTGACGACCATCCGCGATTACGACGAATACACGTTCACCCACAGCGTGAACGTCTGCATCTTCTCCGTCGCGCTGGGCAAGCGCCTTGGCTTCAGCAAGCTGCAACTGTACGATCTCGGTATGGCCGCGCTCTTCCACGACATCGGGAAGTCGCGGGTACCGTCCGAGGTGATCAACAAGGCCGAGGGGCTCACGGAGGACGAGTGGCGCCTGGTAGCCGCGCATCCATGGATGGGGGCGTTGGCGCTGTTCCAGCTTCGCGGCCAGCAGGAGCTTCCGTACCGGGCGATGGTCGTGGCGCACGAACACCACATGAAGCTCGACCTCACCGGATACCCACGACCGATCCGACCCCGCGCGATGAGCATGTTCAGCAAGATCGTCGCGGTGGCCGACGGGTTCGACGCCGCCACGTCGCGGCGGTCGTACCAGACCGTGCCCATGTCGCCGGCGCAGGTCATGATGGAGATGCGCGACAATCCCCGCCGCGGGATGGATCCGGTGGTGGTCAAGGCGTTCATCAACCTGACCGGGATCTACCCGGTGGGGACGCTGGTCGTCCTCGACACGTTCGAGCTGGGCGTCGTGCACGCCGTGAACCCGATTCCGGAAATGTTGTCCAGGCCGATCGTGCGCGTCATCAGTGATGCGCAGGGCACACTGCAGCACCCGGGGACGCTCGTGGACCTGGCGGAGCAGCAGGAGGACGGCGTCTACCTGCGAACCATCATCAAGACGGAGAACCCCGATCGGTATGGCATCCGGGTTGGCGACTATTTCCTCTGACCGCATCGCGCAGCGCTTCGCGCAGCTTCGGGCCGCGGGACGCTGCGCCTTCGTGCCGTACGTCACCGCGGGACATCCGGACCCGATTCGCAGCGTCGCGTTGCTGCAGGGGCTCGAGGCGGCGGGAGCCGACGTGGTCGAGGTGGGCGTCCCATTCTCCGATCCGCTCGCCGACGGAGCGGTCATCCAGGCGAGCTCGCAGCGTGCGCTCGATCAGGGCGTTCGGCTCGACCAGGTACTGGAGATCGTCGCTCGCGCCAAGCTCACGATCCCGGTCGTCCTGTTCAGCTACCTGAATCCGCTGATCCGCGGTGGTGCCGACGCGTTGCAGCGCGCCGCCGACGCCGGCGCCGACGGCGTGCTCGTGACGGACCTTCCGCTCGGCGCCGATCCCGAACGGGAAGCGTGGTTCGCCGAGAGCCCACTGGCGTTCATTCGGCTCGTCGCGCCCACCACGCCGCAGGCCCGCATCGGCGAGATCGCACGCACGGGGAGCGGCTTCGTGTACCTCATCAGCCGGTTGGGCGTCACCGGCGAGCGCGCCGAGCTTCCCCCCGATCTCGCGGCCACGGCCGCCAGAGTCCGCGCTGCGACGTCGCTGCCACTGTGCATCGGATTCGGCATCGCGCGTCCGGAGCAGGCCCGCGCCGTGGCGAAGCTCGCCGACGGCGTCGTGGTGGGAAGCGCGATCGTGCGGGCGGCCGACCGGAGCATCGACGACGCGCTCGCGCTCGCCGTCGCGCTCCGCCGCGGCATCGACGGAGACTGAAATGCGCGCGTTCCTCACCCTCTACGCCCGCGCCATCGGGGGGCTCGGTCTCGCGCTGCTGATCGCCACGATGGCGATCGACAGACACTGGCTCACGCAACCGTGGGGCATCGTCGTCACGCTGGCCACGGTGGTCTTCCTCCGCGCGCAGCAGATCCCGCTCACGAAGTACGGCGCGCTCAATCTGCTGGCGCTCCCAGTCACGTCGGCGGCACTGCTGCTCGGCGCACCGGCCTCCGCCGTCGCCACGTACATCGCCGTTCTGTTCGCCGACATCGTCTTCCTGCGCCGCGGCTATGTCGTGGCGTGGATCAACGCCGGCCGCGAGGTCATCGCACTCGTCTCGGCGTTCGGCGCGTACGCATGGGCTTCGGTGTCGATGGCGGCCGGCGGCTCCGGGATCAACGCCGAGACGCTTCCCAGCCTCGCGCTGTTCGTCTTCGCGTACTTCGTCACGAGCCGTCTCCTTCTCTACTTCACACTCATCGTTCGCGACAAGCTGGTCGACGAGGAGAAGTCGCTGATCCTGCGGTACGAGGTGATCGCCTTCGGCGCCGGCGCGAGCAGTCTGCTCATCGTGCTCGTCACGGTGACGAATCTCAAGCCCCTCGGCTGGCTCGTCGTCGCCATCGTGCTCGCGCTGTCCGGGATGCTGCTCAAGCGCATTCTCGAGGAGTCCATCGCCGCGGAGGAGCTGAACAAGATCCTCGCCATGGAGCAGGTCGTCTCCTCCGACGTGGACATCAGCGACGCCTTCAAACGGATCCAGGAGCTCGCGCACCGGCTCGTCGATTGGCAGGTCTTTCGCATCGGCCGCCTCGAGAACGGAGAGCTGATGCACGTCTGGCAGGGCGACATCGGGTACCTGGAGCCGCCGCGGACTCCCGAGAATCAGCTCAACACGCTCCGCTCCGAAGCGCTGCGCCTCGGCGAGATCATTCTCGTGACCGACACGCTGCGCGACGGGCGCGTGCTCTCGGGGCGCTCGCTGGCGCGCAGCGTCGTCGTGATCCCACTGCGGTTCGGCGAGCGCACCGTGGGACTGCTCGAGCTCGAGCATCACAAGCCCGACGCCTACGCGGCCAAGGAGGTCGCCTTGATCCGGCGCTTCGCCAATCAGCTGGCGACCACGCTGCACATCTACGATCTGCGGCGTCCGCTGCTCGAGGCGATGACGCGGGTGAGCCAGCAGCTCGACACGCTCACCAACTCCGCGCGTGCGCTGCGCGGCGGCGGCGAGTCGGTCGCGCGCACCATCGGCGAGATCACGCGCGGCATCGCCGAGGAGGGAGAGCAGATCGGCCGTTCGCTGGAAGCCACGAAATCGCTCTCGGCGGCCACACAGGGCGTCGTCACCGACGGCAGCTCCGCCGCCGAGGCGAGCCAGCGCGCCACGGAGATTGCCACGGAGCACCGGCGCACGATCGCCACGGCCATCGAGCGACTCGTCGGTGCCAAGGTGTTCGTGGGCGAGAGCAGTGCGCAGATCCAGGAACTCGCCAAGAGCGTCCGACGCATCACGGAGTTCATCGCCGTCATCCGCGAGTTGGCGGACCAGACCAACTTGCTGGCACTCAACGCGGCGATCGAGGCGGCGCGCGCGGGCGAGCAGGGGCAGGGATTCGCCGTCGTTGCGGAAGAGGTGCGCAAGCTCGCCGAGCAGAGCGCGGTCGCGTCCGACGAGGCCGGCGACATCGTGCTCACCTTCGAGGAGCAGATGCGCCGCGTCGCGCTACAGATGTCACGCGGCGAGGCGGTGGTGCAGGACGTGGAGAGTCTGTCCGAGCAGGCGCGCGGCGCGCTCGACATGATCGTGGAAGCGACGGCCAGCGCCGCGACAGGCGCACAGCGGATCGCCATGACCTCGCGGGAGCAGGAGCTCGAGTTCGCCAAGCTCAGCGACCGCGTGCGACGCATCGCGCAGATCTCGTGGCGCAACCGTGACGGTGCGGAGCAGGTGACGGCCAGCGCGCGCGACCAGGCGACCGCGCTCCGCGGGCTCGAGGGAGCCACGCACGAGCTGCGCGGCGTCGCCATCTATCTGGAAGAGCTGACGCGCCGGATCACCAGCGTACGCTGATTGACCGCACCACGCGCCCCCTCTACGTTGCGCGTCCGCCCGTCGTCCGCTCGCGTCCCTTCGACCTCCCGTATCGTCTCGTGATCATCTCCCTCGTCGGCATGCGCTTCTACGTGCGCGTTGGCATTCTGCCGCACGAGCGCGTGCACGCTCAGCCGCTGGAGATCGACCTCCGCGTCACTCGCGCGGACGACGCCGAGGGCGTGCTCGACTACCGCGGGCTCTACGGGATTGCGGCGGAGCGGCTCGCCGAGGGATCGCTCGATTATCTCGAGGACATCGCCACCTCGCTCGTCGAGCGCGCGATGTCGCTCACCGGCGTCATCGCGGCGCGAGCGGCGGTGCGCAAGCCGAACGTACTGGTGGGCGGACCACTGGCATACGCCGAAGTGATTGCGGAGCGTGGCGGTGGCTGAGGCCAGCGGAGTGCTGGCCTATGTGGCACTCGGCTCCAACCTTGGCGACCGCGTGGCGCATCTCGCCCAGGCCCGCGTGGCGCTCTCGTTGGTGCGCGCGTCGCGCATCGTGGCGTTCTCCTCCATCGAGGAGACCGCGCCGCTCGGCGGGATGACGCAGCCACCGTACCTCAATCAGATGGCCGCGCTGCGCACGACGCTCCATCCGGTCGCGCTGCTCCACGCGCTGCACCGAATCGAGCTCGCGCTGGGCCGAGTGCGCGCTGCGCGCTGGGCGCCGCGTACGATCGATCTCGACATCGTGCTGCATGGTGATCGGACCATGAGCTCAACCACGCTGGTGCTCCCACATCCTGGACTCGAGCATCGCGATTTCTGGCAGCGCGAGCTGGCCGAGCTGGCTACGCTGCTCCGGCGCGCCGCCTGATGCCTTCGGCGCAGCGATCACTATCCATGCCCGCGTGGGCGTGTGTCTCGGACAAGCGACTCGCGCACATCGAGCGGGTGACGGCGCTGCTCGACGACTGGGCGGGGCGATTGCGGCTTCCCGCCGAGGAAGCGCAGGCTTGGCATGACGCGGGCCGCTATCACGATGCGCTCCGCGACGCGTCCGAATCGACGCTGCGAGAGCTGGCGGGCGACGCGCACGAGTACACGATCGAGATGCTGCACGGCCCGGCCGCGGCGGAGCGGTTGCGGCGCGACGGCGATGCACGTCACGAGTTACTCGACGCGATCCGACATCACACCGTGGGCTCCGGCAGCTGGGGTCGGCTCGGTCGCGCGTTGTACATGGCTGACTACCTCGAGCCAGGGCGCAAGTTCTGTCGCGCGGATCGCGCATACCTCGCCGCGCAGGCGCCGCACGACTTCGACGCGACGTTTCGTCAGGTCCTGCGCGCGCGGCTCGAGTGGTCGCTCAGGGAAGGAATGCGGCTCTATCCCGAGACCGTCGTGCTCTGGAACGCCGCCCGATGAAGCAGCTCCTGCTCATCGCCGCGGCGGTGCTGTTGCTCGTGGTGCTCGCGGGCGCGGGCATGATGATTCGTTCGCGTGACGCCACGAAGCCCGTCTTCGCCACGCCGCGCGCGACCGACGTACCCCGGGCACCCGACAGCGTGCGCATCCGCGTTCAGGTGCTCAACACCACCAAGACGCGAGGGCTCGCACGTCGGGCCACGCGCCTGCTGCGAGATCGCGGATTCGACGTCGTGGAGTTCGGCACCGCGAGTCCGACGATCGACACGACGATGGTGCTCGATCTGTCCGGTCACCCCGCGTGGGCGGGCGCTGCGGCCAAGGTGATGGCGCCTGCGACTACGCGGTCGCGCCCCGATTCGTCACGCTACCTGGACATCACCGTGCTGGTCGGCAGCACGTGGCGCCCGCCGGCCGAGCCGCTCTACCCGTAGCTGGCCACACGCCGCGGCGATGTCGATGCCACGGCTCTTCCGCACC
This sequence comes from Gemmatimonadaceae bacterium, assembly GCA_039920785.1. Lineage (GTDB taxonomy): Bacteria > Gemmatimonadota > Gemmatimonadetes > Gemmatimonadales > Gemmatimonadaceae > AG11. The sequence goes on from JBDSDB010000260.1 coordinate 22,439, forward strand.
GCCACCTCCACGTCGCCAGCTCGCAGCACCCGCGCGAAACGCGCGATCTCGCCTGCGGACGTGGGCACGAAGCCCTGCGACCCACCCGGATGGAGTGGGATGAGGTTCACGAAAGCGCGACACTCGCGCGCGAGCACCGCGAGCTGGCGCGCGTGCTCCGGCTGATCGTTGACACCGCCGAGCATCACGTACTCGAATGTCACCCGCCGGTCGAACACCTTGGCCGCCTCGATGACGTCGCGGAGCGGATACTTCGTGTTGATCGGCATGAGCTCCTGCCGAAGCTCGTCGGATGGCGCGTGGACCGAGATCGCCAGGCGGAACTGCTCGGGCCGTTCCCCGAGCGCAACGATGCCCGGCAGCACGCCAACCGTGGAGATCGTGATGTGCCTCGCGCCGATGCCGAGCCCGCGCGGGTCGTTGAGCAGTGTCAGCGCCGGCGACACCGCTTTCCAGTTCATGAGCG
>JBDSDB010000261.1:0-5878 GCA_039920785.1 Gemmatimonadaceae bacterium
AGCGCAACGCCATCCTCGATCGTGGTGGGCGCCACCGTGGCCACGTCGCTCGCGGAGAGCGTGATGGAGGGCGCAGGCCGTCCGCCACCGGGGCCGCCCGCACCATTCGGACGTCCGCCGCCGCCGCCCGCGCCACCAGACGCAGCACCTCCGGCCGCGCCGCCGCCGCCCGGTGCGCCCTGCTGGGCGGCTGCCCCGGACCGCGCACCGGCCTCCGAGCCGGCAGCGGCGTCGTTGGAGCAGCCGGCCGCAACGGCGAGGAGCAGGACGACGGAGGGAGCGATTCGACTGGCGTGGTTGATCGGTTGCATCAGCTATCTCGGAGTCGGCGACGTCGTCGTTGCCGACGGGAGCGGGATCGGTCGGCCGAGCGCACGCGCCAGGTCCGCCGAAGCGAGGAACAGATCGTAGGTGGCGCGCGCCTCGGTGCTCTGGGCCGTGAGCAGCGCGAGCTGCGCGTCGGAGACTTCGAGCTGCGTGCTCAATCCGCGCGTGAAGCGGAGCGACGCCAGCTGGAATGCCTCCTGTGCCTCGGCGGAATTCTGCTGCCGGGCCGCAAACGATGCCCGGGAGCGTCGCAGCTCGGCGCGCGCGCGAGCCACGTCGAGGGCGACCGTCTCGCGCTCGACCTGGAGCTCGAGCTCGGCCACCCGGGCCTGCGCCTGCGCGAGATCGACGTTCGACTTGACGCGAAAGCCGTCGAAGAGCGGCAGAGAGACGTTGAGGCCGAGTTGGCGGTCGGCGAAGAATCCTCCGTTCTGGCAGAGGCGGCCGGTTACCGAACCCGGTGGACACGCCTCGGCGGTGAGCGCGCCGCGCGCTCGCGGAAGTCCCTGCCCGATCGGCGGGAACGCCTGGTAGCCCGTCTGGAAGAACACCGACAGCGCGGGATAGAAGTCGGCTCTCGCGACGGCGATGCCGAGCCGCCGGGCCGAGACGTTCAGCTCGGCCGACCGGATGGCGGCGCGCTCGGCGACGCTCACCGTGTCCTCGGCGGCGGCGAGCATGGCGGCCGTGGCCGACTGGTCGATCTGGCTGGTGAGCGCGATCGGCTTGTCGATGGGGATGTTCAGGAGACGCTTGAGCTCGAGCAGGGCGAGCTCGCGGTCGTTGCGCGCCTGGATGGCGAGCGGCTCGAGGTTGGAGCGCTCCACGCGCGCACGGAGCACGTCGTAGCGCGCCGCCTGGCCGGCGCGCTGCAGCTGCTCGATCTGCGCAAGGCGATTCGTCGCGAGCGTCAGATTGTTTTCCTGCAGCTCGACGATGCGCGCGGTGAAGAGCGCCTGGAGATAGGCGCGCTGCACCTGCAGCGTGACCGACGCACGCTGCTCGCGCTCGTCTTCGCGCGCGGCCTGGCGCGTGTCGTTCGCCGCACGCGCGGCCGAGACGAGACGGCCGCCCTGAAAGAGCGTCTGCGACAGGTTGGTGGAGGCGGAGTAGGTGTTCGGCTGATTGAACACCGCGCCAACGGCATTGCCGCGGGCGCTCTCGTAGACGTGCGTGTACGCGCCGTTGAAGCGGAGCTGCGGCAGGATGCTCGCGCGCGCGTTGGCGAACTGCGCATCGGCGACGTCGACCCGCGCGTTGGCCAGGCCGATCTCGTCGCTCTGGCGCAACCCGATGGTCACGGCCTGGTCGAGCGACAGCCTCACGGTGTCCCCGGCAACGGGCGAGGCCGGCGTTTGCGCCTGCACACCGAGAGGGAGCGCCAGCAGAGCAACCGCCGCGGTGCGTCGCGCTCGGCGAAACAAGGGGCAAAAAGGGTGATGCATCACTGAATCATACGCCTTCAGGGACTCGATCGTTGGTCATTTTGACATGCACAGGCACGACGGCACACCGAGGCATGCAGATTGGAAACGATCGTACCCGCGTTCGGGTTCACAGGCGATATATGCCCCGCGTTGCCCGCGGTCCGCTTCGTTCGACTCTCATCACAACTGAGCATGCCAAAGCTTCTCGTTCTGTTCGACGCGCGATCCGACGACCTTGCCCGGCTCGCGGATGCGGTGGCCGAGGGGGTCCGGAGCGTTCGGTTCGCCGAAGTGGACGTAAGACGCGCTCCGCCGGACGGCGCTCCGGAAGATGGCGCTCGGCTCGGCTCGCGGCACAGGACCCTGGAGAGCCCCGATGCACTTGCCGCGTACGACGGGATCATCGTGGGCGCTACGGCGAGTGGCGGGGACGAACACGATGCGGTGCGTGCGCTGCTCGACGCGAGCGCGGTGAACCTGGCCAACAAGGTTGCGTCCGCGTTCACGGTGACGACCAACGTGGACGCCCGCCGCGCGGCCCTCTGGTCGGTGCTGATCCCGATGGCGGAGCGCCTGATGATCATCGTGCCGCCGCGCGTGGACGAACCGGGTGACGACGACGGCGAGACCGCCCGCAAGCTGGGCAAGCGCGTGACCGACGTGGTCGGCTGGATCACGCACGCTCGGTCGCACCACCATCACTGACGGAACGCGGAGCGGTCGGACGACAGAGTGTCCCACGCGCCGGGGCGCTCGTGAAGCCGGCGCGCGTCCCGTCCGAGACTGATCAGCATCCCCCGCTCAGGCCCGGACATGCATTCAGATTCCGCTCAGCCCATCGCCGCCGATCACCAGTCGAACCAACGCCTGCCGGCGGACGGGAAGCCCGTCGTTCTGGTGGCTGACGACGACGCCCCAATGCGCGCACTCGTCCGGACCATGCTCGAGCGGGGCGGATACCACGTCGTAGAATCGGCGAGTGGGCGCGAAGCACTGCAACGGTTGGACGCTGGGATGGCTCCGCACTTCCTGGTGATCGACCTGCGGATGCCGGAAGGGAGCGGGGGCTGGCTCCTCAGCCAGGTGGGCTACGCGTTTCCGGACCTGCTCGACCGGACCGTGGTGATCTCCGGCGACGCGGCGAGCACGGCGGCGGCGCACGTGGCGGCGCGATGGCGCTGTCCCGTGCTGGCGAAGCCGTTCGATGGCACAGAGCTGGTGAGCACGCTGGCGAGCATGGCGAGCGCCGTGGCGGAGCGGTCAGGCGTGCAGATCGTCGATGAAGGTGAGGGTCTTGCGGCGCAGCACGACCTTCCGTAGCGCGACGAACACGGCCGGATCGAGCAGTCGACCCACCTCATCCTCCAGATACGCGATCGTCTGCTGGCGATCGTAGGCCTCGCGGAAAGCGCGCTTGGACGTCATGGCGTCGAACGCGTCGCACGCGGCCAGGATCCGGCCACCGATCGTGATCTGCTCTCCCGTGAGGGCGCGCGGGTAGCCGGAGCCGTCGAAGTGCTCATGGTGGTCGTGGATGAACTCGAGCGCGACGGGGATGTGCCGCAGCGGTTCGAGGATCTCCATGCCGATGCGGACGTGCTCCTTCACGTGCGCATACTCTTCAGCCGTGAGTGCGCCGGGCTTGTTCAGGATCTCCTCGCGTATGCCGATCTTGCCGATGTCGTGCAGCCGGCCGGCGAGTCGGACGTTCTCCACGAGGTCGGCGTCGAGTCCGAGCTCTTCAGCGACGGACGCCGCAAGCTCGGCGACGCGCCGAGAGTGGCCGCGGAGGTAGATGTCCTTCGCCTCCATGGCGTTGATGAGCGTCTCGGCGATGCCGATGGTGAGGCCGTTCAGCGCCGCCTTCTCTGCCTCCAGCTCCGCGGTGCGGAGGATGACCTCCTCACGGATGAGGCGCTCGACGCCGCGACGGTCGATCTCGAGCCGCCGGCGATGTACGGCGCGTTCGACGGCGAGTTGCAGATCGGTGAGGGCAATCGGTTTGACGAGGTAATCGAGCGCTCCCTGCGTGAGCGCCTCGGTGGCCGAGGCCGCGTCGTTGACGGCGGTGAGCATGACGACCGCGAGGTCGGCGTCCAGGGCGAGCGCACGAGGGACGAGATCGAGTCCCGACATCTGCGGCATGCGGACATCGCAAAGCATGACGACGAAGCGCTCGTGCTCGAGGAGCGCGAGGGCGGCCGGACCGGACCCGCACTCGTGCACGTCGTAGCCGCGGTCACGCAGAAAGCGCGCGAGGGCCTGACGGATCGTCGCTTCGTCGTCGACGACGAGGATGCGGGCCAATGCCGTGGTACTCGCGAGGCGCGCGGTGACGCGCGGTGCCGTGGGAGACCGGATCGTGGAGGGTGCGGCGGCGGCTGGTGCGGACGTGTCGATCATGCTCTGGGGACGAGGGAGACTCCGATCGAGTATCGGATTCCCTCTCTCAGACATGAGCCGCGCCGCGTTCGTCAGTCGTCGGCGAACTCGACCGTGACGGGGTTCGTGATGAACCCTGCCTCGACGCCGCGCTCCAGAAAGAGGCGCACCGCCTGGCGGCCGCGCTCGCCGTAATCGAGGGTCCAGTCGTTCACGTACATTCCCACGAAGGCGTCCGCCTTGGAGCGATCGAGACCGCGCGCATATTGCATCGCGTGGTCGAGCGCACCGACGCGGTGTTGCAATCCATACGCGATACTGGCTTTGAGATGGCGCGAAATCTTGCTCGTCAGCTCGCTCCCCAGGTCCTTTCTCACTACGTTTCCGCCGAGCGGAAGAGGGAGGCCTGTCTCGGCGAACCACCATTCGCCCATGTCGGCGACCAGGTGGAGCCCGCGTTCGCCGAAGGTGAGCTGGCCCTCGTGGATGAGGAGGCCCATGTCCACCTCACCGTTCACGACGGCATCCTCGATGGCGTCGAAAGGGATGAACACCGGGGTGAAATCTGGCTCGTAGAGCTGGAGGGCGAGATACGCGCTCGTGAGCGGGCCGGGGATGGCGATCCGCTTTCCCTTCACGTCGGCCCGCGACGCGGGTGCGCGGGCGACCAGGCGCGGTCCGTAACGGTCGCCCATGGATGCGCCGTGCGGCAGTAGCGCGTAGCGATCGCTCAGGTAGGCGTACGCGTGGATGGAGACGGCCGTGACCTCGAGCTCACCGCGCATGGCGCGCTGGTTGAGGCTCTCGATGTCCTGGAGCTCGTGCACGTAGGTGAGCCCTTCGGTGTCGATCTTCCCGACGGCGAGCGCGTAGAACATGAACGCGTCGTCCGAGTCGGGACTGTGCGCCACGTGGATGGTGGTCATCGGGGGTGTCATTTCGGCGTAGGGCGCGCCGCGGCGAGCGCGGCGTCGATGTCGTTCTTGTGCAGGAGGTACTCGGGCAGCGCGGTGGATCGCTCCTTGGACTCCGAGGCAATCAGCCGGGCGTCGAGCGCGCGGGCGCGGGCGTCGTCCTTCTCCAGCCGCGCCACGCGGGCGGCGAGGATGAGGCCGAGCAGGTGCGTGGGACGCGTGGCGAGGATCGTGTCGGCCTCGGCGCGCGCGAGGGGCAGGTCTCCGCCGACTTCGCCGAGGCGTCCGAGGTCGTAGCGCTGGTCGAGGTTGAGCGGCTCGATCATCTCATAGGCCGCGCGCGCCATGGGCAGGAAGGTGCGCACCGCCTCGGGACGTCCCGCCTCGTGCTCCGTCATGATCCGGTCGTAGAGCCGTTCGGCGCGCTGCTCGGGCGTCATCTGGCTGATGTCGGGAGCGCGCGGTTGCGCACCGGCTGGCCCGCCGCCCTGTTGTGGCAGCGCCGAGATTGGGGTGGAGCCTTGCATGTTGGCGCCGTCGAGCACGTCGGTCGTCGCGGTGGTCGCGTTGCCGCGGGCCCCGAAGCGCTGGCCGACGACGAGCGCCGTGAGGGAGACGAGCGCGAGCGCCGCGACCGCCCACGGGAGCGCGTTGGCGAACCCGCGCGACGGCGCGGCGGCGGTTGCGCCGGCCGGGGTGCCGCACCGGTGGCAGAAGCGGGCGCCTGGAGTGAGCGCCGCCGAACAGGTGGCGCACGTGGCACCGGCGAGCGCGGTGCCGCAGCTGGAGCAGAAGCGTCCGGTCGCCGGCGCGCCGCACGATGGGCAG
>JBDSDB010000262.1:0-73571 GCA_039920785.1 Gemmatimonadaceae bacterium
CGACGAGAACCTCGAGCAGCTTCGCACCGCCGTCGACGTCAACAAGGCGATGTACGAGTCGGCTCGCCACTCGGTGGACCAGTCCACTGCCGGAGTTCGCGACGCGCGCAGCTCGTTGGGCAAGACCACGATCTACGCGCCGATGTCGGGCCGGATCACGCGGCTCAACGTCGAGAACGGCGAGACGGCCATCATGGGCACACTCAACAAGGACGCCGCCACGCTGCTGACGATCGCCGACATGAGCGTCCTCGAGACCAAGGTCAAGGTCGACGAGACCGACGTCGCCCGCATCTCGTTGGGCGACTCGGCCGTGATCCAGATCGATGCCTTCCCCGACACCACGTTCATCGGCCGCGTGACGAAGATCTCGAACAGCGCCGTCAAGACCGCGGCCTCGGGCCAGTCAAACGCCGATCAGGCAGTGGACTACGAAGTGACGATCCAGCTCGTGAACACCCCGACGGAAACCCGTCCCGATTTTTCCGCAACCGCCAAGATCATTACAGACACGCGGCTCAAGACGCTCTCAATTCCGATCATCGCGCTGACGGTTCGCGAGAATGAGGCGCTGGCCAAGGCGGATACCGCGATCGGACTCGGCAAGCCGAAGCCAAAGAAGGAAGTCGGCAAGAAGGACGTCGAGGGGGTGTTCGTCGTCGGCACGGACAACAAAGTGACCTTCAGGCCCGTAAAGGTTGGTATCGCCGGCGAAAAGCACTTCGAGGTGCTGAGTGGCCTCAAAAAGGGTGACAAGATCGTTGCCGGCACTTATCAGGCAATCCGCGAGTTGAAAGACAGCGCGACGGTTCGCGAAGCGAAGGTCGATACCAAGAAGCCACAGGCCAAAACGTGAGCCAGGACATCGTACGGGAGTCGCTCGAAGCGCCACTCGGCGTGACCGCCGAGCGGCAGGCTGTCGTTTCCTCCGGCGCGACGCCCGGCAAGGATTGGGTTATCGTGACGCGCGGCATCAAGCGCGAGTACGACATGGGCGGCGAGATCGTGCGCGCGCTGCGCGGGGTCGATCTGGCCATCCAGCGGAACGAGTACGTCGCCATCATGGGACCATCGGGCTCCGGAAAATCGACGCTGATGAACGTCATCGGCTGCCTCGACACCCCGAACGCGGGTGAGTACTGGCTCAACGGCACGCAGGTATCGTCGATGACCGACGATGCCCTGGCCCGCGTGCGCAACAAGGAGATCGGGTTCGTCTTCCAGACGTTCAACCTGCTCCCGCGCGCAAGCGCGCTGCACAACGTAGAGCTTCCGCTCGTATACGCCGGCGTGCCGGGCGACGAGCGCAAGCGGCGCGCGCGTGAGGCCCTGGAGCGCGTGCAGCTCGGCGAACGAGTGGACCATCGGCCCAACGAGCTCTCGGGCGGCCAACGCCAACGCGTGGCCATCGCGCGGGCGCTGGTGAACAACCCGTCCATCCTGCTCGCCGACGAGCCGACGGGTAATCTCGACTCGGGAACGTCGGAAGAGATCATGAAGGTGTTCGAGAGCCTCGCGGAGCAGGGCCAGACGGTCATCATGGTGACCCACGAGCCCGACATCGCCGCGCACGCGCGACGCGTCATCGTGCTCCGCGATGGACTGGTCGCCAGCGACGATCGGCGCTCCACTTTCGTCGAGAAGCTCGGCATTCCCTGATCGCCAATCGTGCGGCCTTCCGCCGATCGGCGAGCAGGTTCCCCCAAGTAGTATTTCCGTAGCCAACGCATGCCCTTCATCGAGGCCATCCGACTCGCTCTCCAGCAGATCTGGGTACAGAAGCTCAAGAGCTTCTTCACCCTGCTGGGCGTGATGATCGGGGTCACTTTTCTCATCGCCGTCGTCTCGATCGTCGGCGGGATGAGCCGCTACATGACCGATCAGGTCGTGGGCAAGATCATGGCGGTGAACTCTTTCGAGCTTCGCAGCCGCCCGAACATCAACATCGGAGAGAACTCCGAGGAGCGCCGACGCGAGCTGCGGCGGCGCCAGCGCATCAGGGAGAGCGACATCCAGCCTGTGGCCGACGCCCTGCCGCCGGACGTGAAGTGGGCCGCGGTCGGCAACGACAACCTGAGCGCGCAGACGACCTACGTCGCGAAGCCTCGGCAGGTCCAGGTATTCACCGTCACCAACGACTACTTCGACATCAAGAAGATGTCGCCGGTGCGCGGCCGTCTGTTCTCGCCGCAGGAGTTCGAGCGCGGAATGAACGTGGTGGTGATCGGCCAGGACGTCGCCACCTACTTCTTCCCGGGCCTCGAACCGATCGGGCGCCAGATCACGGTGCGCGGCATCCCATACACCGTCGTCGGACTGATGGAGAAGCAGGGGAGCGCGTTCGGCATCTCGTTCGACAAGTTCATGGTGGCCCCGCACAAGTCGCCGCTCAACCGGTACGTCAACGTGCATGGCGTGATCGACGCCGTCATGATCCAGACGCCGAGCCGCGAGGGGATGATTGGCGCGATGGAGGAGGTGCGACAGGTGATGCGTGCCCGGCACCATCTGCGGCCGAGTCAGAAGGACGACTTCGAACTGGAGACCTCCGACTCTGCGCTCGAGTTCTGGAACAAGATCAAGAGCTACCTCGTGTTCGCCGGCGTGGCGCTTCCGACGGTTGGCCTGGTGGTGGGTGCCATCGTGATCATGAACATCATGCTCGTCGCGGTGGCCGAGCGCACGCGGGAGATCGGCATCCGCAAGTCGCTCGGCGCACGCCGCCGCGACATCATGAGCCAGTTCCTCGTGGAGAGTGCCACGTTGAGCACCGTGGGCGCGGCGCTGGGCGTGGCCACCGGCTTCGCCTTCGCGAAGTTCATCGCCATGGTCACGCCGCTGCCCGCCGCGGTGGAGCTCTGGTCAGTGTTGCTCGGCATCAGCATCGGTGCGGGCGTCGGCATCGTCGCGGGAGTCTATCCGGCGAGCCGAGCGTCGCGGCTTGACCCCATCACTGCCCTGCGGGCGGAGTAGCCGATGTCGATGCTGCAACAGCGCATCTTCGGATTGAAGGAGGGTGTGACCATCGCGCTCGACTCGATTCGCGCCAACAAGGTCCGCGCTGGCCTGACGATCCTCGGCATCGCTGTCGGCGTGTTCGTGGTCGTCGTCATATCGGCGGCCATCCACGGGATCAACGCCAGCGTGGCGAAGGACCTCGAGAGCACCGGTCCGACGACTTTCTTCGTCTCGCGCTTTCCGATCACCTTCGAGGCCTGCGACGGAACGGACGAGACCTGCAAGTGGTTCCGCAATCCGCGGCTCACGCTGGGCGACGTGACCGCGATCCAGCAGCTCCCCTCCATCCGCACCGCCGGTGCACGCATCGATACGCAGCGCCGGGTGGCGTACAAGGACCGACGCTTGTCGGGCGCGCAGGTCAGCGGCTTCACCGGGAACTGGCAGCAGATCGACGGCGGCGGCGACATCTACCCTGGCCGCAATTTCACCGCGAACGAGGCGACGACGGGCGAGCGCGTCGTGGTGATCAACGACGAGATGGCCAAGCAGGTGTTTGGAGAGTCCGACCCGCTCGACAAGATGATCGAGCTCGGCGACCAGCCGTTCAAGGTGCTGGGGATCTATCACTTCGAGGCGAGCTTTCTGTCAGGCGGCAACAAGCCGCGCGCGATCATCCCGATCGAAGCGGCGCGCAAGTATCTCAAGGCGAATTACAACGACATCGGCATCGCCGTCATCCCGGCAATCGGGACGACACGGGCGACGGCGATCGACGATGTGATCGCATCCATGCGGGGCCGGCATGCATTGCGTCCCGGTCTCGACAACGACTTCGCGATCATCACACAGGACCAGCTGTTCGACGTCTACAACAAGATCTTCGGGGCGTTCTTCCTGGTGATGGTCGTGCTCTCGGCGGTCGGGCTCATCGTCGGAGGCGTGGGCGTGGTGGCCATCATGATGATCTCCGTCACCGAGCGCACCCGGGAGATCGGCGTTCGCAAGGCGCTGGGCGCCACGCGCGGCACGATCCTCTGGCAGTTCCTCGTGGAGGCGGTGACGCTTACGGGAATCGGCGCGATCATCGGACTGGTGCTTGGCACTCTGGTCGCCGTGCTGATCAAACAGACGACGCCGATCGCGGCGAGCGTACCGCCGCTCGCGGTCGTGGCCGCGCTGCTGACGAGCGCCTTCACCGGCATATTGTTCGGACTGCTGCCGGCAGCGCGTGCTTCCAAGCTGGATCCGGTGACGGCGCTGAGGTACGAGTAGACGCGCGGTTTCGTCGCGGCACGGCTGATCGGCTGACACTTTCCAGGCGCCCCCCCCGTAGACCCAGCACCACCCCGTCCCGGCGCGAGGCGCCCCACTCATGCCCTTCCACGAGGCCGTCCGGCTCGCGCTTCAGCAAATCCGGGTGCAGAAGCTGAAGTCCTTTTTCACCCTGCTCGGCGTGATGATCGGCGTGATGTTCCTCATCGCCGTCGTTTCAATCGTGACGGGGATGAGCAAGTACGTGGAGGAGGACTTCGCCGGCCGCATGCTCGGCGCCAACACCTTCACGGTGCGCCGGTTCCCCTGGTTCGGGAACAACGTGACCGAAGCGGAATGGCGCGAATGGCAGCGCCGCCCGCGCGTGTTCCACAGCGACGTCTCGGTCATCCGCGACGCGCTGCCCCCGGGCACCAACTACGCCGTGGAGAGCCAGGAGAACCTCAACGCGACGAGCAAGTATTCACGGCCTCGCCAGATCGAAGCCCACGCGGTCGAGGGGGACTACTTCACGATCAAGAAGCTCGATCTCTCCGCGGGACGGATCTTCTCGACACAGGAGTCGGAGGCCGGCACGCCGGTCGTGATCGTCGGCGACGATGTGGCGAAGTTCTTCTTCCAGGGCCTCAGCCCGATCGGCCGCGAGCTCCGTATCGGCGGAATGCCGTACACCGTCATCGGGGTGATCGAGCACCAGGGCAACCTGTTCGGCCGCTCGCTCGACCAGACGGCGTTCGCCCCCTTCAACTCTCCCCTCCACCGGCTCACCAATCCGCGCGGTGACATCGACGGTCTCATGGTGCAGGCGCCGAGCAACCTCATGATGGATGAGGCGATGGAGACGGTGCGCGAGGTGATCCGCGGCCACCGGCGGCTACGCCCGGGCGTCCCTGACAACTTCGTCATGGAGACGTCGGCCTCTGCGCTGGTGTCGTTCGAGAAGACGAAGAGCATCATGACGATCGCCGGCACCGCGCTGCCGGCCATCAGCCTCGTCGTCGGTGGGCTGGTGATCATGAACATCATGCTCGTTGCGGTGGCCGAGCGGACGCGAGAGATCGGCGTTCGAAAGTCGCTCGGCGCTCGCCGCAAAGACATCCTCCGCCAGTTCCTCGTGGAGAGCGCCACGCTGAGCACCCTCGGGGCCGTGCTCGGGATCGCGCTCGGAATCCTCGGCGCGAAAGTCATCTCGTGGACAACGCCGCTTCCCGCAGCGGTCGCGCCCTGGTCGCTGGTGATGGCGACGTTGCTCGGCACCGTCGTCGGTATCGCGTCCGGGATCTATCCCGCGTCGCGGGCCGCCAAATTGGACCCAATCGACGCGCTACGCGCGGAGTGACGATGCGCTTCTTCTCCTCCATGGCGCAGGCGTTCGAAGGCGTCGGCATCGCGCTCGACTCGCTTCGCTCGAACAAGATCCGCGCCGTCCTCACCATCATGGGTGTCGCGCTCGGGGTGTTCGTGGTCGTGGCGATGTCGTCCGTGGTGCGCGGGATCAACGAGTCGTTCCGCCGCGACCTCGAGGCCTCCGGACCAACGTCGTTCTTCATCTATCGCCGTCCGATCGGCGGATTCCACGGGCCTGATGAAGAGTCGCGGCGCAACCCCGGCATCACGCTCAGAGAGGTCGCGGCGCTCGAGCGGCTCCCAACGATCCGTGCCGTCACCGCGCATCTGGGCACCGGCGCGTCATTCAAGTACATGGACCGTAGCATCCCGCAGGCGGGGATGGAGGTCTACTCCCCCAACTGGACCGATGTGGACGGCGGCGACATCTTCCCGGGCCGGAGCTTCACGTACGCGGAAAACGCCAAGGGTGCCAAGGTCGTGCTGGTGAACGACAAGCTCGCGGAGAAGCTGTTCGGTACCTCCGAGGCGGTCGGCAAAGTCATCAAGGTCAACGATATCGAGTTCGAGGTCATCGGGCTGTATCACTACACGGCGAGCCCGATGGGCACCCCTACGTCGGCTGGCGGTGGAGACTCGCCAAAGGCGATCATCCCCTTCGAGACAGGCCGTCGGCATCTCAACATCTGGCTGCGCGGGACCGATCTGATCGTCAAGCCGCGCGCGGGTATCTCGACTCAGGAAGCGGTGGACGATGTGGTGGCGACCATGCGCGGCGAGCGTGGCCTGCGTCCGACGCAGCGGAACAACTTCGAGATCGTGACGCAGGACCGGCTGTGGGCGATCTACAGCAAGCTATTCGGCACCTTCTTCATCGTCGGGCTCGCGCTGTCGTCAGTCGGACTGCTTGTCGGAGGGGTGGGCGTGGTCGCCATCATGATGATCTCCGTGACGGAGCGCACGCGCGAGATCGGCGTTCGCAAGGCGCTGGGCGCGACCCGTTGGACGATCCTGTGGCAGTTCCTCGTCGAAGCGGTGACGCTCACGGGCATCGGCGCATCGGTCGGACTGGCGCTCGGCATCCTCGTGGCGATCGGCGTTCGCACCGCGTGGCCTTCGGTGCCCGCTGCGACGTCGTGGGGCAACGTCGCCGCAGCGCTTGGCATCAGCGCGGTGACGGGAGTTGTGTTCGGCATGCTGCCGGCGATACGCGCGGCGCGGCTGGATCCGGTGACGGCGCTCCGCTACGAGTAGAACGGCGCCCGTCGCACGCTGTTCGTCGGTTTGTCGGTGAACGGTTTACGGCCGGCCTCGGGCGGCTCCTGCGTCCCGAGGCCGACCGCAAACCGATAAACCCATTACCGACGAACGCGCGATCTGGGCTCGCCCCTCGTCGGCGCGATATATTCCGCGCTCATGCCAGCCCAAACGACCACCCCTGTGACGCTCCTGGCCATCGCCGCCCACCGCGACGACGTGGAGCTCACGTGCGGGGGCACGCTCATCAAGGCAGCCAGGCACGGGCAGCGCACGGCAATCGTCGATCTCACGCAGGGTGAGATGGGCACGCGCGGGTCGGCCGCCCTGCGCGGCCAGGAAGCCGAGCGTGCGGCGGCGCTGCTCGGGTGCAGCGCCCGCGAAACGGTGGGCCTGCCCGATGCCGGCATCGAGAACACACCGGCCACCCGCGAAGCGCTGGCGCGCGTCATCCGGCGATTCCAGCCGCGGGTCGTCATCGCGCCGGCGCTCGAGGGACGCCACCCCGACCACCGTGTGGCGGCGCAGCTGATCCGCGATGCATGCTTCGTCGCCGGACTGGCCAAGATCGCGCCTGACGTCCCGAAGCATCGCCCGCACAAGATCATCCACGCACTCGCGTACCGGCAGGATTTCGTGCGCCCCAGCTTCGTCGTCGACATCAGCGACGAATTCGAGCAGAAGATGGCGGCCGTGCGCTGCTACGCATCGCAGTTCCACGGCGCGATTCAGGCGGGAGAGGTGTATCCGACCGGCGAGCCCCTATACGACGTCGTCACCCACTACGGCGCGATGTACGGCTCACTCATCCGGACGCGGTATGGCGAGCCGTTCTTCACGACCGAGGTGATGCGCGTGGACGACGTCGGGTCGCTCGAGGTCGCGACATTTTGAGCGACTCGGCCGGCGCCGGCGAAGTGCGCGAGGTGACCTATGGCTCGTACCTCGCGCTCGACGAGTTGCTGGCGCTCCAGCATCCGCGGTCGGTCCCCGAACACGCAGACGAGCTGCTGTTCATCGTCGTGCATCAGGCCAGTGAGCTCTGGTTCAAGGAGATTCTCCACGAGCTCGATGGCCTGATCGACGCATTCACCCAGCACGAGGCGGAGTTCGCGCTCTTTCGCATGGGGCGCATCAACGCGCTCATGCGGATCGTGTCGGCACAGCTTTCCGCGCTCGATACGCTCCCGCCTCAGCACTTCGCCGCGTTCCGCCAGCACCTCGGCAGCTCGAGCGGATCACAGAGCGTGCAGTTTCGAGCCATCGAAGCGGCGTCGGGGTTGCGCGAGCCGCACTTCATGCACGTGTTGAGCGAGCACGGCGAGATCCCGCCGCTGGTGCAGCGCGCGCTGGTGCGACCGACGCTCCAAGAGCTCTTCCTCGGACTGCTCGTCGCGCAGGGGATCGAGCTCGAGGCGCTGTATGTCGGCGCGCGCCCGACGACACTCTTCTTCCTGGCCGAGGCGATGCTCGAGTACGAGCAGCAGTTCGGCCTGTGGCGGTTCAAGCACGTCCAGCTCGTGGAGCGGGTGCTCGGACCACTCACCGGCGGGACGGGCGGAACGCTTGGCGCCAAGTACCTCGCGCGCACCATCGACCAGAAGTTCTTTCCCGCCCTGTGGGCCGTGCGCGCCAACTTCTACGGGACGCTGGGGTAGCATGATCCACGACATCTCGATCGCCGTCCGGATCGGGACGCCGGAGTGGCCTGGAGACGTCCCGTATCAGTGTGGGTGGACGAGTCGAATCCGCGACGGCGCGAGCGTCAACCTCTCGAGCGTGACATCCAGCCCACACGTCGGCACGCACGCCGACGCCCCCTTGCATGTCCGCGACGATTGGCCCGGCACGGAGTCCCTGCCGCTCGACGCGTTTCTGGGTGCCGCCTTCGTCCTGGACGTCTCGGACGCTGCCAGTGGGACTCTGACACTCCGGGTCGACGATCGTCGCCTGGAGGGCGTCGAGCGGCTGCTGCTGCGCACCGGGCGCTCGATCGCAGCGGGCGTGTTTCCCTCCGACTGGCCGGCGCTGGACGCGGGTACCGCCGCTGCGCTCGCGTCGCGCGGACTGCGACTGCTTGGTGTCGATGCCCCGTCGGTGGATCAACGGGAGAGCAAGACGCTCGACGTGCACCGCGCGCTCTTCGGCGGAGGGGCGAACGTGCTGGAGAACCTCGAACTCGCGGATGTGCCCGAAGGTCGGTACGAGCTCATCGCGCTGCCGCAGCGGCTCGTCGGCCTCGATGCGGTCCCCGTCCGGGCAGTGCTGCGGACCGTGTGAGGGCTCGCGCACGCCGGCCCTAACTCGTTAGACTTCAATCGTATGCCTGAGCCGATCTATCTCGATCACGCCGCCACGACTCCGGTTCGCGAGGAGGTGTTCGCCGCCATGCAGCCCTTCTTCGGGCCGCGGTTCGGCAATCCCTCGAGCATGCACCGGTGGGGTCGCGACGCACGCACCGCGCTGGACGAGGCGCGTGAGCGCCTGGGCCGATGTTTAGGCGCATTCGCTGATGAGATCGTGTTCACCTCCTGCGGCACCGAGGCGGACAACATGGCACTCATCGGGGTGTGGCGCGCACGACGCGACGAGGGCAGAGTCGCGGTGGTGTCTACCCCGATCGAGCACAAAGCCGTCCTCGGTGCGCTGCACCAGGTGGGGAGGGAGGGCGGTGAGGAGCGGCTGATCGACGTGGATCCCGATGGGCGCGTGGAGCTGGGGTCGTTCGACGCGCACGTCCGCGACGACGCCGCTGTCTGCTCCGTGATGTGGGTCAACAACGAGATCGGCACACTCCAGGACATTCCCGAGCTCTCGGCGCGCGCCAAGGCGCATGACGTCGTCTTTCACACCGACGCAGTCCAGGCGTTCGGGAAAGTCGAGATCGACGCGAGGAAGACTCCGTTCGACATGCTCTCCATCTCGGGTCATAAGATCGGCGCGCCCAAAGGGATCGGCGCGCTCTACATCCGCCGCGGGACGCCGATGGAAGCGTTGATGTTCGGCGGCACTCAGGACAGGGGCCGGCGGCCCGGCACCGAGAACGTGGCGATGGCCGTGGGCCTGGCGACGGCGGCGGAGCTCGCGGTCGAGGAGCGCGCGCAGGAGTGGACCAAGCTCGCTGCGTTGCGCGACCGACTCGAGGCGGCGATCCTCGCACGCGTCCCCGATGCCGTCGTGCATGCGCGCGGCGCGCCGCGCGCGCCGCACATCTCCAACATCTCCGTGCCCGGCGTAGAGAGTGAGTCGATGCTGATCGCGCTCGACCTGCGCGGGGTGGCCTGCTCCGCCGGTTCGGCGTGCCAGAGCGGAAGCATCAATCCGTCGCATGTTCTCGAGGCGATCGGCGTGTCGACCGAGCTCGCGAACGCCGCGCTCAGGATGAGCTTCGGCGCGCTGAACGACGATGCCAGCGTCGCTCGGGTAGCGGAGCTCTTTCCCCTGCTCGTCGAGAAGGCGCGCCGACTCGCGACGGCGTGAGGCGGTGATGCGCGAGCGCGTGCTGGTGGCGATGAGCGGCGGCGTGGATTCATCCGTGGCCGCGGCGATGCTCGTGCGCGCGGGATACGACGTCGTCGGCGCGACGATGAAGCTGTTCTGCCACGGAGCGGACCTACCCGACCGTCCGTGCTGCTCGCTCGACAGCGTCAACGACGCACGGCGAATCTGCGAACAGCTCGGCGTACCACACTACGTGCTGAACCTCGAGAGTGCGTTCAGCCGCGACGTGGTACAGGACTTCGTGTCGGAGTACGCGCGCGGACGCACGCCGATCCCCTGCGTGCGGTGCAACACGTTCACCAAGTTCCGCGACCTCGTGCGCAAGGCCGACGCGATCGACGCGCGATGGATCGCCACGGGGCACTACGCGCGCATGGTCGACGGTGCGCTCTACCGCGGGCTCGATCCGGCCAAGGACCAGTCGTATTTCCTGTGGGGCATCGACCGCCGCGTGCTGTCGCGCATGCTGCTTCCCGTGGGCGCGCAGACCAAGTCGGAGACGCGCGGCATCGCGCACGAGCTCGGGCTCGAGCTGATCGCCGAGAAGCAGGAAAGCCAGGACATTTGCTTCGTGCCCGACGGCGATCATGCGAAGATCATCGCACGTGAGCTCGGACCGAGTGCGCCGGCGCTGTCGCGCGGTCCGTTCGTGCGACAGGACGGCACGGTGCTCGGTGAGCACGAGGGCTACGCGCGGTTCACCGTCGGGCAGCGACGTGGGCTGCCGGGCGGATTTGCCGAACCGATGTTCGTCGTGGCGATCGAGCCCGCCTCGCGCTCGGTCGTGATCGGGCCGCGCGAGGAGTTGCTCGGCCGCGGCGTCGTGGCGCGCGAGGTGAACTGGCTCGTCGACGCGCCGTGCGTCGGGACCGAGCTGTCGGTGCAAATCCGCCACCACGCACGCGCCGCGACAGGCGTGCTCGTCCGCCGCGACGCGGACGAGATCGAGATCGCGCTGGGTGAGTCGGTCAGCGCGATCTCACCGGGTCAGTCCGTCGTGCTCTACGATGGCGACCGAGTGCTCGGCGGCGGTGTGATCGAGCGCGGGCGACGCCTGTTGCCGGTGATGGCGGCGTAGCGGCGGCCGATCGGCGCTCGTCGGCGCGGTCAGACGGTGAACATCTCCACGCGTCCACCGACGGCGCGCGACGCGTCATCGAGATCCGTGGCGAACCCCGAGATCTGATCGATCGCCGTGCGAATCTTCGCCGAGGCATCGACGACCGCGATGGCGGACTCTCGGTTCTCCTCCGCGAAGGCGACGATGCTGCGAACCGCGGCGGATGCCTCGCTGTGGCCTTCCGTTCCGCGGCCGGCGATCTGTGACGCCGTGGCGGCCATTCCTTCGACATCGGCCATCGTCTGTTCGACGACGCGAAGCACGTCACGCAGCGCGGCGCCGGCGCTGCCGGCGAGCTCCGCGCCTTCGTCCGTCTGCGCGCTGCCCCGCTCGATACCGTCGACGACGGCGCGAATGCTCTCCTGAATCTGCTTCACGAGGGTGGCGATCTCACTGACGGAGCGCTCCGACTCCTCGGCGAGCTTGCGCACCTCGTCGGCGACGACGGCGAAGCCGCGGCCCTCATCCCCGGCGCGGGCGGCTTCGATGGCGGCGTTGAGCGCGAGCAGGTTGGTCTGGCTCGCGATCGCGGTGATCACCTGAACGACTTCGCCGATGCGCTGTGAGTGCACCTCCATCCCCTGCACCTGCGTTGCGGCATCGCGAACGGTATCCCTGACGCGGAGCATGCCCGCGACGGTCGCGTCCACCGACTCGGAGCCATGGCGCGCGACGATGGCGGCCTCACGCGACGCCTCTCGCACGTGTGCCGCGGTCAAGGACATCTGATCGACGGCGCCCATGAGACCATCCACGACCGCGGAGAGCGTCTGTGTTCCGGCCAACTGCTGTCGGGCGACGTCGGCGACGCGGCTCGCCGAGCCCGAGACCTGATCGGCGATCAGACTCGCTTCCTGGGCGGACTCGCGCGTCGCTCGGCTCAGCGTGATGAACTCGCTCGCGCCCCGTCGAACGCCGCCGATGCTATCGGCCAGTCGCTCGGTACTGGCGTTGATCGCCCGTGCCGCCTGGCCCACGGCGCCTCCCACCGCCAACACACGCGCCTGGAGATTTCCTTCGCCGAGAAGCAGCGCGACTCGAATCAGATCGTCGGACTGGTGCGCCTGCTCCTCGAGCTCGATCGCCATCATCACCAGCACGCTCGTCTCGAAGGCGACCCACGCGGCGTGGATCGCCACGATGTGGTAGCCGAGATGGTCTGCAAAGATCTTGAATGGGAACCCGCGCCGCTGGAGCTCGTGCGTGACGAGGTGATGCAGGACGATCACGACCGCGCCGGCGACCGGCGCCCGCCAGTCGCGATACATGAGCAGGAAGACGAGTGCCCCGAACACGTGGAAGTGCATCTCGATCATGCCATGCGTCTGATGGATGATCACAGCAGAATAGAGCATGATCGCCGTGGCGATCACCATGCGCGTGAGGAGGGTGCCTGGCGCCAGGCGCGCGAACAGCATGGCGGCTCCGCTGAGCAGCCCGCCGACAACGATCGCGGCGAACCACGTGCCGTGGAGGGGCGCGAGTGCGAGGGCGAGCAGCAGATGGCCGGCGAGGAGCCTCGAGAGGAATCGGTCCGTACGCCGATAGCCTTCGTCGAGCACAGAAACCTCCTGCCCGCCGGAGCGCTGTTCTTCGAGCGCCAATGCAAGGAATCGGCGGGCGGACGCCGCAAGGCTTGGAGGTGCGGCGATCATTCCTGCCGCGGTGAGCGAGTGCGCGGTCTCGACGGGGCGCGTGGCCGACGTCCGAGACGCGAAGCTGAAGGGCATTGTCCTGAGTGCCACGAGGGTCGGACTACGGAGTCTGATCTCTCCATACGCGCGACCGGCCACTTCGCAACGCGTCGCGGCTGGCTCCATCCCCAGCGCAGCGCGCCGTATTCGACGCACGTTCCATCGGCAGGTGCTGGGATGGATCTCGAGGCAACCGGGGCCCTCAGAGGGACGAGAACAGTGCTCGATCGATCTTCTTCGGGTCCCCGACGACCACAAAGCGAGCGTTCTTGAGATATCGCCTGGCGACACGGTGGATGTCCGCCGGAGTCACCGCCCGCATCTTGTCCACCAGCGTCAGCGCATTCCGCCATCCCCCACCTGTCAGCTCGTACGCCCCGAGCTGCGCCGCCTGCCCCAGGTTTGTCTCCTGGCTCATCCAGTAGTTCGTGACGTATTCATTCCGCGTCTCCTGGAGTCGCTCGACGGATACGGGCTCGCGCTGCAATCGACGCACTTCCGTGAGCATCACCTTGAGCGTCGTGTCCGGCTGCGTGGCGGTCACGTACAGCGCGCCGCGGCCGACGGTGCCCGCGCGGAACGACGAGCCCACCGCGTAGGTGAGATTTCGTTTGGTACGCACCTCCTCGAAGAGCCGATCGTTGAGCAGACGCGTCGCGAGTCGAACCGCGGCTGCATCGCGGCTCGCGCTTGCCGGGGCGACGTAGGCGCCGAGTATGTAGTTCGTCGGCAGGCTCCGTTCCACGATGGTGACGCTCGGCTTCGCCACGGCGAGCGCGGGAATGTGGGGCGCGGATCCGCCACTCGCCGGCAGCGCGCCGAACGCGCTCGCGATCTTTGTCACCAGATCGTTGCGAGCGACGTTGCCGACGACGACGATGAGCAGATTGGCCTGCGTGAAGCGGCGCTTGTGCCACCGGGCGAGGTCCGACGATGTGAGCGCTGCGACGGAGCGCGAAGTGCCGCGCGGGTCGGGTGCGAACGGATGGCCGGCATACAGCAGGCTGTCGCTGACGAGGTTGAGATACGCGTCCGGATTGTCGGTGCGCTGCTTCACCACGTTCACGAGCTGGCCGCGCGCCACCGTGACTTCTGCTTCGGGGAAGGTGGGGTGCGCGACCGCGTCGGCGAACAGATCCCACGACGCATCCCAGTTCTGGCGAACGGCGCGGAGCGTCATTGCGGTATACTCCGTGGCCGCGAATCCCGAGATCTCCGCCCCGATCTTCGTCGACTGCGTGCTGAACTGCGCCTTCGTGTACTTGCCTGTGCCGAGCGGCGCGGCATCGACGATGAGCTGCTCGATGCCTGCGTTCGCCGCGGTGACCGCCGCCGCGCCACCCTTGATGAACAGCTGTACCGCGATGACGTCGTTCGCGGCGATGGGTTTATGAATGACGTGAATGCCCGACACGGTGAAGTCGTCGATCGTTGGACCGGACTGCGCGAGTGCCGGCGACGCCAGCATCAGCAGCGCGAAAGTGATGCACGGGCGTGTCATGGGACGAGCGCCCCGGTCAGCAAAGCGTCCGCCGTGATCCCCGTCTTCTTGATCGCCTCGGCGTTCATCATGAGCCCCGCAACGTACGGTTTGCCGATGAGATATGTCTGGACATAGCGGGCAAGGTCGCCTCGAGTGACGCGCTGCATGTTCGGCAGGTAGGTCCGATAGTAGTCCAGGCCCGCTGCCGCCCACCAGAATCCGATGGTGTGTGCCCATTCCGACGTCTGTTCGCGTTCGTAGAGCGCCTGGATGCCGAGCTCCTTCTGTGCGTCCTCGAGCTCCTCCTGCGTGACGTACGTCGAGTCGCCCATGCGCGTGATCTCGTCGAGCGCGACCCGCTTGGCGTCGACCGCCTTCTCCGGATCGACCTGCAGAACGAAGGAGATCGGACCCGTGTGCGCGAGAGTGTAGTAGCCGAGGGTCGCCGAGTAGGCGAGCCGGCTGTCGATGAGCCGCTTACTCAGCGCGCTCGTGCGCTTGCTCAGCACCGCGGAGAGAACGTCGGCGGCGTAGGTCGCGGCGGGATCGCGCGTCACGCTTGGACCGCTCCACTTCAGCACGAGCGTGGCTGCCTGCACCGGCTGTGAGACGACGACGGCTTTGGACGCCGACAGCGGAGGAGGATCGGCAATCGGGGTAGCGAAGGGATCCTCGCCGCGCGGCCAGTCGCCGAACACCTCCGCCGCCAAGCGAAAACCGTTGGCCGGTGTGATATCTCCCGCCAGGATGAGCGCGGTGTTGTTCGGGACGTAGAAGCGCCGCTGGATCGCCCGCATCCTCTCGGGAGTCGTGCTCAGGATGATCTCGCGATTCCCGATGACGTTCTTGCGTGAGTAATACTCCTTGGTCCACAGGAGCGTGTCGATCGCGCGCGAGAGATGGAAGTACGGATTGGCTTCGGCGCGATCGAATTCCCCGATCACCACGGGCCGCTCGCGAACGAGCTCCTCCTGCAGGAACAGTGGGTACCGTATCGCGTCTTCCATGAACTGGATTCCCGAGCGGACGCTGTCGGCGCCGAGGGTCATGAAGTAGTTGACGCGTTCCTCGGAGGTGGTGCCATTCCAGCTTCCTCCGAGCTGCCGCATTCGCTGCAGGTACTTCTCCTGCGATGGGATGGTCTTGTTCGCCTTGAAGAACATGTGCTCGTACAGATGCGCGAGCCCCTCGTACTCCGGCGCCTGAGTGTAGCTCCCGTTCTTGACGTCCAGTTCGACGGTCACGAGAGGTACGGCGTGGCTCTCGACGACGATGACGTGGAGCCCATTCGAGAGCGTCGTGTCGCGCACCGGCAGCGTCTGGGAGGACGCCGCGACGGGAGCGGCCAGCGTCAATAGCACGAGTAGGCGTGAGAGCATCGTCTGCGGTCCCAAGGAAGGCGTCTCGCGAAGTCGCAACGGCCGGACTAGTGGGTGAGACAGCAGGAGCCAGGGATTGGTTGCGCGATGACGACGACCGTCAGTACTTCATTCCCCCGGCATCGGCGAACGCCTTCATCGCCTCCTCCTGCTCCGGCGTCAGCTTGTCGGGAACGGACACCTCGACCTGCACGATGAGGTCTCCACGCGAGCCGTCTTTCTCGATGCCCTGCGCGCGCACTCGGAACCGCTTTCCCGAGGCCGTGCCCGGCGGGATCTTGATCGCCACCTTGGTGCCGTCCAGCGTCTTCACACTCACTCGCGACCCTAGCGTCGCCTGCGCGATGTTGATCGGCACGGGCGCGATCAGATCGAGCCCCTCGCGCTTGTAAAAGCGGTCCGGCTGCACCTGAAACGTGATCAACAAGTCGCCGGAGGGGCCGCCTTTTGCGCCGCGACCGCCCTGCCCCTTGAGCCGGATCTTCGTTCCGTTGTCCACACCGGTGGGCACGGTGATCGTCACCTTCTTGCGCGTGCGCACCTCGCCGCTGCCCGCGCAGGTCGGACATCGCTCGGTCGGCACCTGTCCACGTCCGAGACAAACGGGGCATGGGCGCTGAACCGCGAACCCGCCCTGCCCGAAGCTGATCGTGCCGCGGCCATGGCACTCCTCGCAGGTGACGAGCTTGGCGCCCGGCGCCGCGCCGCTGCCGTGACAGGTGGCGCACTCCTCGTTGATGTCGAGTTCCACGGGCACCTTGCCGCCGAGTGCGGCGGTGCGGAAAGGGATCTCGAGCGAGGTCTCGACATCCTGGCCGCGTTGCGGGCCGCGTGGCCGCTGGCCCGCACCGCCGGCGGCCCGTGCTCCACCCGCACCGAACATCGAGCTGAAAATGTCGCCCAATCCGCCGAGCCCGCCGATGTCGAACTCGTCGAACCGGACGTTGCCTGGCGGTGGCGATCCGGATCCGCGTGTGCCCGCCCCGCGCGACGAGCCGCCAAAGCCGCCGAACGCGCCGAGCTGCCGCATCTGATCGTACTGCTTGCGCTTGCCGGCGTCGCCCAACGTCTGATACGACTCCGAGATCGCCTTGAAGGTGTCGGCGGCCTTGGGGTCGGTGGGATTTTTGTCGGGATGATGTTTCGCGGCGAGCTTGCGATACTGCTTCTTGATTTCGTCCTGCGTCGCGGAGGCGGGAACGCCGAGGATGGCGTAATAGTCTTGCTGGGCCATGTGTCCCCTTACGGGGTCAGCCGTTCCACTGCTTCACCACGACTCGCGCGGGTCGCAGCAGCTGCCCGTTGAACAGATAGCCCACCTGGAACACTCGGGCCACCAGATGGTCCTCGTCCTTCTCGGTCGCCGGCTCGGTCATCACCGCCTCATGCAGCGCCGGATCGAAGGGATGTCCCACCGGGTTCACGAGCTCGAGCCCATGGCCAGCGAGTGTCTTGAGCAGCTTCCGCTCCACCATCTCCACGCCATCCACCACCGTCTTGGCGTCGGTACTGGAGGGGTCGACGTGAGCGAAGCGGCCGAGGTCGTCGAGTCCGTCGATCATCCCTTTGAGCATGTCGGCCTGGCCGCGCAGATGCGCCTCCTGCCGTTCTCTCGCAGTGCGTTTCCGGAAGTTGTCGTACTCCGCGGCGAGGCGAAGGTACTTCTCGCGCTCAGCCTCGACGGCACGGGATGAATCGGCAAGCTCCGCGCTGCCGACCTCGGCGTCGTCGAGCAGGCTCGCGTCGTCCATCACGGTGCCGTCACTGGCGACCGAGGCTTCGTCGGGAAATTGTTCAGCGTCTGACATGTGCATTGATCCTGGTAGATCAGTAATGTCGCCGGTGGCACGGGCGACATGCAACGGGCACGTCGGCTACGCTGCCGAGGTGCCGAACAGCATGCGCCGCCGCAGCATCTCCATCACCGCTTGCGCGGCTCGGTGCCGCACCTCGGACCGATCGCCGATCATCCGCAGGCGTCGCGATTCCACCTCGCCGTCGATGTCGGTGGCGATCCAGACCGTCCCAACCGGCTTCTCCTCGCTTCCGCCGCCCGGCCCGGCGATCCCGGTGATCGCCATTCCCACTCGTGCACCCGTACGAGATCTCACCCCGGCCGCCATGGCGCGAACCACCGGCTCACTCACCGCCCCGTGTTCGATCAACATCGCGGGCGGTACGCCGAGCAACGACGTTTTGATCTCGTTCTGATACGCGATGACCCCGCCGAGCACGACGTCGCTGCTCCCGGCGATCGCGGTGAGCCGAGCACCGAGAAGCCCACCGGTGCAGCTCTCCGCCACACCGATGGTCAGCCCGCGCGTGCGGCAGAGGTCGAGGACGACTGCCGCGAGATCGGCCCCATCCTCGCCGTACACCACATCGCCCACGATCGAGTACAGTCGGTCGGCCGCCAGCGCGAGCCGTCGGTCCGCGTCGTCGGGAGTGGCGTTCCGGACCGTCAGCCTGAGGTCCGTTCCCTCGGCGTTCGGCAGGTAGGCGAGCCCGGCGTCTCCCACTCCGGGGTCCAGAGCAGCCACGCGGTCGGCGATGAACGATTCCCCCACCCCTGTGGTGCGCAGCGTTCGGGATCGCACGACGCGCCGCTCGTCGCCCAACCTTTCGCGGATCAGGGGGAGGAGCGTGTCCGCGAGCATGCCGCGCATCTCGCGTGGCACGCCGGGAAGCATGGCCACCCATCGGCCGCGCTCATCCTCGAGCCAGATGCCCGGCGCCGAGCCGTGATTGTTCCGCAGCTTGCGCGCGCCATCGGGCAACATTGCTTGCTGCCGGTTCGCCGCAGGCATGGGGCGCTGGAACAGCGTACGGAATCGCTCTTCCATCCACGACAGATGCGCTTCGTCGAGCACCATGCCGCGCCCGAACAGCGCCCCGATGGACGGTTTCGTCAGGTCGTCGCTCGTGGGACCGAGGCCCCCCGTGGTGATCACCGCACCTGTGCGATCCAGCGCATCGCGCACTCCGCTGGCGATCGATTCGGCGGTGTCGCCCACCGTGGTGCGCCGCGTGATCTCCACCCCCTCGACCGCGAGAGTGCGCGCGAGGTGCGCGGCGTTGGTGTCGATCGTGTAACCGAGGAGGAGCTCGTCACCGATCGTGACGACTTCGATGTGCATGGCGTGGAGTGAGCGGGCTGCTCGCCGCGCGTCAGCTCCGGCCGCGAACGGGCGCGCCGATGAAGACGCGGCCGTAGCTGCGGAGGTACAGCGCCAGCGAGTACAGCGTGAGAAGGACCGCACCGATCATGGCGATGACGCCGACGATGCCGATGAAGCTTGCGAACTGGCTGAAGTGCGAGTTCGCATCCCATCGTCGGCTCACCGCCTGGGTGACCACGAAGAACCAGAAATAGGCCGAACCGACCCAGATCCATTGGAAGGCCGTCTTCCACTTGGCCGGGCCAATGGCGGCGATGACGACGCCGCGCCGCGCCGCGGCCTGACGGAAGATCGTCATGAATGCCTCGCGCCCGAGCACGATCACGAGCACCCACCAGGTGAGTGGCACGTCGCCGAGCGGCGTGTGGAACGGAAGCGCGTCGTCCAGCACGCGCGATGCCCAGCTCTCATCGACGCGCGAGGACGGACGCATCAGCACGAACATCGGGATGAACGTCGCCAGCAGCAGCAGCTTGTCGGCGAGCGGATCGAGCAGGCGGCCGAGATCAGTCTCCTGCTGGCGCGACCGGGCGAGCTGGCCGTCGACGTAGTCCGTGACTGCGGCGACGATGAACAGCGCGAACGCAGTGAACCGCAACGCGGACGAGGGCGCGAGCGGCAGCCACGCCACGAGCGGCGTGACGGCGATACGGCCTGCAGTGACTGCGTTCGGTAGGTTCACGTGCCAGGCGACGGTTCAGGCGAGCGACTTGAGCACGAGTTTGCTGACGGCACGCAACGTCTCGAACACTCCGTCACCGGTGACGGCGACTGCTTCAAAATACGTCGCGCGCTCGATCCATTCCCCGGTCGGCAGTTGTTCGACGAGATTCTCCCCTGCGTGATACGCATCGGGCGTGACACGCTGACGGGACGGCTCGGTAATTTCCCACCCTGGGTTGAGCGCCGACTGCAGCTCACGGATGGGCGCCGCGTTCGGCAGGTCACGTTTGTTGTACTGGATCACGAAGGGCATCTTCGTCAGGTCGTACCCGTACTCAGCCATGTTGTCGTACAGGTTCTGCATGGCCTCCTGGTTCGCCTCCATGCGCTCCACCTGCGAGTCGGCGACGAACACGATCCCGTCGACGCCCTTGAGGATCAGCTTC
Organism: Gemmatimonadaceae bacterium; assembly: GCA_039920785.1. GTDB lineage: Bacteria > Gemmatimonadota > Gemmatimonadetes > Gemmatimonadales > Gemmatimonadaceae > AG11. Next base: position 20,303 of record JBDSDB010000262.1, read on the forward strand.
CGGCTGGCGTTGTAGTACACCTGTCCTGGGACCGTGTAGAGGTGGAATCGCGTCTTGAAGCCGCGAATCGTGCCGAGGTCCACGGGCAGGAAATCGAAGAAGAGCGTGCGCTCCGTCTCCGTGGCGAGGGAGATCAGCTTGCCGCGCGTATCCGGCTGCACCTTGCCGTAGATGTGCTCCAGGTTGGTCGTCTTTCCTCCGAGACCAGACCCGTAGTACACGATCTTACAGTTGATCTCTCGTGACGCATAGTTGATCATCGACATGGCTGTTTCTCCTTACTGGAACAGCTTGTCGATCTCGTCGTCCGCGCCGGAGAGCAGACCCGGAGCGCCGCCCTGCGCCTCGGTGGGGCGGGCGAAGACCTGCTCGAACAGCCGCGTGAGCTCGTTCACCGTCTCCTTCATCTTGAGTCGAACCAGGCCGAGGGTCGTGCGGTTGTCGAACAGCACGACGAGGATGACACGACGCGCCACATCCGCCAGATACATCGATTCCTTCTCGCCCTGGTGGAACAGCGAGTTGAAGTCGCTCTCACCGATCAGCTTGGCCAACTGATCGTTGGCGCTGAAATCCGCCGCGGTGAGCGTCGCGAAGGCGGTCGGGTCGAACTTCGGCTGTTCGCCCACCGTCGCCACGAGTTGCCCGCTCCGGTCGACGAGAAGGGTACAGCGTGCATTGCTGTCGTGAAGAAAGCGCTGCAGCGACTGCGTGATCGCGGCAAAGTCGTCTTCCGTGAACGACCAGCTCGCAGCACCGACGGGCATGAGGAGGGACCTAATCGAGGTAAGCGTTCATACGGCGCAGCAGGAGCTGACCGCGACGGCGAAGAGCGGGACGTGACTCCCAGTTCACATAATCGGCCAGGAGCCGCGCCGTTTCCACTCCCGGCCGTCCCGCGAGGAATCCCAGCGCGGCATATCGACGCACTGGGGACCTGCTGAACAACTCTCGCTGGCTGCGCTGCACCTGTGTTGACCAGACGACGAGCCCCACCGCGAAGCCACCAACGAATCCCATCGCCGCGAACCTCGCCTGGCGCGCCGACCTCACATCGCCCTCCGAGCGGAGAGCGCCTGGGCGATCGTGACGCCGTCGGCGTACTCCAGATCCCCTCCAACCGGGAGCCCTCGGGCGATCCGGGTGACGGCGAGCGGAAACCGGGCGAGCTGCCGCTGCACGTACAGGGCCGTCGCCTCGCCTTCGAGACTCGGATTTGTAGCCAAGATCACTTCCCGCATCTCCCCGAACTCGACGCGTTCCACGAGCTGAGGGATCGTGAGATCGTCCGGCGTGACCCCATCCAGCGGGGACAGCCGTCCGCCCAATACATGATACTGACCGCGATACTCCCCCGCGCGCTCGATCGCTCCGATATCGGCCGCGTCCTCCACGACGCAGATGAGCGCCGGATCCCGTCGTGGATCCCGGCAGATCACGCAGAGCTCCTCCTCGGTGAGGTTGAAGCAGCGCGTGCACGGTCGGACCTTGTCGGACAGGGTCTGTAACGCGTCGGCCAGCCGCCGGCTCTGCTCCGGCGGCTGTTTCAGCAGATGGTATGTCAGCCTGAGCGCGGTCTTGCGCCCGATTCCGGGCAGCCTCGCCAGCTCGCTCGTCAGGTCGTCGATCGCCGACACGTACGGGCGCCCGGACTAGAAGGGGAGCTTGAAGGGAAGCCCGCCAGTGAGCTTCCCCATCTCCTGCTGCGCGATGTCCTGCGCCTTCTTCTGCGCCTCCGTGACGGCGACGAGCAGCAGGTCCTCGAGCATCTCGACATCGGCCGGATTGACGACGCTCGGTTCGATCTTGATCGACTGGACGGTGCCCTGCCCGTTCGCCTCGACGGTGACCATGCCGCCCCCGGACGAGGCCCTCACGGTCTGCTGCTGCAGCTCCTCCTGAATCTTCTGGAACTTGCCCTGCATCTCCTGCGCCTGCTGCAGGATCTTCATGAAGTCAGCCATCTGTACCCGACGGATCGAAGAGGCGTAAGCTATGCGGCGTCACAGGGCTCAAGCAAGCGACGGCAGCGAGCGGACACGAACCGCGTCGCATGGCGACGCGAGTGCGGATCAATCAGCGAGATCGAGGTCGAGTGCATCGATCGCCGCGTCGAGCACGGGATCCTTCTTTCGCAGCGTCGCCAGTCGTTCGGAGCGCACCATCTCGTCTGTCATCCGCGCGGGTGGCGGCCCGGCCCGCTCCGCGGCCAGCACGACGATGCGCTGCACCGCGGGAAACCATTCTCGCAAGACCGCCGCCACGTCGGATTTCGCCGTGTCGAGCGCCTGCTCGTAGATCGGATTCGACTCGTCGAGCGCCACCGTCACGTCGCCGCGCGCGTTGATCGCGGTCGGCGCGGCATGCTCCAACGCCGTGGCCGCCACGCTTTTTCCCGCCGCGCGCAGGCGAGCGAGGAGATCGTCCCAGCGCGCCGTGACCTGATGTAGGTCGGGCACCGTTGCGCGCGCTCCAGGCGCCGGCGCGCGATCGGCATCGCGCACCACTGTGTGCACAGACATGGGCGAGTCCGCCAGCACGGCGTCGGCCTTTTGCGCGGGCGGCGCCGATGCGGACGACGTGCGGACTGGCGCCGCGCGCTGCACGATTGCCGGTTCGTCCGACTGGCCACTACCGCTACCCGGCGAGCCCTCACCGAGACCGCGGAGCACGGCCTCGAGGCTCACGGTATGATCGAGCAACGCGAATCTGACGAAGAGCGCCTCGAGCAGGAGCTGCTGCTGGCCGCTCTTTCGGAATCGTGGCTCGAGTTCGCTTAGCGCGGCGAGCATGCGCAGCAGATCGCTCGGTGCGAACGCAGACTTGCGCACCACGAGCGCGTCGCGCGCCCGTTCGCTCACCTCCGGCGGAACGCCGCCCAGCGCCACGGCGAGCAACGCGCGCAGCATGTCGGCGAAGCCGGTGAGGAACTGCCCGAAGTCCACACCGGCGTCGGCGAGCCGCGCCACGAAGGCGAACACGTCTCCCGCTCGCCGCTCCGTAATCACGTCGAGCAGCGTGAGAAACTCGTCCTCCGCGACCAGGCCCAATGCGTCGCGCACGCGATCCGGTGCCAGATCGCCGTCACCCATCGACAGCACCTGGTCGGTGAGCGAGAGCGCGTCGCGCATCGAGCCGTCGGCGGCGCGAGCGATCATGGCGAGAGCATCCGGGTGCGCACCCACGCCCTCTTCGCCAAGCACGCGCTCCAGCCGCGCGCGGATGTCGGCGGGGCCGATGCGCTTGAAGTCGAACCGCTGCAGCCGGCTCAGGACGGGAGCGGCCGCCTGTGCGATTTTCTGCGGCTCCGTGGTGGCGAAGACGAATACGACGCGCGGCGGCGGCTCCTCGAGAACTTTGAGCAGCGTGTTCCAGGCCTCGCGAGTCAGCATGTGCGCCTCGTCGACGATGTAAACCTTGTACTGGTCGTCGCCAGATGGGGCGTACATCGCACGCTCGCGTAGCTCGCGGGCGTCGTCGACACCGCGGTTGGACGCGGCATCGATCTCCACGACGTCGAGCGACGACGCACCACTCCAGATGCGCTGGCAGCTGGGGCACTCGCCGCACGGCTCGCCGTCGAGGGCAGGATCGCCGCGCCGCGCACAGTTGAGCGCCATCGCCAGCACGCGCGCGAGCGTCGTCTTGCCCACGCCGCGCGGACCGCACAGGAGGTAACCGTGCGCCACTCGGCCGCGCGCGATCGCTCCCTTGAGCGTTGCCGCGACGTGCGATTGCACGGCAACGTCGGCGAAGGTCTTCGGGCGGTACTTCCGGGCGAGGGCGAGAGCCATGGGATGGGAAAAGTAGCGCACGGCGCCGCGCCGCGGGGGAGCGCACGGTCGTGAATCCAGCCAGGGAGTGGAGAGTGACTGATCGGCCCCGGGCAGCAGGAATCCAGAGGCCCCGACCTCACCACCTCCGCCCTCCACCGGGCGCTCGCGCCAGAGCGTTCGGGGTGCGGAACTGCTGGTTCTGCCGATGACTCAAATGAAACGGCGCGAGGGCCTCACCTCGAAAGGTGCGCTCCCCGCGCCGAGTGCCCCAGGCCTGACGAAGCGACGTCAGACACCTCATGCCGCTGCTACCTTCGGGGTCCTGACGGAGTTAGAAGGCTGCCGCCCTCCGGGACCTGGGACGCGTGAAGTATAACTCGCCGCCCACGCGCGGTGAAGCGGCGCGTCAGCGAGGCGAAAGACGCTCTATGACCGCGCGAACCGTCGCTCCGGCGCGTGCGGCCGAGCCCGAATCGACATCCAGATGCGTCACGGCGCGAACGCGTGTCGCATTCCACGGCGAGAGGAGCACTCCTTCGTCCTTCGACGCTGCGACTACCTCCGTGCTGGAGACCCCCTCCAGCAGGTCGAACATGACGATGTTGGTGTCGGGAGGCACCACGCTCACCGCTGCCGCGCCTGCCACGAGGCCGGCGAAGGCGCGCGCGTTGGCGTGATCGTCGCAGAGCCGGTCGAGATGCAGGTCGAGTGCGTGGAGCGCCGCCGCCGCGAGGATACCGCTCTGCCGCATTCCTCCCCCAAGCCGCTTCCGGACCATCTGCGCTCGGCGGATCGTCGGTTCGTCGCCGACGAGCATCGCGCCAACCGGGCAGCCGAGCCCCTTGGAGAAGCTCAGCATCACGGTGTGAGCGCAACGCGCGAAGTCGGCGAGTGCAGTTCCGGACGCGTTGCTCGCATTCCATAGCCGGGCGCCGTCCATGTGGACCGGCAGCCGGGCGGCGTCGGCAACCGCGCGGATCGCGTCGAGCTCGGCGAGCACGGTGACTTTGCCGCCCGCCCCGTTATGGGTGTTCTCGACGCAGATCAGCGTGGCAATGGGCGCGTGGATCGACGCGGGACGCAGCGCTCCCTCGAGATCCGCGGCGGAGCAGACGAGCCGACCATGGCCGGCAGGTACGGGGCGCACTTGAACGCCGCACAGCGCCGCGGCACCGGCCATCTCCCAGTGGATGATGTGCGCGTTCGCGTCCAGCAGCACTTCCGTGCCCGGCGACGTGTGCACCCAGATCGCGGTCTGGTTCGCCATCGTCCCGCTCGGGAAGAACAGCGCTGCCTCTTTGCCGAGCAGGGTAGCGACTCGTGCTTCCAGCAGGCGTACCGTCGGATCCCCGTCGAGCACGTCGTCGCCAACCTCGGCCTCCGCCATGGCTCGCCGCATGGCGGCGGTGGGTCGCGTGACGGTGTCGGAGCGAAGGTCGATGATCGGCGCGGTCGTCATGGACGAACGTTAGACGGTGCATCTGCGAACGGTTAGACGGCAGGCCGGGAGAGGCTTTCGCATCCCCGGGCCTGCCGTCTACGAAAAAATCGTTCAACGACGAACGGCGCAGCGCTGCCTACGGCTTCGTAACCTTCACCGTCGGCGTCGTGACTTCCGTCTTCTTGGTTCCAACAACGGGCTTGTCGATGACGATCGTGTCCTTCTTCATGCCGACGACGGGCGTGTTGATCGTGTCCTTCCGGGTGCCGACGTCGACGTCGGGGGTGGTCACGGTGTGTGTGTCCGTCCCGATGGTCGGGGTCTTCACCTGGTACTCGTTTTCACCGGTCTTCTTGCAGGCGGCGAGTGGCAGCACGAGAAGTGCTAGGCCGAGCAGCGTCTTGCGCATGGGTAGCCTCCCTGAGTTAGCGCGTTCGCTAACTGGCTAAGGCAACCTTTGAGCCAAAGGCTCTGCTCGTCAATCGAGAAACACCTCGCGCTGTCGTTTTCGTGTGCGCCTGAGCTCGTATACCTGGCCCACTTCACCCCCCAGAATGAAGATGAGCGCGGCATAGTAGACCCAGATCACCACCACGACGACCGCTGCCGCCGCACCCGTGTAGAGCGAGCCTGGATTGAACGAGCTCACGTACACATTGAACACCACTTTGGCGAGCTCGAACATGATCGACGTGAACCCGGCCGCGACCCACGCGGTCTTCGTTCGCACCCGGCGGATGGGGAGGAACTTGTAGAGTGCGAAGAACATCAGACCGAGCAACATCGTGCCGACCAGATGGGTGCCCCACGCGCTCGCCTGCCCCATCACGTCCTTTCGGATGCCGAACCCCTCGAGCACCTGACGACTCGCTTTGGTCGCGGCGAGGACGTAGAAGCTGATCAGGGTGTTTCCCGTGATCAGAATGGTCGACAGGACGGTGATCTTGATGTCGAAGATCTTCCCCTGGATGATCCCGCGCTCCTGTTCGATGTCGAACACGTTCGCGAGCACTGTGCGGAGTGAGCCGAAGAGTCTCGTGGAGAACCAGACGAAGCCCACGGCGCTCCAGATGCCGAGCTGTGCATGCCCCGACAGGATGTCGGTGATCAGCTTGTGGGTGGTGTCGTCGGGGTTCTGCGGGAGGACGCGATCGAGGTATTGCACGACGAGCCGGTTCGCCTCAACCCGATCTTGCAGAATCTGCGCGAACCCCCACACCAGCAGGAGCACGTACGGCACCGCGGCGAGCAGCATGTTGAACGCGATCCCGCCCGCGAGGACGAGGACGTTGTCCTCACCCGCATTGTCCCAGACACGCTTCGCGTAGTCGCGAAACGCCCAGATGAAGCTGCGGAGGGGGGAGCGCGCCGGGGCCGGTGGCGGGACGAATCGCGGAGCGGCCGCCTCGACGAGCGGCTCAGGCGTCGACGTCCTCGTCTCCATTGGAAGAGACCGGGGCGGCGGGCCGACCGGAGCGAGCGACGTTGGCGCCGGCGTTGTAGGCAGCCTTGGTCTCGGCCAGCCTCCGCTCCAGATCGGTCCGGGCTTGCTGGGCCGCATCGCGACCCGCTTCCATGGCGCGTGTCACCTGATCTTTCTTGGCGACGATCGCGGAGCGCGCCGTCTCGATCTGCTCTTCTACCCGAGCACGGGCACCTTCGAATGTGTCCACGACCTGCCCCGTCACCTCCTCGGCGACGTCGCGCACCTTGTTCTGTGCCTTGCGGGCCTGGCGCTTGATGTCGGCGCGCGTCTGCTTCCCGGACCGGGGGGCGAACAGCAGCGCAACGCCCGCGCCGATCAGGGCGCCGAGGATGAACTGCTCCACTCCGCCGCTGTGCTTCTCGATGACGATGTACGGTTCTTCGTCGTAGTCGTGATGCCGCATGGTCGCTCCTGAATGGCCGAGGCTCAGCGCCCCTTCTTGGCCGTGGGTTTCTTTGCCGCCGCGCGAGCAGGGGCCGCGGCTGGCTCCGGCCGTCTCGCCGCGCGCGGCGCTGATGCGGCCACGCTCGCGGAAGCCGCCACCGACGATGCATCACCCGCGCCGTTCACCAGCATCAGCATCTCTGCGTGCACGTCCGCGACCGACAGACCGAGCACCTTCGCGGTGCGCGCGGCGTCACCAGACGTGGAGGCGAAGGTGCGTAGCACGAGCTGCCGGCGTGCTTCCGCCGCCGTCGCGCCCACCGGGATCGTCAGTGCCGCCGGCATCTCGCCACCGCTCCGCAGGTGGCGCGGGATGATGTCGCTGGGGCCGATCGTCGAGCTCCGGCTCATGATGACGGCGCGCTCCACCGCGTTCTTCAGTTCGCGGACGTTGCCGGGCCAATGATAGCTCATGACCCATTCCCACGCCGCGTCCTCGAAGCCCGTGATCGTCTTGCCGTTCTGCTGCGCGAACCGGCCGAGGAACTCGTTGGCCAGCAGCTGGATGTCGTCAGCACGTTCCCGAAGCGGCGGCAGGTCGATCTCCACCACGGCGATGCGATAGTACAGATCCTCACGAAGCTCGCCGTCGACGATCGCCTTCTGGAGGTTCTTGTTCGTCGCCGCTACGATGCGGATGTCGACGTTGATCTCCTTCTTGCCCCCCAGGCGGCGGATCTGCCGCGTCTCGAGCGCACGCAGCAACTTGACCTGGATGTCGACCGGCATCTCGGCCATCTCATCGAGGAAGATCGTTCCGCCGCTGGACATCTCGAACGCGCCCGCCTTTTCGTTCGTCGATCCGGTGAACGCGCCCTTCTCGTGCCCGAACAGTTCGTTCTCGAGAATCTCCTTCGGGAGCGCCGCGCAATTGAGCGCGAAGAACGGCCCCTTGGCGCGGTCGCTCTTGGTATGCAACGCGCGCGCGACCAGCTCCTTGCCGGTGCCGCTCTCGCCAAGGATCAACACGCTCGCGGTGGACGGTGCCACCGCTTCGATGACCTGATACACCGAGCGCATCGACTCACTCTGCCCAGTGAGCTCGCCGTAGTGGGTGAGCCCCTCGAGCTTGGATGCAAGCTCGCGGTTCTTCTGCTGCACCTGATATTTGTCGAGCGCCTTGGGGATCAGCGCCTTCAGCCGGTTGAGCTTCTCGGCGTTGAGCGGCTTCTCGATGTAGTCGTAAGCCCCTTGCTGCATCGCCTGCACGGCCGAGTCCACGGTGGCCTGGCCGGTGATGATGATGCACTCCGTCGGGATGGCGCGCTGTTGCAGCTCTTGGAGCAGGGTGAGCCCGTCGAGCTTGGGCATCTTGAGGTCGGCGAGCACGACGCCGTACCGCTCTGCGGTGAGCTTGTCGAGCGCCTTCTGGCCATCCGCAACCACCTCGACGGCGTAGCCGGCATCCTCGAGAATCGCGCTGAGGCCCGTGGTGATCGCAGTCTCGTCGTCGGCGATGAGAATCTTTGCGTGCTTCATCATGTCTCGCAGGGTGGTCGATCCAGGCGCGCGACCCTCAGGCACGAGGGAAGACCAGTGAAAGATCGTTTGGTGCCTCGATCCAGCGCACTCCCGCGACGCGAAGCGTCTCCGCCACGTCACTCGGTAGCTGGATCGGTCGATCCGCGCACATCCGGACGACGAGTGAAGTGCCATCGCCCGTCAGCTCGCAGACCACGGCGGAAGCCCGCGGTCCTCCCGTCGTTCCGACGACCGCATCCAGCAGCGGAGCGGCGAGCGCGAGCCGCACGGCATCGCCGGGCACCCGCGTTCGCGCGTCTCCAGAAACGTTGTCGTGCACGGTGACGGCCGAATCCGCCGCGGAGCTCGAGGCGCCACACAGGCCCGCCACGCGCCGCAGCGTGATACCCACGTCGGCCGGATCTCGTTCGATCCGGCCGAGCGCGAGCACGGCATCTAACAACGTAGTCAACTTCTCGAGTTGCTGAGCGGCGGCGGCAGCGAAGGGTGCCACTGCCGCGGCGGGCACGTCGGGACGCTCCGCTCTGGACCGGATCACCTCGAGGTTCACCGACACCCCATTGAGCGCGTCCTTCACGTCGTGCGACGCGCGCCCGACCGCGCGCTGAAGTACCGCAAGCCAGAGAAGCCCCGCGTCGACAGGTGCGACGCTCGGCGGCATCTAGTCGGAGAGGTCCGCATCGTCCGGCGCCGCCGCATGCACCGGCGTCGCATCGGCCGGCATCGCTCGATGCAGCACCGGAGGCTTCACGTACTTCGCGACGATCTGCTTCGTGTCGCGAATTGCCAGCTGATCGAACAGGAAGCGGAACTTGCTGTCGTACAGGCTCGCGATCGCCCGCTTGGACTCCTCCGGCATGTCCCACAGCTTCTGCTTGAACGGACCCAGCGCCTTCTTCCGCGACTTGTAGAAGAACTGCTCGTCCGTGTCCGTCGCCTTGCGCTCGTCATTCGCGTTCTCGCGAAGCCACTCATACATCTCGTCGCGCAGCGCGGCCGGGATGTGCTCGAACATCATGTTCTGGAAGTTGGTCGCGAGATGGATCTCGGCCGTCTCGCGCTTCGGGAAGTTGTGGAACGCATCCTCGGGGAGCGTCGAGGCGCCGTGCTGTACCGCCCCCGCCAGTCCGTAGTCGTCGCGCGCCACCTTGCTCAACAACTCCAGCGTGTCGAGGTCGAGCTTCACGTCCGCGAGCTTGCCGTCGGCCAGCACTGTGCCGCCATGCGACGTGCCGCTCTGGACGCTGATTTTGGAGAGTCCGGCCAAGCCTGTCGGCAGTTCGGCGGCGAGACCATCCATGTAAGCGCGAAGCTCCTCCACCGTGGAGTTCTGCGTCCCCACCTCGCCGATCTCGCCACCGATCGAGATCGTCACGCCCGGCGGCTCGTTGGCGCGAACCTCCTTCATGAGGTTGACCCCCTCTCGCACGTTCAGCACCTGCTGTTCGGCGTGCGTCGGCTTGGTGATGTCGACCAGGGTCGACGTGTCGATGTCGATGTTGTAGAAGCCCGCACCGACCGCCTCACGCACCAGCTGCTTCACCGCATCCACCTCGGGCTGCGGATCGACCGCGTACTTCTTGTGATTGATCTGAAAGTGGTCGCCCTGGATGAACACCGGGCCACGGAAGCCTTCGCGAAGCGCTGCCGCGAGGATCACGGCGACGTATTCGTTCGGGCGCTGCCCCGTGTACGCGATCTCGGAGCGAGCGATCTCGAGGATGAACGCTCCGGCGTCGATGGCGATCGCCGTGCGGAAGATCGACCGCGCGGCATCGTAGGTGACGACGCGCAGGTTGATCGCCGGCACGGTGAAGCCATGGATCTCGCCGCGACCCCTCGCCATGTAGACGTCGTGGATGGACGCGGGCTGCACACCGACTGCCTGGCCGAGCTCCCAGATGAGCCAGCGGGCGTACTCACGCTCCACACCCTCGGCGAAGACCGCGGCGCGCACGAGCTGGTCCATCGGTGCACCGGCGAGCGCCTCGGGGCGCGTCACCGCGACGCGGCCGTCCGCGACGGTCACCGCATCGCCGAACAGGGCGTTGATCGAGTCGAGATCGAACATGGCAATCCTCACAAATGTGCAACCGCCTGATTGGCGGCAAGGAAACGGAATCGCGTTGTATCCACGTGAAGCTCGTCGGGCGCGGGAGGGGTCGCAAGTCCGCGCCCGAGCGAGCGACGCGGATCAGATGCTTCGCTTCGGATCGGGTTTCGGGAGGAGGTCCCACTCCCGCCGCGCGGCGCCGGCATCGGCACGCCCCAACATGGCGTACGTGAACTGTTTGCCGAGCTCCACGCCGGGCTGATCGAACGCATTGACCCCGTACAGGCGGCCCGCGTACGCCGTCGCGAGCTCGAGGAACATGAGCAGGCTTCCTACGTGGAACGGATCGACCTTGTCCAGTGTCAGCGTCATGTTTGGCCGGCCGCGCCGCGCGAGCGCGCCGGCGGTGGCGCGCCGCTCGATGTCGAGCAGCTCGCCCAGATGGTGCCCCCCCAGATACGCGAGCTCCGGCACGTCTCCGTGCAGCTTCGGGATCTCTACATCGGGCCCGCCGTCGTCCACCGCGATGAAGGTCACCGTCTTGTCGCCCGGTCCCTCCATGAAAAGCTGCACCTTGCTGTGCTGGTCCGTCGCGCCGAGCGCGCCCAGCGGCGTCGGCCCCACTCCAGCGTCGCCCGGTGCGCGGTGCTTGCCGAGGCTCTCGGCCCACAGCTGCACGAACCAGTCGGCCATGTCGCGCAGCGCGTCGCTGTAGGGCATCAGGACTTGGATGTGCCGGCCGTGTGCCGTGTCGGCGAGGAACTGCAGCGCCGCCCAGGTGCCGGCGATGTTCTTCCCGAGCTCCTTGGACGCGCAGCGCGTGCGCATGTCGGCGGCGCCCGCGAGCAGCGCGCCCGTGTCGATCCCGATCAGCGCCGCGGGCAGCACCCCCACGGGCGTGAGCACGCTGAACCGCCCGCCGACATTCGACGGGATCTCGAGCGCCGTGATGCCGTCGGACTGCGCGATGGTGCGCAGCGCACCCTTCGTCGGATCGGTGACGAGCACGAGCTGCTTGGTCGCCTGCTCGTCTCCGAGAACGGCGTTGAGTCGCGCGCGGATGACGAGATACTGCGCCATCGTCTCCGCCGTGCCGCCCGACTTGGAGATGACCACGAACAGGCTGCGCTCGAGATCGAGCCGCGCGAGCAGCGCCGAGATGTTTGCCGGATCCACGTTGTCGAGTACGTGGAGGCGCGGATTGCCGCCGCGCGCCGCGTCGTCCAGCAGGTTCCACTGCGGCGGGCGCAAGGCGGTGCGCAGCGCGATCGGCCCCAACGCCGAGCCACCGATGCCGAGCACGACGACGTCGGTGAGCCCGTCGGCGCCAGTGTGCCTCCGAACCTCCTTCACATAGTCGAGCGTCTGCTGATGCAGCGCGCGATCGTCCGGCAGGTCGAGAAATCCGAGCGTGCCGCCGGCGTACTCGTTGGCGACAGCGACGTGTGCCTCCTCGAAGCGAGCGGCGACATCGTGCCACTCGGCGTCGGAGATCCCGCCGTCGATGGGAGGGGACATCATGTTGGTGTAGTCCAGGCGAATAGACATCGTCGTCAGACCGGGATGGAGAGACCGTCATACGCCGGCGCGATTCCGGGCGGCAGCTCGGCTTCGAGATCGGCGTGAAAGTTTTCGTGTGTCAGATGCGTGAGATACGTCTGCTCGGCACCGATGGCGCGCGCCGCGGAGATGGCCTCTGTGAAGCTGAGGTGCGACGGATGCGGAGTTCGGAACAGCGCGTTGATGACGAGCACGCGCGCGCCACGCAGCAGCGCGATCGCGCTTTCGGGAATCGTCTTGGCGTCCGTGACGTATGCGAGCGGGCCGATGCGATAGGCGTAGATCATCACAGGCCCGTGCGGAACAGGCACCGCGATCACCTCGACGTCGGCGATCCGTTCCGGCACGCCCGGCGCCAGCGGAATGGCTCGGCCCTGCGGCTTCGACGTCCCGGCGAGTGGACGGATGGTGTCGTCGAAGATGTAGCTGAATCTCTGTTCGAGCCCCGCGAGCGTGTCCGCGGAGCCGTACATCGGCAGATGCACATCGCGGCGCGCCGTGATGGCGCGCAGGTCGTCGATGCCGTGGATGTGATCCGCGTGCAGATGCGTGTACAGCACGGCATCCACGCGAGTGATGCCCGTAGCCAGCAGCTGTAGTCGCAGCTCCGTCGGCGTGTCGATGAGGATGATGGCGCCACCGTCCGTCTCGACGGCGGCGCCCACCCTGTTACGCTTGTCGCGTGGATCCGCGGAATGACAGACGGCGCAGCCACATCCGAGCTGCGGGACGCCGAAGCTCGTCCCCGTTCCGAGAAAGGTGAGCTTCACGTCCGGCGTGCAGCCGTCCCACGCGACGTCATACCGTCTCGACCTTCATGAGGTTGGTGGTACCGGGCACGTCGAACGGTACGCCGGCAGTGACGACCACCCGGTCGCCTTCGCGCGCGAGCCCACGGGAGCGCACCGCCTCGAGGGCGAGCTTCACCATGTCGAAGTACGTGTCGCAGTGCGGCACGAGACACGGGATCACGCCCCACACGAGCGCCATTTGGCGGTAGGTGAGCTCCTGGTCGGTGAGGACGAGGATCGGAACTCCCGGGCGGTGCGACGCGATGATGCGCGCCGAGAATCCACTCTTCGTGAAGACGATCAGGCACGGTGCGCCGAGGCTGCGCACCGCGGAAGTCGCCGCAGCGGCGATCGCCATCTCGGTGGGCAGCGCGGTCTCCACGCTGGCGCGATCGTCGCCTCGCCACGGATGCGGATGCTTCTCGATCTCGGTGATGATCCGCGTCATCGCCTCGACCGCGAGGCGTGGATACTTCCCGGCGGCCGTCTCGGCCGAGAGCATCACGGCATCGGTTCCGTCGAGGATCGCGTTGGCCACGTCGCTCGCCTCGGCACGCGTGGGACGCGGATTGGTGATCATCGACTCCAGCATCTGCGTGGCCGTGATCACCGGGCGTCCGAGCTTGTTCGCGAGCGTGATGATGCGCTTCTGCGCGATCGGCACCTCCTCGAACGGCAGTTCGACGCCGAGATCGCCGCGCGCCACCATTACCGCGTCGGAGCCGTGAATGATGCTCTCGATGTTGTCGAGCGCCGAGTCCTTCTCGATCTTGGCGACGACGAGCATCTCCTTGGGGATCTTCGTGCGGAGCTCGGCGATGTCGGCCGCGCGGCGCACGAAGCTGAGCGCCAGGTAGTCGAGCTTGTGCTCCACCGCGAAGACGACGTCGGCCCAGTCCTTTTCCGTGATCGACGGCGCGCTGACGGCGACGCCCGGAAGGTTCATCCCCTTGTGGCTCTTGATCGTACCGCCATGGAGCACGCGACAGCGTACCCGCTTGCCGGTGACCTCGAGCGTCACGAGCTCGATCAAGCCGTCATCGACGAGGATGCGGTCGCCGGCCTTCACGTCGTCGGCGAGGTTGTCGTAGGTCGTCGGGAACTCGGTCGGCTCGGCGTCCTCGCCGGCGACCAGGACCAGGTCCTCGCCGTCCCTGACGACGCGTGGCGCCGCGAGATCGCCGATGCGGATGCGCGGCCCCTGCAGATCACCAAGGATGGCGACTGGACGGCCGAGCTCCTTGGAGGTGGAGCGAACGAGCGTCACGGTCTGGGCGTGCTGCTCGTGCGTGCCGTGGGAGAAGTTGAGTCGGGCGACGTTGAGCCCAGCCTCCATGAGACTGCTCAGCGTCTCGCGCGAGGCGGTGGACGGACCGAGCGTGCAAACGATCTTGGTGCGCGGAAAGGGCACGGGGGTTGGATCGGGGATTCACGGAGGCGAAGCGGGTCGGCGGCAGTCCGATTCCGCGTCGTCGCCCGCGGGGGAGGATCAGCGGCTCGACGCCATCTCGCGACCGAGCGCTGCGCTCTTCGCGCCGAGTCCCGTGATGAGGGAGTCGAAGCTCTTTTGGAAGCTCGCCAGCCCTTCACGGAGGAGCGTGTCGGTGACGTCGTGCAGGTCGATCCCGACGTCGGCGAGATCGGCGAGCGTCTCCTCGGCAACGGAGAAGTGCGCATCGACGGTGCGACGGACCTCGCCGTGATCGCGGAAGGCTTCGATCGTCGCGGGCGGCATGGTGTTCACCGTGTCGGGCCCGACGAGCTGCTCGACATAGACGACATCGCGATATGCGGGATTCTTGGAGCTCGTGCTGGCCCAGAGCGGGCGCTGAAGTCTGGCAGCGGCCTCCTTGAGCGGCGCCCAACGCGGCGATGAGAACTCCTCGCGGAACAGCTTGTACGCGAGCTGCGCATTGGCGACGGCCGCCTTGCCGCGCAACCCAAGGATGCGATCGCGCGCCGCGCCGCTGGCACTCGCCGCCAGCGTGTCGAGGCGCTTGTCGACTTCCGTGTCCACGCGGCTTACGAAGAACGACGCCACCGAGGCGATCCGGTCGATCGGCTTGCCGGCGGCGATGCGGTCCTCGAGTCCCGCGAGATAGGCCTCGATCACGCGGCGGTGCGCTTCGATGGCGAAGAGCAGCGTGATGTTGACGTTCATTCCTGCGCCGATCAGCTGCCGCACGGCGATGGCGCCTTCCGAGGTGCCAGGCACCTTGATCATCACGTTCGGACGACCGACCATCGACCAGAGCCGCTGCGCTTCGAACACGGTCTGGTGCGCGTCGTTCGCCGATGCCGGAGAGACTTCGATGGACACGAATCCGTCGGCGCCGCCGGTGCGCTCATACACCGGCATGAACAGATCGCAGGCGTCGCGGACGTCGCTCGTCTCAACGAGCTCGAACAGCTCCATTGCCGTCAGCCCAGAGGGAGCGGCGCTCAGCTGGTCGTCGTACGCGTGCCCTTCGGCCAGCGCCTTCTCGAATATCGTCGGGTTCGAGGTCATCCCCGTGAGCGCGTCGTTCTCGATGCGCCGCGTGAGATCGCCGTTGCGGAGGATCGAGCGGTCGATGAAGTCGAGCCAGATGGACTGGCCGGCGTCGTGAAGCCGCTGAAGGCGATTCTCTGTCATCTGATGATGGCTGGCGTCATGCGGGCGCGTCTCGCCCAGGCTCATTCTTCAATATACCCGCAATATATCACGGGCTGCAGTACAGGCGGAAAGTCATCTCCGTGCCCCATGAGATGGGGGAGACAGGGCATGGAGTCGCTCCGTGCCGCTCATCGACCGCGGAGACAGATGTTCCACCGGCAGCGGCTCGAGGAAACCCAAGGCTTCGATCGACGCGTCTACGCGTGGATATTTCGCGTTCACGGGGTCGCGAGTGGCGAGCCCGAAATGAGTGGCAGAAACCGGGCTCGGGTGGAAATGTGGGCCGGATAGGTGAGTCCTGACACATTAGGCCGTATTTCTTGGAGTTTTTAGCGGCCACGGCACGCGGTCTGCCATTCCCCGAGGCCGGCAGCAGGCGGCGATTCTCGCCGCACCCGCAACCTCGCCCGCGGGACGACGAAAAATGGGCGAAGGCGACGGAGGACAAGGATGAAGACTCGGAACTCAGCGTTGTACGCACTCGGCCTCGCAGCCGCCATCACTCTCGGCGGCGCAGCAACGGCCGCAGGTCAGGACACCACAGGCCGCGCTCGGCCGCAAACTCGCATCCCGGTTCGGAAGGATCAGGGTGCACAGCCAGCGATGACCAGAGTCGATACGGTTACGGTGATGCGCACCGATACCGTAGTGATGCGTAGGACGGACACGGTGACCGTGACCCGCGTGGACACAGTGACGCGGATCGAGGAGTTGCCGTTGCAGCCCCTCGGTACGGTTCAGTTCGGCCTCGGCATTGGCGCAGCGCTCCCGACTGGCGATCTGCGTAACGTGGCGAAGGATGGTTTTGACGCACATGCTCACCTCGGATTCTTCCCAGGCGCGGGCCCGGTTGGCCTTCGCATCGACGGCGATTACGTGGCAATGGGTGGACGCGAGACGGATTGCGCCAACTGCCCCGGCATGAAGCTGATCTCGGGTACGGCGAACCTGGTCGTGCGCTTCCCGATGGACCGGAAGAGCAAGGTCAACCCGCAGATCTATTTCCTTGGCGGCGGCGGTATCGACAAGTTCACGGACTTCACCGCATACCGCACCACGGAGAAGTCTCCCAAGGTCGTGACGGCGGGCAAGGACACCTACACCGGTACCGGTTCGATCGTGAACGCGGCCGGTGCCGGCACGAAGAGCTCGTTCTACCACTGGGATTTCGGTGGTGGCGTGCAGCTCGGAAAGGTCTTCCTCGAAGCGAAGTACGTGAGCATCAACACGACCGGAAAGAACTCGGCGTATGTGCCGATCCTGATCGGGCTCAACTTCTAGTAGTCGTCTCGAAAATCACCTCTGCTGCGGAGGGCGTGAACTTCACGCCCTCCGCAGTGTAGTTCTAGGATATGCTGCACCCCATCATGAGACATTTCTGGCTGAGCTCGTTTTTGCTCGCCACTGCTGCTTCCCTCGCGACTGCTCAGGGCGTCGAGGTGACCCACGATTCCACGAGCGACTCGACGACCGCCGCTGCACAGGCCGCGACGCGCGAGGGGCGCAACTGGTTCGTCTCGCTGATCAGGAAGATCGGGCGCCGAAGCGACGACACGCTCACGACCGCATCGCGCTCGACGAGTGCCCCCGAGACCGCGACGTCGGAAGCGGAGAGCACCCCGCCCGAGAACGCGGTGCCGGTTCCTCGTGTCATCACGAGGAATTTCAAGTCTCGCAAGGACAGCCTGCAGTGGCGATCCGCGCGCAGCGTCGCCAATCGCTCCACCGGCTATCGCATCGTGGTCGACCTGTTCGATCACCAACTCTACGTCATCGATCGCACCGATACGCTGCGCATCTCTCCGGCGGCGACGGCGATGAACTCGTCGCTGAGCTACGGCGGCCGGACGTGGCGCTTCGAGACGCCACGCGGCATTCGTGTCGTGCATGGCAAGGACAAGGATCCCGTCTGGACGCCGCCGGAATGGCACTTCGCCGAGGTCGCGCTGGAGCACGGGCTCAAGCTTCGGTCGTTGTCCGCCGGCCAGGCGGTGAAGCTGAAGGACGGCACCATCCTCACCTCGAAGGGAGACGAGGTCGGGATCATCCGGCCCGGAACGAAGAAGTTCGTGCCCCTCGTGCTCGACGAGCACGTCGTCTTCGACAACATCCTCTTCATCCCGCCCTCAGGAACGAAGCATCGTTCCATTCAGGGCGAGCTCGGACACTATCGCCTCGATCTCGGCGACGGCTACCTGTTGCACGGAACGCCGTACGCCAAGTCGATCGGAGCCGCAGTGACCCACGGGTGCGTGCGCCTGCACGACGAGGACATCGAGTGGCTGTACGAGAACGTGCCGGTTGGCACCAAGGTCTTCATCTACTAGACCGCTAGTCCGCGGCACGCCTCCAGCGCGGGATCGCCAATCCACCGGCGTCCTCATAGAACTGTACCTGGTCGGCGGCGAAGCTCTTCGTGAGCATGACGATCTGCCCCGTGTGCGTGGAGAAGTGCTCGACGACGTGGTACACGGCGTCGAGCACCTTGACGGTGCGACCCTGGATCACTCGCTCGTGCGCCAGCGATCGCGAGTCGAGCAAAGCGATGACGGCATCCGCCTCCCCGACTGTCGCCCGCAATGCGGCCATCAACTCTTCCGCAGTTCCGCCACCGCTCGCCTCGAACTCGGCGCTCCGGTGTCGAACGTCGGGCGCACCACCGACGCCGCTGACGATCCACTGCCGGATGTTGCCCGAGAGGTGGAGGAGCAGATTGCCGATGCTGTTCGACGAAGCGTTCGGCCTGCGCCACAGCGCGTCGGCGGGCAGCACGGCGAGACAGCGATCAATCTTCGTCGGGTACTCGTCGGCCAGATAGTAGCGAGACTGGGCCAGGAATCGTTTGGCGATGTCCATGACCGCAGAATCTAGCGTGCCGCGCGAAGGTTGCTGGCCACCTGCTCGGACTCGTCGTCGGCCGTCAGGAGCTCAATGTCCACGGTGATCGATCGTGGATAGCCGAGCGCGACGTCGTACGTGACATCGACGCGAGCGGCGCCTTGCTCGAGCCGGCGCTGCACGGTGGCGAACAGCTCGTCGACTCGTGGCCAACCGCCGAATCGTGTCACCGCCGGCAGGCCGTCGCGCGAGCGGACGACCGACGATATGGCGTCGCCGCGAACGACGATATGCACAGGCTCCGTGGCATCCGGTGCGCAGAAGCAGCGCAACTGATAGTCGAACTCGTAGTCGTGCAGATTCGCGCTCGCCCAACGCTGCCGGTTTCGCGAGAGATCCATCGCTTCGGCGGCGCGGCCGCTCGGCTCCGTGATCGAGCACCCCGAGCTGAATCCCAGCGCGGCTCCCAGCGCGCACGCGAGCGCAGCGCTCCGTGACAACCGGATGCGTAGGAGGTGACTGCGTGGCTCGTTCATGCGGAGCACAACCTTGGCCCCGCTCCTCGCGTCACGCGCCGCGGTCGGAGTGGCCGAGTACGCGATCCGGCGCCACGCGATCGCGCACGCGCTGCTTGAGCTCCTTCAGCTCAGGGAACCGACCCTCGACGGCGCGAGACCACATCACATCGCCATCGAGTCGAATCTCGTAGATGCCTTCGGCGCCAGGGCGGAGTGCGACCTCCTCGAGCTCGTGCTCGAAGGTGACGAGCAGCTCCTGGGCCATCCATGCGGCGCGCAGCAGCCAGCGGCAACGAGGGCAGTACGTGATCTGGACGCGCGGCACGGAGGAGCCGATCTACGGCTTGATCTGCACCGGCGTGCCGTCGGGCACTGCGCGCCAGACTTCCTCGATCTCCTGATTGGTCAGCGCGACACAGCCGTTCGTCCAGTCGATCGTGCGATGATCCTTGCCCGCGTCGCTGAAGGTCTTGGGCAGGCCGTGGATCATGATATCGCCACCAGGATCGACGCCGAGGCTGTCCGAGCGGGCGCGATGCGCCGCGTCGGGATACGAGATGTGCAGCCCGAGATGATACTTGCTCGCCGGATTGTGGGCGTTGATGTAGAACAGCCCTTCAGGAGTGCGCTGGTCGCCGGCGCGCATCTTGTCGCCGACCGGGTTGCTTCCAAGCGCCACGAAGTAGCTGCGAACCGGGACGCCAAGGTAGAAGAGCGTCAGCGTGCGCTCCCGCTTGTAGACGACCACGCTATCCGCAGCTGCAGGAGGGGCGAGCCGCACGCCCGCGGCGGGAATCGGGACCGCGTGCAGCGGCTCGATCGTCACCGTGCTCCTGGTACCGTTGACGATGCGGCCGTCCGACGTGAAGACGGGTGCAGGTGCCGGCGGAATCGCGGAGGCGACAAGTCCGGCGGTCGCGGGCCCTGTCGGCGAGGTAGACGGAGTCATCGTCGGGCGGGCGACCGCCGACGCGTCCGCGGCGGCGATGACGATGGTGGACTGGGCCGGCTTCGCATCCACGACTAGCTGCGTCTCGACCGCGGGGCTCGGCGACGCGTCCGCTACCTGCGGGGCGGCGGCCAGCACGGACGATGGCTGGGAGGCGGGCGCCGACGTAGATGACTCGCTCGATGGCGGCGCGGTGATCGGCCTGGACGGCCACGCAAGCGTCACGAGGGTGGCGACGGTCGGCAGCGGCGCATTCGGCGCCTTGATTGTGGGCGTCGGAAGCGACAGCATCGTGGAATCGGCGCGCACTGGTCCCGGCTTGACCGCGGGGCGCACGCTGTCAGACGGGGTCGCCGTCGAAGCATGCAGCGCAATACCGAGAAGGACGTGCAGCATCACGGCTGGCGGGCAGCGAGGAGGAGTGAGTGTGCGCTGGAGCAGGGCCGACGTTCCACGCGGCGCCCTTTGCTTCAGGGACGATCCACCACGTCGCCGGTATCGCGCGCGTCTACGACCACGCGAGGGCGGTGAGCGTGCTTCAATTTTGCGAACGGACCGAGCCCGCGCCAGATGCGACCTCGGGCGTAGCGCGCCAGGCGTGCCTTGTGGCCTGGCGACGCTCGAAATGGCGAACTGCCGATGCTTTCGGGAGTTCCACCCTCCGAGTCGCTGCCGCTGGCCCGCGAAAGCCTCGACTGGAAAGGTGATGGCGAAATCACGGGAGCGCCTCTCGTGGTCAGCGCGCCTGTTCGTACACGATGTCGACAGGGATCCCCTTGGCCCCGAGCCGATCGAGATCGCTTCGGAGCACCGGATCGATTGCGCCGAGCTCCGCGTTCAGCGCGCCGACACCGGCGTAGTCTCCATCGCCCTGCAGAGTGATGATCCTCCGGGAGAGCGAGTCCGCTCCAGCGCGCATGCGGGCGAAGTCCACTCGGTACTTGCCGTCCGGCTCGCGAGAGAACGCACCCATTCGCTTCAAAAAGTTGAACGCCACCACGTTGGCGCGACCGTGCGCGTCAGCCGCGCCGAAGCGCACAGAGCGGAAAAGGCTCGCGAGAAAGGTGACGTAGTTGTCGTCCACAGACTCCCTCCCGAGCTCGCCCTGGCTGTTCAACTGCCGAATCATGTAAAGACCGAGGATGTCCGCCTTGCCTTCCTCCAGCGCACCGCCGCGCTCCTTGAGGGCGGCCCGCACGGTGCTCGCGCCCGTGATGGTGTTCTTGATGCCCAGCCCGTGCGCCACCTCGTGGAACATCACGTTCTCGAAGAAAGCGTCGAAGGTCACGCGCGGCTGCTGATCGCTGACGATCAGCTCACGCGCGATCGGCATGAGAATGCGATCGAACTTGGAGCGCACCGCGTTCTTGAGCTGCAGCCGGCGCGCGCCCTTCTTCAGCTGCACCTCCTCGTCGTTCGGCAGGTTGATCGCGATCGTCTTCACGCCGGAGTTCGCCTGCCCGGAGACGTAGACGACATCGTACGCGTTGAGATCAGCGTCGGCGCCGGGCCGCTCTCGCTTGTATGCGTCGGGCACCGGGATCCCGCGCTGCAGCGCGGGGAGCATTGCCGCGTACTTGGCGAGACGACGGCTCCAGGCGAGATCCTTGATCAGCACGAAGGATTCCTGCGCCGCCTTGTAGCCGAACAGCTCGTCCTCGTACGTCTCGATGGGACCGAGCACGATGTCGAGCCGGTTCTGCTTCATGTCCATCCATGCCAGGTCGCTGGGCCGGTACTGGTCGGTGACCAACGCGGTAGCGAGCAGCCCGAGATAGCGGCGAAGTCCGGCGTCGTCGGCGAGCGCGGCGGCCTGGCGCACCTTGGCGGCCGCGCGCGCGTTCGCCTCGGCGAAGAAGCGCGAGTACGGGATGGCGACGAGCCTACCCGCTGCATCGCGTCGGATCATGGTGTACAGCGACTTGAGGCTGTCGGCGCGCGCACCCCCGCCCTGCACTGCGCGCTCGAGCTCCTCTTTGGTCATGTCGCGCGGATAGAAGTTCGCGCCATGCGGCTTGGGCCCCACGCCGGCGACGAATGGCGCGTTGTCGGCGAGGCGGTCCCACGGACCGACCACGATCTCCGCGAGCCGCCGTGCGTCCGGATCCGGGATCGACGCGAGCACGGAATCCCGCGGGCCGACGGCCTGTAGCCAGAAGATGTCGTGCATCTCTCGCGCGGCGTCGATGAGGAGTGGCAGCATCCGACGCTCTCGGCGCGTGAGGGACGCCGTATCGGCGGTGAGCCGCACCGTGGTGAACGTCGCCAGGCGCTCCTTGGCACTGGGCAGCGACGCGGCCGGCGTCACCGGCATCGGAGTCGGAGTGGGCGCCGTCGAGGGCGCGGGGCTCGCCTGCGGGCGGCCGTTGGGATTCCAGCGTGGCGCCGCTCCGTCCGCGAGAAGCCGAGCCGCGGACGCGCCGGCGCGGATCACCGCGGTCATATGCGGGATGTCCACGTGGGCGATGTCGTCGCTCGGCTGGTGATAATCCGAATGCATGTTGTACGACGAGAGCGTGTGCGCCGGCACGCCGCGCCGCGCGAAAGCGATGTTGTCGCTCCGCTCGAAGAACTGCTCGCTCAATCGCCGATCGGCGACGATAGGGAGGCCGGCCCTGGCGAACGTCGCGCCCATGGTCGACCGCTCGAAGCCCGTGAGCCACGCGCGCCCAGCTCCGCCGGCGAGCGAGTCGGGCCGACCGATCATCTCGATCTCCAGGTTCGCGCTCAGCTGAGCGATGGGCACGACCGGGTGACGGATGTACCAGAGTGTGCCGAGAAGGCCGACTTCCTCGCCGGTCGTGGCCGCGAAGATGACGGTGCGTTTGGGCGCCGGCCCCGCGGAAAGCGCACGCGCGATCTCGAGCACGGCGACGACTCCCGATGCGTCATCGTCAGCGCCGTTGTAGATGGAGTCGCCGTTCACGGCGGGGCCGACGCCGAGATGGTCGTAGTGAGCGTCGATGAGCACCGCCGAATCACGAAGCACGGGATCGGTGCCGCGCAGGATGCCCACCACGTTGACGGCGAGCTGCCTTCGCGCGGCCGGCAGCGAATCGAACGCGGCGAAGCCGGAGAGCAACACACGACGCTCGCCGCGACCGCCAGCGACCAATCCGATAGGGACGCGCTGGAAAAAGCCGCTGTCACCGGCGGGCGTGAGACCGATCCGTTGCATCTCTGCAGCGATGATTGCCGCCGCCTTGGCCGAGCCCCGGGTGCCCGTCATGCGCCCCTCGAGCGAATCGTCGCTGAGCGTGGCGAGCAGCCGGCGGACATCGGCTTCCGTGACGGCGCCCCCAGCGCTCGGCGCGCCGCCCGCCCCTCCGCTCATCGGCGCCGAGCAGGCCACAGATCCGAGGAGGGAGGCGATCGTCACGGAAGCAGCGAGGCGGCGACGGAAGGCAGCGATGTGCATGACCGGAGAGGGAGAGAGAATCGAGACGACGCGCGCAGCTCGAAGGGAAATATCGGTCCGGGCGAGTGGAGCGCCACATGGGAGTCGCGTCTGGGGCCATCGACGATGATCTCCTTCACACCACGCGGTGACTGAGCAGGCAAACGGGCAACCAGCCTCGTGGGCGGCACGTGAGTTGCCCCCTATGGACGGGAATCTCCCTCATTCCACGGAACTGAAATGGACCTGCTCACCTGGATCATCGTCGGTCTGGTCGCTGGCGTGCTCGCCTCGTTGGTCATGGGCGGCACCGGCTACGGCCTCATCGGCGACATCATCATCGGAATCGTCGGTGCGTTCGTCGGCGGTTGGCTATTCTCCCGGCTCGGCGTGAGCTCGCCATTCGGTGGGCTTGCCGGGGTGATCTTCACCGCGTTCATCGGCGCGGTGGTGCTGCTCTTCCTGATTCGACTGCTTCGCCGGGGCACAGCGCGATCGTAACTCGTGCGGCGACATCCGGCGGAGGCAGTTCCGGTCACTCCGCCGGATTCATCCCGTACGCCCCGCGGTTCAGGATCTCCATGTAGCCCGAGGGACTGACGGGCGTCGCGAAGCCGTGACGCTCGTAGAGCGCTGCCGCGTCTCGAGTGAAGAGCGCGAAGCGCCGCAGCCCTTGCAGCTGTGGATGGAGCACGATGCTCTCCACGAGCAGCTTTCCGAGGCCGCGCCCGCGGCGCTCCTCGATGATGAAGACATCGGACAGATAGGCATACGTCGCGAGGTCCGTGATCACCCGGGCGAATCCTACCTGCCGACGGGCCTCGTAGATCCCGAAGGCGAGCGAATTGTCGATGGAGCGGACGACCACTTCCCGCGGAATGTTTGCCGCCCAATACGTGCCGGCGAGGACCGTGTGCACGAGATCGACGTCCAGTCGCGTGCGATCGGTGGAGATGATGACGTCACCTCGAGCGCGATCGAAGGGGACATCGTTCACCTACCGATCTCCATGGTGCGGACGCGTTAGTCCGCGGAGGTGAAGGTGATGTCCATGTCGATCGGCTTCCCGTGCCGCCATACGCCGGTGCCGGTGCGGGGGGACGTCACCACCTCGAAGCGAACCTCGAGATCCTGCGGCTCAGACGCGAAGGTCGGGCGCAGGTCTTCGAGCACGGCACCGTACGCGTCCTCGTGATCCTCGGCCGTCACCAGCCCGACGTGGATCGGATGCGCGAATCGCTGCATCTCCATGGCGCCGGGCATCTTCTCAGCGATGTAGTAGATGTATGTGTGCATCGTCGCTCGTTCGGGTGGCTCAAAGGCTCGAGAGAATGTCGAGCGCGAAAGCGGGCAGGTCTTCACCTGCCCGTTCGCACGATGATATAGCGGTAAGCGGGCCGGTCGGCCAGTTCGCTATTGGATACTGACCAGGGTGATGTTGAAGATCAGCACCGAATTCGGCGGGATCGGGCCGTTGAAGGCTGCACCGTAGCCCAGTCCAGGTGGAATGATCAATTGCCGCACCCCATCCACTTTCATGCCTACGACACCCTGTTCCCACCCCGGGATGACGGTTCCTGCGCCGATCTTGAACTGGAAGGGAGTGGCCGGCGCGGACTTCGCATCGAAGACCGCGCCGTTCGAGAGTGCGCCGGCGTAGTAGACGTTGGCCGTCTGACCGGTCGCGATCGTCGCCCCGGTGCCCACCGTGATGTCGCGATAGTACATCCCCGTCGATGTCTTCGTGGACGTGGCGAGACTGACGCCGAGACTCGAGGCGAAGGTCGTTGATTCGATCGGGATGTTTGGGTAACTCACAGGATCCGTGCTACCAAGGCACGCCGCGAACGACAGCGGAACGAGTGCGGCGAACAATGTCTTCAGGCGCATGAGAGGCTCGGCAGCGAAGTAGAAGGGGAGGTACCGTCTACGTTACTAAACTAGTGACCCGGCTTTGGATCCGGCTCACTCGGACCCACCACCCTGCTCGCGATCGCGGCGGACGGGCACGCGCTTTCCCTTGATCGTCGCCGCACGAAGCGTGCTGATGATGTCGTCGGCCATCTCGTCGGGCACCTCCACGAGCGAGAACCGATCCGTGATCTGGATTGCCCCGATCGCGCGCGGATCGACGCCAGCCTCATTGACGATCGCCCCGACGAGGTCGGCAGGGCGGATGTTGGATTTGCGACCGGCGCCGACGTAAAGGCGCGCCACGTTCCAGTCCGGCGTGATGGGCTCCCCGCGCTTGCCCCGCTTCGGGTTGTCGGACTGGCCGCGATGTGCCTTGGGCGTGGGTGCGCGCTCGCGACCGCTGCGCATGGGTGGACGGTCCGGGCGAACGGTGATCACGGGGATCTCCTCGCCATCGCTACCGCCGTCCTTCGCCGCGTCCGCCTGCTTTATCGCGGCGGCCGCAACGTCCATGATGTCGAATTCCTGCGCGAGCGAGTTCACGATGACGCGGAAGTGCTCGAGATCGCCGCCGAGGATGGTCTCGCGCAACGAGGCCCGCGTGAGCTCGAGCCGGCGCGCGCGCAGATCGGCGACGGTCGGCACGGCAGCGATCTCGATCTTCTGCTTTGTCTGGTACTCGATGTTGCGCAGCAGGCGATGCTCGCGTGGCTCGGCGAGCGTGATCGCCACGCCCTCGCGGCCAGCGCGTCCCGTGCGGCCGATGCGATGCACGTACGCCTCGGCGGCGCTGGGCACGTCGTAGTTCACGACGTGCGACACGTGCTGCACGTCCAGCCCACGTGCCGCCACGTCGGTGGCGATCAGCAGATCGGCGGTGTTGGCGCGGAACTTCTTCATCACGCGGTCGCGCTGCTCTTGACTGAGACCGCCGTGAAGGGCCTCGGCTCGATAGCCGCGCCCATTCAGCGACTCCGTGAGCTCGTCCACTTCCGTTCGCGTCCTGCAGAACACGATGGCCGAGGTCGGGTTCTCCACGTCGAGCACGCGGCCGAGTGTGGCCATCTTGTGCGCGCGGCCGACGATGTATGCCACCTGGCGCACGCGCGGCGCCGAGCCGGCGGGCACGATCTCCCGGTCGATGCGGACACGCACCGGATCCTTGAGATGGTTGTTGGCGATCTCGGCGATGCGTGGCGGCAGCGTGGCGGAGAAGAGCGCGGTCTGCCGCTCCTTGGGAGTGGCGTCGAGGATCGCCTCGAGATCTTCGGCAAATCCCATGTCGAGCATCTCGTCGGCTTCGTCGAGTATGACGACCTTCACCGAATCGAGACGCAGCGTTTTGCGCCGGATGTGATCGAGCGCGCGGCCGGGAGTGGCCACGACGACGTCCACGCCGCGCTTGAGCATCCGGAGCTGCGTCTCCATCGCTGCGCCGCCGTAGATCGGGAGCGCGCACACGCCCAGCGCCTTTCCGTACTTGTGCACCGCCTCGGCCACCTGCATGCACAGCTCGCGCGTGGGCACGAGGATGAGCGCGGTGGTTCGGGTGCGGGGGTCCGCATCCGGGGTAACGAGGTGCAGGAGCGGCAGGGCGAAAGCGGCGGTCTTGCCGGTGCCGGTCGCGGCCTGGCCGAGCACGTCGCGGCCGGCGAGGAGGGGCGGAATCGCCTCGCGCTGTACCGGAGTGGGCTCTTCGTAGCCGAGCGCGGCAAGCGCATCGACGAGGCGGGGATCGAGGCCGAGTTCGGCGAATCCCGGCAAAAGGTCAGAGCTCGTGGAGCTCTCGGAGCGTGATGTCATGTGTGAAGATACACTGCCAGCCGGGCCGTGCGGTTGACGAGGCGAGGTATCTTGGTGTGATGCCGCGTGATGCAGACGAACTTCCATTCGAGATTCGCCCCTCGCCGATGCAGGGAATGGGCGCATTCGCCACTGGCATCATCCCCGCAGGCGTGCGGTTGATCGAGTACGCGGGCGAACGGCTGACGCCTGCGGAGGCGGACGCGAAATATCCCGATGTGGAAGGCGAACGTCACCACACGTATCTGTTCGCGATCGACGACGACGTGGTGATCGACGCGGCCGTCGACGGCAACGCGGCGCGATTCATCAACCACTCCTGCGATCCGAACTGCGATGCCGTGATCGAGGACGCTCGCATCTGGATCGAGACGATTCGCGACATTTCGCCCGGCGAGGAGCTGGCGTACGATTACGCATACGTGCTCGAAGAGCGTCACACGCCCGCGGCCAAGCGTCGCTTTCCCTGCCAGTGCGGCGCGACGCGCTGTCGCGGGACGATCCTGGCGAAGAAGCGCTAGCGGTCAGTCGGCGTCTGCCGAGCGGCTACTTGGCGCGACAGAGGTAGTCGAGCGCGATTGCAGGGAGAGAGCCGGCGAGGGCGGGTCCGTACCCGGGCATCTTGTTCACCTTTCGCTCCACGACTTTCGTCTCCGCCTTGTCGCCATAATACCGCTGCTCCTTGGAGGCGACCGACTTCTTGACGCAGTCGTACGTGCCGGTGATGCGTCCGCTCATCCAGGCGCCTTTGGGCGTGTCGACCGGCGTGACGAAGACGACGCGGACAGTGGCGTCGACGAGCGGTCCGGACTTCTTCACGCTCTTGAGATCGACGAAGACCGGGTTGCCGCTGGCCGTGGTCCCGATCTGCGTCCACTTCTTCTGCGCGTGGACCGTGGCCGGGAGAAGGGTGACGAGGGTGACGAGGGTGAGCGAGACGGCGGCAATGCGCATGGGAAAGCTCCTCAGACCTCGTAGTGGGCGGCGACCCTGCGCCCGGCATAGATGCCCACCCCGGTTCCGACCATCGAGAGCATGAACGCCGTCATGATTCCAGCTCCGCTGCCGAGCCACCAACCCGCGTAGCTGCCGACGGTTGCGCCGACGAACGCCAGCAGCTTGCCCATCGCTCCTTCCCGCTATGTGGCCCGGCGCGCGGCCGTGAGCTCGGCCTTCTCGCGAAACGAGAAGATATTTCCACACTTCACACAGGCGAACGACCCCGTGTGGGCGCCCAGATCGTACACCTTCGCGAGCTGCGGATGATCACACGGAGCGTCGCCCCACGCCTGCTGCAGCTCCAGCACTCGCTTCTGCTTCAACGACACCTCGTAGTTCGTGCGACATGAGCTCCGCGACCGGTGCGTCTGCCAACCGGCGCGCGGTGGTTCTCGCCGTCGAGCTGGAATCAATTCGCGGCCGTGATCGGAGAGAAGGAATATATCCGACGGCGAGACGGACGGCCACGAACGGACGAGCAAGCCGCTCTGTCCTCGCTGGAATAGGGGTCGAGCGAACCCGCACGAGCGGAGTGAAGTTGTTGATCAGCAAGCGCTTGACGGTTGCGGCGCGGGCCAGTTGCGCGCTGAGCGGGCGCGGAGCCGCTCCCGATGGTATATTACGGGACACCAGTGAGGAGTTGCAATGATCCGAGGGTTCGAGTTCGAAGAGGACGGGCGGACTTACGTCTGCCGTGTGGAGTCCCGACGTGCGACGCCGGACGAGGGCTGGTGGTGGTTCGATGTCTCAGGCGACCGCCAACGGTATGCGCCCTTCCAGGCCGTCTCCGCCGACACGAAGACGGGTGTGCGCTCTCGCATCGTGGCTTTTTACGCCAACCTGCTCGAAGCCCGTGCGCGTCCAGTCGAGCCGCGCAGCCATTGGAGCCGCCGACCGAAGGTGGCTGCCCCGGAGCCCACAGCGACTTCCTGATCGACTCGGCTGGCGCGCCTCACGGCGCGCCAGCCGCCAGGGCGCTCCAGTAGCGTCCCATCTGCCCTCGGCCCTTCATCGCCGGACCAGAGAAGCGAACCTCTCGCCAGCTGTCCGCATCACCACGCTTCGCCGTCTCGATGAGTCGAGCCGTGGCGCCGTACAGCTCGAGCACGGTCGGGCCCAGCGCATGGTAACGCGCGAGCATCCACTGAAGCTCCGCGTCTGGAGGAATACGCCGCGCCCTTGCGTCCAGCTCTTCGATCACGATGCGGATCGTCCCGTCCGGAAGCGGCGGAATGCCGCTCTCGGCAGGCGGTGCCATCGCGCTACGCCAGACGAGAAAGTACGCGCGCTTGACGGCCTCTAGCGCTGATTCTGGATCCGAGAAGAGCTCGATGTATGCGTGCACGATGGCCGGGTACTCCCCGTAAAGCCCCGATCGCTCGACCTGACCATCGCGCTCCTCGAGCGTGCCGGTCGCTCCGGCAATGCTCGCCAGGACCGCCTGCTCCCAACCGGCCAGCGACGCGAGGCTGAGCACGCGCCTGCCTCAGCTCGATGTGAGCCGCAAGCGAGTCCCCCAGGGATCCTCTACGATCCAATCACCGTCCACCTCGGACACCCCATGTCCCGCGTCCGTCAACCGGCGCGCCGCCACGCCCGCACCTGCCGACGTTGGGAACAGCATTCGCCATTCCAGGAGGCGCGCCTCGCGGTCGGACGGCGAATCGGCGTCCCGGCCGGCCCAGGTATTGAGCCCGAGATGATGGTGATAACCGCCAGCGGAGAGAAAGAGCGCTCCGGGAATGGTCCACACGATGCGATCGAGGCCGAGCACCTCGTGATAGAACCTGGACGCCAGGTCGATGTCGGCGACGTGGAGATGCATGTGTCCCATCACGGTTCCTGCGGCCATCCCGTTCCACGGTGCGCCCTTCGCAGCGGCAATCAGAGATTCAGTGTCGAGCGGCGCGGTGGCCATCTGGATCTGTCCGTCCACGAGGCGCCAAGCCGCGCGCGGCCGGTCGGCGTAGACCTCGATGCCGAGTCCGTCCGGATCGCGCAGATAGATCGCCTCGCTCACCAGGTGGTCCGACGCCCCAATCCGAGTACCTGTCTCGGAGAGATGACGGAGAAAGCGGCCCAGCGCCCCACGGTCGGGCACCAGCAGCGCGAAGTGGTAGAGACCGAGCCGGCCGTGTGGCTGTACGGGCACTGTGCCCGGTCTCTCGACGAGCTGGACGAGTGGAGCGGAGTCGCCGGCGGCGGTGAGAGTGGCCGAGCTTGAATCGCTCGCTTGGACGTGGAGGCCGAGTATGCCGCTGTAGTACTCCAGCGAGCGTGAGAGATCACCGACCTGCAGCCGCACGTGACCCAGCCGCAGCGAATCCGGGAGACGGCGCGCCGGAGTACCGGTCTCCCCCGTGCCCGTCGAGGGGGTGTGTTCCGTGATGCCAGCACCGTTGGTCATGGTTCGAAGTCCGCGTGAGAGGTCGAGCAAGCACGTGCCGTGGCAAGGACAGACCGCACGTCGACAGTCCCGAAAGCACATGGGTAGTTCCCAACGGGCGATCAGGCGGCAAATCGTGCTGGGTCTGGCGCGCACCGAAGATGGTGCGTCTCGTCGAGCGCGCCCAGTATTCCCACCGGTGGGCGCCGATGTGAAGGCTGGCCGGCGGCGTCCTCACAGTAAGGTGGCATCATGGATTCCGATGCCCATTCCAGTCAACTGCACCACCTCCCGAGCTCGAACCTGCCTCGCCGACGGGGCGAGCTCGCGTGTTGCGCATGCTCGAGCGCGCGAGCTCGGCCGAGGACGAGGGGACGCGTCGAGCGCTCCGCGAGTTCGTGGAGGTCCTGGTGGCCGAAGGAGCCACGCCCGAGGGGACGGTGATCGCCCTGCGGGAGGCCGTGGACCGCGCACATTTCCTGTATCGGATCGAACCGCTCGCGCGCGAGCACCTTCGCACAGCCCTCGTGTCGGAATGCATCGATCAGTACTTCTTCGTCAACCGCGCCGACGGCTCTGGGGCGGCCGTCGCGCGTGCAGCGGAGCGCGCCACGCAGCAGGAGGAGAACGACGATGCCAGCGAGTCACCCTCAGGATGAGCCAAACGGCTCGAGCGAACGCGTCATGCGATCGACCGCTCGGCGGATCTGGCGATCGTCGTAGCCGGCATAGGCGAACAGCAGCGCACCGCGCGCGTCGACCGGACGTGGCCCCGCGGTGAATCGCGCCAACGAGTACAGCTCGACGCCGCCCGCGACCACCACCCACTCGACCGCGACCTCGCTCACGCCCCGCGGCAGCCAACCCACGAGGTGCATGCCAGCCGCGTGCGGGTCGATGGTGATGAGTCCCTCGAGCGATCTCCTCATCGCACTCACCAGCGTCGCCTGACGCTCGGCGTGCGGAGGTGAACGCCTTCATGCCGGCCATCACCATGCCATGCCCCGCATGGGCGGCGCCGGTGGCGGAGCTCGTGCGGGGTGTCGCGCTGTTCGTGGGCATCTGACCGCGTGCCGTAGCGCTGGCCAGCGCCGTGCTCCCCGCAATGTTCGGCATCGCGATGGCCACCTCGCAGAGAATCAAGTCGCCGCTCGATTACTCGGTGTTCTCCGCACCCGCCTGCGCTCTTCTGCTCGCGCTGAGGGCGCCCGCGCGAGATGCGGCGAACTTTCCCTACCGATCTTCCCTTTCTGAATCATGAGACCAAGAGATCTCGCGGCAATGTTCGTCCTAGCGGCGGTCTGGGGCGGCTCGTTCCTCTTCATCCGGGTCGCCGCTCCATCATTCGGTCCCTTCCCTCTCGTTGCGGGCCGCGTGGTGCTCGGTGGGCTCGTGCTCTGGGCGGGACTGGCGGCGTTCGGTCAGCGCGCCGAACTCCGGGCGCACTGGCGAAAGCTTCTCGTGCTCGGAGCGCTCAACGCGGCGATCCCGTTCGCCCTCATCGCCACGGCGGAGCTTCGGCTCACGGCGTCGCTGGCCGCGATGCTGAACGCGACCGTGCCGTTCTGGGCGGCGTTGTTCGGCATGATCTGGCTCGGGGAGCGGATCACGACTCGTCGCGCGATCGGCCTGGTGCTTGGCGTCGTTGGCGTGGGGATCCTGGTGGGCTGGAGCCCGATCAGGATGACGACGGGCACGGTACTGAGCGTGATCGCGATGCTCGTGTCGACGTGCTGCTACGCGCTGAGCGGCGTCTACACCAAGCGCGAGCTCTCCGGTGTGCCTGGTCCGACGCTCGCGCTCGGCCAGCAGCTCGGGGCCGCGGTGTGGCTCATCGCGCCGGCGATCTGGCAGGTGCCGAACGCACATCCGACGCGGGCTGCGGTCATCTCACTCGTGCTGCTGGCAGTGCTCTCCACCGCGGTGGCGTATCTGCTGTACTTCCACCTCATCGCTGCCGTCGGTCCGACGAACACGACGACGGTGACGTACCTGATCCCACTGTTCGGCACGATGTGGGGCGCGCTCTTTCTCGGCGAGCCCGTGACGGCAGGCATGCTCGTTGGGCTCGGCCTGATCCTTGGCAGCGTACTGCTCGTGAATCAGGTGCGGCTATCCAGCTTGACGGCGCGATGGCGGCGTCGAACGGTGAGCGCGGAGAGCGCGTAGAGGGCGTAGCGTCTCACTTCGCTGGGGCCTGTGTCGCGACATGAATGGCGAGCGCGATGCGCTCGCCCAGCACTCGCGCGAGCGACCGGCTGAAGGTGGCGGTGAGATGGTTGTCGTCGGTGAAGACGACGGCACCGTTACGGATCACGTCGCAACGCTGCGACGCGCAGATCCGATCGTTCATGTCGATCACGCGGACCGGCAGCCCGCGAAGTGCGGCGTTCTGCTCGCGGAGCGCCGAGCGTGAGAGTGACTCGTCGCGATCGTACGTGCAGGCCCGGGCGAACGGCAGCGCTGCCGCGCGACGCGACAGGCAGGCCGGCACGTCGAACCATGTCCGGGGCACGTCGCGAATGACGATCGTGCGAATGCCGGCGGCCGTGAGTCGAGCGTACGTCTTTCGAAGGCCGAGCCTCCACTCCTCGGGACTGACCTGCCAACGCGACCGCCCGCCGTCGACCGGGAGGTAGTGATCCCAGCTCGAGAGGACGACCGCATTCGGGCGCATGGCGATGATGCGCCGGAGCATCGCCTCACGATAGCGTGCGCACTCGCGATACCAGCGTCCGCGGCGAGCGCCCGCATCGGCGGGAACGTCGGCGACGGGGCATCCGCCCTTCACCATGGCGACGATCTTCCATCCATGTTCGATCCCCACGCGATCGAGTCCGCCGAGCCAGTGCTCGGCGTGAGAGTCACCGAGCAGAGCGATCGTCGTCGCGGCGCTTACGTCGCCCAGCTCGCACGACTCCTTCGCGTCCTCGACCGTGCTCGCCCAGCAATCGTGCCGCATCCGGTCGCCGCGTGCCGCCACCAGCGCGCGCTGCTGCGGAAGGGCGACCTGGCGCTCGGCTGCCCGCGTGGCCGCATGCGCGATGAGTGCCGCGACGACGCTTGCGAGAACGGACAGCGGCGCGACCCACCGGATGGGAACGCGCGACAGCCTGCCCGCTCTCACGGGCCGTTCGACGAACCTGTAGGTGAGCCACGCCAGGACGAGTGCCACCGCGGACCAGGCGAGCTTCCCGGCGAGGCCGACGCGCGGATGGAGCACCACCGCGACGCCCACGAGCGGCCAATGCCAGAGGTACCAGGCGTACGACACCCGCCCGAGCCAGCGAAGTGGCGCGAGGCTGAGAGTCTTGCTCACGACGCTGCGCGGCGTGCGCGCCCCTCCGATGAGAAGGCCACACGCGGCGAGAGCGGGGACCAACGCGGCGGTTCCCGGATATGGTGTTGCGCGATCGTAGGTGATCGAGGCAATCGCGATGGCGACGAGGCCCCCGAGCTGTAGGCCGACGTTGCCCAGTGATGGGGCGCTGTCCGCGAACCGACGCTCATCCAACGCGACGGCGAGCAGCCCGCCGAGTGCAAACTCCCAGATGCGCGTCGGCATACCGAAGAATGCCCACGGCTGCGCGGTGCGCGTGAGCCACAGCGACGCCGCGAAGGAGAGCAGCGCGAGCAGCACGAGCCACACGACGAGCGATTTCTTCAACCGGGCCTTCGATGACGCCTCGTCGACGCCGCGACCATCGTGAACGAGCGCGACGAAGAGAAAGAAGAGCGGCCAGACGAGATAGAATTGTTCTTCGACCGCGAGCGACCAGGTGTGCAGAAGGGGGCTCTCGCCAGCCGAGAAGTAGTCAACGGCCCCGCGTGCGAACTCGATGTTGCCGGAGTGCAGGGCGACGGCGCGCGCGCTCGACGCGATGTCGACTCGATCGATCGGAGCGTACAGCGTCATCACGGCGAGGAGCGTCGCGAGCAGCACCAGCAGCAGCGCCGGCAATAGTCGAAGCGCGCGTCGAGCGTAGAAGGCCGAGAGGTCGACCTCTCCGGACATCTCGCGCTCGCGGACGAGCAGGCCTGTGATGAAAAAGCCGGAGAGCACGAAGAAGACGTCGACGCCGACGAAACCACCCGGCAACGCAGGTACGCCCGCGTGGAAGAGCACGACCAGAAGGATCGCGACTCCACGCAGGCCCTCGATGTCGGCGCGAAACGAGGGGGTCTCGGAGGGCATGCGGCACCTACGGTGTGATACTGGCGAAGTTGCGCCAGTCAGCTCTTTCGAAGCGGACCCGATTTCCTGCTGATCCCTAGCGCTTCAGGTCCCGATACCCGATGAGCTGGATTCTTCGGCGCGTGAGCCGATCACGCACGCGCGGGCTGGTGAAGGTGTCGGTGACGCCCTGCCGGTCCGCGGCGACGTTTTCGTACCCAAGGTGATGGATCGCGCGCAACTCTGGTCGGTCGAGACCTGGGTGATCGACGAAGAGATACGTCTTGCCGTTCTCGAGCCCGTCGAGCATCCGAAGGAAGCTCTCGATCTTCTCGGCCGACGTCTCGTGCGCTCCGACGTATCGCGCAGAAACTACTCCGTGATCCTCGGGCGCGATGTCGAGGGCGTACTCCATCGCCAGCCGCTTCGTCATCGCCTTGACGTCGGCGCGCACCCCAGTGCAGCCCATATGACCAGAGAGATGGCTGACGCGCGGCACGTGCTTCTTGACGAGCTCGATCTGCGCGCGAAACTCCTGTTCGATCTCCTCGAGCCGGGGCGGTTTCTCGGTCACGGAGCGACCGGGATATCTCAAGTTTGGAAAGGCCATCGGGAAGAAGAAGCCGTCGGAATCGCGGAGGCTCGGACCCGTCGAGAGCGGGCGCCACTTCAGGTTGTCCCACTCGCTGGTGAGCGTCAGATGGACGCCCACGTCGATGCCCGGATGCGCGGCGAGCATCTGCGCTGCCTCGGGAAACCAGGGGGATGGGGCGAGGACCTCGATTGCGCTCTCGATTCCGTTCACGTACGACGCGATGATCGCCTCGTTGCCGGCGTGCGCGAAACCCATGTCGTCTCCGCGGACGATGAGCCGAGGGGGCGCGGCCGTCGCATGCGGCGACCGATCGAGTGCGGCGAGCCGGCGCGGGAGCAGGCCGCTGGCTAGCGCCGTGCCGGCGATCGTGGCGAAGGTGCGGCGGCTGATGGAGCCGCGGCTCATCGCGCGCCTCCGGTTGGATCGTGTTCCACCGTGTCAGGTTGCTGGATGACGCGCTCGATCCGGCGGTCGGGCGCCAGCCACAACAACGCCACGGCGACGTATAGCGCACCCGCGATCCACGGCTGCCAGAGCGCCGACGGAATGGCGATCGCGTAGAGGAGCGGCGACACCTTGCCCTTCGCGTCGCTCCCGACGGCGGCCGCGAGCAGCGAGCGAGCCCCCTCCCGTGCGAGGATCGTCCGTTGGAGGATGAAGTACGCGATGGCCGCCATCAACAGCACGACGCCGTAAGACGCGGTGGGCACCGGGGCGAAGTGATTCTCGCCCATCCAGCCGGTGACGAATGGCACGAGCGAAAGCCAGAAGAGAAGATGCAGGTTGGCCCACAGCACGGTGCCGTCGATTGCCTTGGTCACCTGGAGCATGTGGTGATGGTTGTTCCAGTAGATGCCGAGGTTGACGAAGCTGAGCACGTAGCTGAGGAAGACGGGAAGGATCGGCCGCAGTGACTCGAGCGTGATGCCATGCGGCACGCGAAGCTCCAGCACCATGATGGTGATGATGATCGCGATGACGCCGTCGCTGAACGCCTCGAGTCGCCCTGTGCCCATGCCTCTCCCGGTACGTGTGAGTTGGAACGGTCCCCGCGTCAGCTCACCTGGTCGGGCTCGAGGGCGCCTGGCGCCTCGGCATCCACGGGAAGAGCGACCACACGACGATCGCGGCGACAACGAAGAGGAGCAGTCGCGCGCCGTAGTACGGCCACCACGCCAGGAGCACCGCCGGGTCGCGCCAGTCGCGGACGAGGACGGCGACCCATGCCGTGGGCACGGGCTCTCCGAGCGCCGAATGTCGCGCGAGCTCTCCGTAGCGCGCCGAGATCCGCCCTTCAGTGACGAGGAAGAGGAACGAGACGAGCGCGAGCAGCGCGGCGGCGACGCGACTCGCGGTGGGATGCGCCAGCGGTGGTGCGTCCTTTCCAGGCGCGAGGAGCGACTTGAGCCACCACGCCGCGGCGGCACCGGTCGCCGTCGCGGCTGCGGCCTGGAAGCGCGCCTCGTGCTCGAGAAACTTGAAGATCGGCTCCCACGAGTCTGCTGCCACGCGCCACCTCGCAAATCGTGAGAAGTGTACCGGAGTGGGTGGGCTGAGCGATGCCTCGCCCATAGTCGAGCTCGATGCGGATCGAGATCGAATCAGGCGAAGCGCTTCCTGGAGCGCTCCTGCGCCTTTCGCATCTCCTCCTCGCGGTCGCGCGGCGGCGCGTTCGTCTGAAGCGAGCGGATGAGCCGTTGCGCGGCCTCGGTGACTTCCTCCACCGCGCGGTCGAACGCAGCCTCGTTCGCGCGCGAGGGTCGCGTGGCACCGCTCAGCTTCCTGACGAACTGCAGCGCGGACGCGTGGATCTCATCATCTGTCGCCGGCGGCTCGAAGTTGGCCAGCGTCTTGATGTTGCGACACATCGTCGATTCCTCCCGTCGAGTGATCCGCGGCGCGGACGGCCGGGGTTCGATGTCCAATCTAGCATGAACGCGATCAGAGCAGGTGCGATGGATCGTGGCGTTGGCACTGCCTTCGCAGACGGATGAGGCATGGAATCCCGCCGAAGGGCGAGGTAGACAAGGGGGCCCCGGGGGGTCAGCATGGCCATGAGTCACAGCATCGACGCGGATGAGCGGCTGGTCCGCTGCCTCGCGTGGGGCGAGCTCTCCAGCGAGGATCTCTACGAGCACTACCGGAAGATTTTGATCGACCTGGATTTCCGGCCCGACTATCGCCAGCTCGGCGATCTCCGCGACGTGACGCGCCTTTCCGCCGATTCCACGGCTATTGCCGCCGCGGCATCGCTGGCGGTGTTCGCGCCGGGCACGCGACGCGCCCTGATCGCACCGTCGGACATCACGTTCGGCCTGGCGCGCATGTTCGCGAGCTACGCGGAAGACGTCGGACAGCTGGTGCGCGTGTTCCGCGACGCACGCGAGGCCGAAGAGTGGCTCGGGTTGGGGGGCACGACGGACGAGTGATGGTCGGTCGTGCGGTCTGCATCTGGAACATCAGCGAAGTGGAGTCGCGCTCAGGCGGAGATCAACGCGCTCAACGCGCGATCGTACGCCTTGCTCAATTCGTCGTCACGCGAGACGGAGAGACCAAGATCGCGGATGATGCCGTTGTGCAGACGATAGATCCAGCCGTGGATCGACAGCGGCTGTCCGCGTCGCCACGCGTCCTGCACGATGGTGGTGCGGCATACGTTCGCGACCTGCTCGAGAACATTGAGCTCACCGAGCCTGTCGGTGCACTGCACGTCCGACATCGCGCGCGTGAAGAGCGTCTGGTGCCGCGCGGCGATGTCCTGCACGTGCCGTAGCCAGTTGTCGATGAGACCGAGCGGGGTGCGCTTCCACGCTGCCTCGACACCGCCACACCCATAGTGACCGCACACGATCACATGCTCCACGCGCAGCACCTCCACGGCGTATTGCAGCACCGAGAGGCAGTTGAGGTCGGAGTGGACGACGATGTTGGCGACGTTCCGATGGACGAACAGCTCCCCAGGCAGGAGATCCACGATCTCGTTCGCCGGTACTCGGCTGTCCGAGCATCCGATCCAGAGATACCGAGGCGCCTGCTGGCGAGCCAACCGATCGAAGAAACCCGGGTCGCGGCGGCGCATACCGTCGGCCCAGTTGCGGTTGTTGGCGATCAGGTCCGGTAGGCTCGGCATTCGGGTCGTTCGAGAGATAGCGCTGGCTTGGAAGAAGACTCAGAGCGCCGGCGCCGGCAGCGCTCCCTTCACGAGAAACTGCTCGCGCGGAAATGTAAGCGTCTCGCGCCTGAAGAAGTCCCCCTGGGTGAGCTCGACGCGATCGCGCTCGGCCGTGCAGTGCCACGTCTCGAAGGCGTGCGGCCGCCCGGTCCCGAATACGGTGGGCGTGAACGCCCCGACGTTGACTCCGCCCGCCGCGTCGCGCGCCGACGGGTACCGGAAGAGCTCCACGGCCGCCGCTCGCATGGCGGCGCCGAGTGCCTGCGTGGACGTGTAGCTCGCCGGAGAGGCGATCGACTTGCGGTGCGTCGAGAACGGAGGCTCCACGAGATCGATCGCTCGCTCGGACTTCACGCGCGCCGTGAAGGCGGACAGCGCAGTGGTGACGACGCCGAGCGGCGCGCGCGTACCCTCCAGGAAGAGCAGCCGGTAGTAGGCGACCTCGGCGAAGGCCGTGCGCCGGTCCTCGGAGCCGTACCAGATCCCTCGCTCGTGCCGCCCGCCGAAGCGCGATCCATGGCGCAGCGGCGGATAGCGAAACGGCGTGAAGAGGAGGTAGTGCAGCCGTCCGCTCGTGTCGTCGGGCGGCTTGACGCGCTCGATCAGCTCCTCGAGCAGCACCTGTTCATCCGCCGAATCGACGAGCTTGCGGGTCGAGAGCTGATGCTGGGCCTCGACCACTCGCCAGGGCGAGAGTCGAAGCGCACGAAGCTCAGAGTCGCCCGCGCATCGCGTCCAGATACTGGACGACATCGACGAGGCCCTCGACGGTGCGAATGCGTTCGGCCGGCACACCGCCGACGTGATCGTTGGCGGCGTGCAGCCACGCGCGGGCCTTGGCGTCGTCGCCGCCGACGAGCGCGTCGAGCGAGCGATAGAGCCGCAGCAACATGAGCGCGAGCTCGCCCTCCTTCGTGGCGGGGTCGAGCCCACGCCCGTTATGAAGGCGCGACACGGATGCCTCACTCGACCCGATGATGGCGGCTACGTGCCGGTTGCGCAGTCCCAGCCGCTCCGCGGCGGCGAGAGTGGCCTTGGCGAGGACCGGTGCCGGCTCGGGCCGGGAATCGATGCGGGCGAGGACGGAGGCTGTCATCATCTGCAAGTATACACAGCATTATGTGCAGATGCAAGGCGCGGTCGTACCGCGTCATGCGCTGGCCGTACTCTCCATGGGTGTCGGTGGCGAGTGCGGGTCGTCGCGGGCGAGCGATGCGGCGCTGGGAACGCCGGTCTGGGCCGCGAGCACCGTGACCAGGCTGCCGGCGAGCGTGCGGAGCTGCTCGAGCCGCTCCGGAGCGGCCGACTGCGTGAACGTCGCCGTCGATGCGACGACGCCGGCGTACTTGGGAAGCGCCGCTCGATCGAGAAACTCGGTAAAGGTGAGGACGCGATCGCCCTCGAGAGCCATCTGGCCCAGCAGCACTCGGTGGTAGTGCAGGAAGATCCGGTCGTCCATGGCGCGATTGATGGAATGCAAGCCAGCTTTCACCTCGCGCTTGAGGACGTCGTCACCACGCAGCTTGGCGTAGATGCCCTTGGAGACCAGCAGGGATTCGTGCGCCAGCACGCGCCCGAAGATGTACGCCGACGTCAACTCGAAGTACGCGTCCGGCATGACCGACTTCCCAGTCCAATCCTGGATGTTGTTCATCCGGTAGTAGAGGGACTCGACGCCATCCTGCAGCTGAAGCAGGTGGGTCTCGACGACTTCGCGCCGTACCTGCTCGGTCTCGGCGTACCGGCGGAAGGCATGCTGGGTCGCGGCGGCGATGAGGCCGCCGACTGCTCCGATGAGAAGCGACGAGGCTGAATCGGGCATGTGGCTCTCCTGTCGGCGCTCAACTAGCGGGGCGCCGCGACGTTGTATTGGACGCGAGCGGAATGACGAATGATTTTCTGGACTATCGCTCCGAGGAGATGGCGAACCTGAATCCGTCCGGGTCCTGGACGCGAAACGCGCGCGTCCCCCAAGGCATGTCCGCAGGTTCGGTCACGAGCGAGCCTCCATTCTCCCGGATCCGCGCCGCGACGGCGTCGACGCTCTGCGAGGTCGTGATCATCAGCGAGAACCCATCGCCTTTTCTGCGGTCCTGCCCCTTGGCGCCGTCGTCCTGGTTGAGCGGGATTCGCACGTTGCCCGCCTTCAAAGACACGGCGCGAAGCGAACCCTCGCGCTCGTGCAGCTGATCCACGGAAAAGCCGACCACGTCGCGATACCACGTGAGACTGGCCTGCACGTCGTTCACAGTGAGTGAGGCAGCGAGGTTGAGTGCGATCAACGGCGCTTCCAGCGAGCTTTCAGCGCCGTTGTTGGAGATCGATGGATCGTCGGTCATGACGTTCTCCGGTCTGGTGACTCGTGTGAGGGTCTGATACCGCCGAACAGCGCGAGCTCGCGCCACTTCCAGTGGCAGTCCACCTGCTGGTAGCCGATCTCGCGCATCCACTCGAGCTGCGGCTGCACGTCGAGCAACTGATTGGACTGGTCTTCCTGCTCCGGCGTGATACCGAGCGCATCGAGGAACTGAGCGTGGAGCTCGGGAGTGGGCGACGCGACGTGCTCCAGATTGTAAAACACTCCCTCCGGCTCGAGCGCGGCGAAGATCTCCGCGTACAGCGAGTGCTTCCGCTCGTGCGAGCAGTGATGGATGGCGAAGCAGGAGACGATCGCGTCGAAGGTGCCGAGGTCAGGCAGGCGCTGATCGAGGTCGTACTCGATCACCTCGATGAGCGGGTCGCCGGCGAAGCGCGCGCGCGCGGAGTCGAGCATCGTCGGCGAGAGATCCGCGGCGATTCCGCGAAACGCAGGGCGGTCGAGGCGGAGCAACGCGAGCAGCCGGCCGTCCCCTGCACCGAGATCGAGAATTCGGCGGGCGGTTGGCGGAATGAACTCCAGCAGCGCGGCTTCGCCGGCGGTCCGATGCGGAATCTTGTCGGCGATGGCGAGATACTGAAGCGCGTGTTCGACGGAGTTGTATTCGTTGAGGCTCTGCATGGCGCGTGGCTGGGGGGGTGCCGGCGAAAGTATCGCGTGCATGGACGCAGAGTAGCCGAGGACGGCGCGAACGGTGAGGGCGCGCATGGCTCTCGGAGCGCCGTGCTTGACATGTGACCATTTAGTCACCTATATTCAGCTCATGACAGACGACGACCGCGTGTTCAAAGCGCTCGCCGACCCGACGCGGCGGTTCCTGCTCGACCGGCTCTTCGTGCGTGACGGCCGCACGCTCACGGAGCTCGAGTCCGAACTGGAGATGACCCGCTTCGGTGTCATGAAGCATCTCCGCCTCCTCGAGGACGCGGGGCTGGTGGTGACGCGCAGGTCGGGCCGCGAGAAGCTCCACTTTCTCAATCCGGTGCCGATCCGGCTCATCCACGACCGATGGATCGACAAGTTCACCGAGCGCCGAGTGTCGGCACTCACGGATCTCAAACGCCAACTGGAAGAGGACTCGGCATGACGACCGCCGCGACGGACACGAGCACGACGACGCAGATCTATCGCGTCTTCATCAGAGCAACTCCGCAGAGGATCTGGGACGCGATCACGAAGCCGGAATGGACGCAACGCTTCGGGTATGGCCTGCGCGACGACTACGAGATGCGTCCGGGGGGGAAGTATCGTGGACACGCCAACGACGGGATGATCGCGCAAGGGATGTCGGGGGTGATCGTGGACGGTGAAGTCATCGAGTCGACTCCTCCGCACCGACTCGTGGTGACGTGGCGCATGGCCATCGATCCGACGTTGGCCGCTGAAGGCTTCACGCGCCTCACGTACGAGATCGAGGAGGGGCTTGGTGGGGTGAGCCGTCTCAGTGTGATCCACGATCTCACCGGCACGCCGGGTCACGCGGTGATGGTCGCGGGCGACCGACAGGGACCGGGAGAAGGCGCTGGCTGGACGTGGATCCTGAGCGATCTCAAGTCGCTGCTGGAGACTGGCGAGCAGATGACGACGCAGGGCTGGGGGAAGTAGGCACCTGCGCTCACGGCGCCGCCCGCGACGACGCGGGCGGCGATCGTCAGCGTAGCGGGCGCCGAGCATACGATCAGAACAATCGAGACCGCACCGGCCCGCCTCGCCACTGTTGAAAGGACACCTGCCCGTGCCACAGCTGCTCGAGCGTGGCGAAGCTCTCGTCCATCTGTTGCTCGGTGGCCTGTGAACGGTGGCAGCCGAGCGCTCGGCGCGACGCGGCGCGATCCTGCTCCTCGTACGTGATGCGCGCGCTGAGCAGCGCGGGCGACGTGGGATAGATGCGCATCCCGAACCATCGCGGCGCGCCCACGAGCCGGTCCGCCGTGAAGCCGACGTAGTACAGCGGCAGCGTCTCGCTGATCGCGCCCGACTGGAACAGTTGCGTCACCACGTCGCCGACCAGCCGGTGATCGGCGTGGCCGTAGCCACCTTCCGGGCCCCACGTGATCACGGCGTCGGGCCGCAGGACGCGCAGCGTGGAGTCGATGCGCTGCGCCAGGCGATCCATCGGCTCGCCCGGCCACGGGCTGCCCACCGCGAGTCCCGCATCCTCGAAGGCGAAGAGGATGGGCGGTTGCGCACCGAGCGCCGCCGCCGAGCAGCGTGCCTCGCGCGCCCGGACGGCCGCGAGGCTGTCGCCCGCGGGAATGCCCGCGTGCCGTGATACTCCCTTGCGTCCATCGGTGGCGACGATGACGTACACCTTCGTGCCATCGCGTGCATAGCGCGCCAGGGCGGGAGACACGATCGACTCGTCGTCGGGATGCGCGAAGATGGCGACGAGTGTTCCCGGAGCAGCGGCAGAAGCGACGGGACGCGACGCGCAGCCCGCTCCGAGCGCAGCGAAGGTCAGTGCGAGCAGCGACGTGATTCGTTGGCTCACCGATTTCGTCCTCACTGGGATCGTCCGCTCACGGCGTCGCGCGCTCCGCCCGCGACAACCGCGTCGCGAGATGACGCTTCACGTCCGGCCATTCGGCAGCGAGGATGCTGTAGATGAAGGTGTCGCGGACGGTGCCGTCGCGCCGCGGCCAATGGTGGCGAATGATGCCGTCGCGCTTCGCGCCGATCCCCTCGATGGCCCGCTGCGAGCGGAAGTTGAAGTTGTCCGTGCGAAGCCCGACGACTTTGCAGCCGAGCGTCTCGAACGCATGCGTGAGCAGCAGGAGCTTGCAGGTGGTGTTGACGTGGCTCCGGTGCCAGCGCGCGGCGTAGAAGGTGTAGCCGATCTCCACCCGGTCGGCGGCGCTGACGATGTCGTGATAGCGCGTGCTCCCGACCACGTTGCCCGACGAGAGCTCCCGGACCGCCCACGGCAGCATATGACCGGCAGTTCGGCCGGCCTCGGCTGTCTCGATGTAGGGAGCGACCTCGCCGGGCGCAGGGATCGATGTGTACCAGAGCTCCCAGAGCCGGCCATCGGAGGCGGCGTCGGTGAGGCCGGCCTCGTGCGTGGGCGCGAGAGGCTCGAGCCTGATGCCGTTGCCTTCGAGCGTGACGGGCGAGGGCGAGATCATGGATGACGTCTCATGGAGGGGTCAGCGTACCGGAAATCGGCTTGCCTTTGGGGCGCTCGTCGCGCTTGTACAGGAATGCCGCTTCCAGCTTTCGCGGTCCCGCCGCGTCGCACACGGCGTACGTGCCTCCCTGATACGCGGACGCGCCGGCGAATTCGCCCTTCTTGTTGATGGCGTAGTACTCCAGGTCGAAGAATGGGCGGCCTCGGTCGTTCATCAATCGAGGCTCGGTCATGGCGATGACGCGCTCCATCACCTTCATGAGCGCGGCCTCGGGCGACATGCCCATCCGCATGAACTCCACGGCGAGGAAGGCACCGCACACCTTGATGTTCGCCTCGCCTCTTCCCGTCGAGCCTGCGGCGCCGACCTCGTTATCGCAGTACTGTCCCGCGCCGATGATCGGGCTGTCGCCGATGCGGCCGGGCACCTTCCACGAGAGACCGCTCGTCGTGGTCACCGATGCGATGTCGCCGCGTGCCGTGACCGCGTTCATGTTGATGGTGCCGTAGGTGTGCGGCACGCCATGCTCGTCGAAGAACAGATGCGAGTCGCGGCCGCGGTCGTCGCGCCGGAATGCGGGGAGACGGCTCGAGCGGCGCGGCGGGGGCTGCGTGGGTTTGGCGATCTCGACGTCCCCCTTGTGATCGAGCCAGGCATCGTCGGGGTTGAGGTTCGCCTTCCAGCGCAGATAGAACTGACGGCTCTTCTCCGTGAGCAGGTTCTGCGGCGTGAAGCCCATCTCGATGGCGAAGCGCCGCGCGCCCGGTCCGACGAGCATCACGTGATCGGTGTAGTCCATGACCGCCTTCGCGACGAGCGAGGGCGTGGCGATGTCCTCCAGCGACGAGACGGAGCCGGCGCGCTTGGAGGGACCGTGCATCACGCTCGCGTCGAGCTGCACGACGCCATCCGCGTTCGGCAAACCGCCGAGCCCCACCGACTGATCGTCGGGATCGAGCTCCTGGATGTTCACACCGGC
This sequence comes from Gemmatimonadaceae bacterium, assembly GCA_039920785.1. Taxonomy (GTDB): domain Bacteria; phylum Gemmatimonadota; class Gemmatimonadetes; order Gemmatimonadales; family Gemmatimonadaceae; genus AG11. The sequence goes on from JBDSDB010000262.1 coordinate 65,221, forward strand.
GATGATGGCGTCGAGCGGGTCCGAGCCGGCGCTCAACTTCTCGTAAGCGACCTGCACGCCGCGAATGCCGTTCGAGCTCGCGATCACCGCGGGCCAGCCGGCGGCGGTGCGAGCGCTTGCTCGCCGAGGCAGGGCGAGACTGGCGGCGGCGAGCGCGCCGGCGCTCAGGAACTCGCGACGTGAAGTGGACACGGAAGGCTCCTCGAGGATGGTAGTGCGATTAGCGGGATCGAACGGGGGTCAAGATCAGCCAGCGCCGACGACGCGCGAGTTCGGAGTCGGCGGGCATGGTTCGTAGGCGCTGGTGATTGGGCGTCGTCGACGGAGTTGACATGAGGCGGAACCGCGATGCTCCTTCCAATATGCCCATAGTCGATGCGAGTGTGATAGCGGCCGCGCGCGAACCAGGTCTCGCACGGTGAAGATCCTCCTCGAGGCCGCGGTCGAATCGCTCGACGACGCGCTGGCAGCCGTGGCGGGCGGCGCCGACCGTCTGGAACTGTGCGCCAACCTCTCCGTCGGCGGGACGACGCCGGCTCAGGCGCTGATCGCCGACGTCGCAGGCGGCTCCGGTGTGCCCGTGCTCGCGATGATCCGTCCCCGCGGTGGATCGTTCGTCTACTCGGCAACCGAGATCGATGGGATGAAGCGCGATGTCGAGATGGCCCTCGACTCCGGAGCGGCTGGCGTGGTGCTCGGCGTGCTCGATGAGCGGAATCGCGTCGATGTCACCCTGACGCAATCGCTGGCGAAGGTCGCGGGTGCCGAGCGTGTCACCTTTCACCGTGCGTGCGACCGGACGCCGGATCTCGGCGAGGCCGTCGACGCGCTGATCTCGATCGGGATTCCGCGCGTGTTGACCTCGGGCGGTGCCGCGACGGCGATCGAAGGCGCTGCCGTACTGGCGGCACTCGTCGCACGGGTTGGTGACCGGCTGTGCGTCCTCGCCGGGGGCGGCGTCCGGTCCAGCAACGTGCGCGAGGTCATCGCGAGGACGGGTGTTCGCGAGGTGCATGCCCGGTGCGAGCGGGATGCGGAGCGGATACGGGCAATCTCGGACGCGGTGCGCGGGGCGACGTAGATCGGCCTGAGCGTGGCCGACGACGAGCCCTCGATGACGTTGCCTCTCTCCCAGCCGGCGAGTGGGGGAGACGCGGCCTCGATCATTCGCATCTTCAACAGCCTCGTGCGCGGGGCCGTACAGGGCATGAGGAGTACCGCACCGATCGCGGCATTCGCATTCTCGACGCGCCGAAGTCGGCGTCGTTCGTCCCGAGCCTATTCTCCTGGTCCGATGACCCTTCGCCTTGGCCTGCTGGCATGCGTGCTCTGTGGCCTGACCGCGGCGCCCGCGCGCCGCGTGCAGGATGTGCCCACCGACTGGATCGATGGGGCGACTGGTCACCGCGTGATCCGGCTCTCGTCCGAGGCAGGAAGCCAGACGCTGTACTTTCACGACAACGCGTACTCGCCGGACGGGAGCAAGTATGTCTTCAGCAGTCCGAGCGGAATCATGATGATCGATCTCGCGAAGCTGGGCACCGAGCCGCCGAGGCCCGAGCTCGCGGTGCCGAACGCGGGAGGTGCGTACATGGCGCGCCGCACGCGCGAGCTGTACTTCACGCGCGGTGGTGTACGCGGCGCCCCAGGCGGTGGCGCGCCGGCCGCGCGTGAGGTGTTCGCCTACGACTACGACACGAAGCAGAGCCGGAAGGTGCCGTACGCGACGCGCACGCTGATCGCCGCCGACGAATCGGCAACGGTCACGACGATCACGGCGGAGGACCCGACGGGCCGCACACCGAAGCCGGCGACGCGCGAGCCGCGACCCCAGCTCACGCGCATGTTCCCGGGCAAGACGCTCGCCGAGCTCTCGCCGGAGCAGCAGTACGCGGTGAACAAGGAGGAGGGGCTCGCCCGCCGCGCGCTCAACCCCGACGGCATGGCGTTCGTGGTCACGAGCCTGAAGACGGGCAAGGCGGACACGGTGGGCCACCAGTACGGCTGGCTCAACCACATGCAGTTCTCTCCGACCGACCCGACTCTCCTGCTCTACTGCCACGAGGGCACGTGGCACGAGGTGGACCGCATCTGGACGATCCGCACCGATGGCTCGGACAAGACGCTGCGCCATGCGCGCACGATGGACATGGAGATCGCCGGTCACGAGTTCTGGAGCTTCGACGGCAGGACCATCTGGTACGATCTACAGACGCCGCGGAGCCAGCTGTTCTGGATCGGCGGCGTCGACATCAGGTCGGGCAAGCGGGTGAAGTATCGGATCGACCGTGATGCGTGGTCGGTGCACTACAACGTCTCGCGGGACAACTCGATGTTCATGGGCGACGGGGGCGATCCGACCCAGGTGGCGTTCTCGAAGGACGGGATGTGGATCAACCTGTTCACCGTGCAGCGCGGCGACGTGTTGCAGCGCGAGAAGCTGGTGGACATGTCGAAGCACAACTACGTGACGGGACGCGGGGGCGTGGAGCCCAACGGGTCGATCACGCCGGACAAGAAGTGGGTGATCTTCACGGGGAACTTCCATGGCGAGCGGCACGTGTATGCGGTCGCTGTCGCCAAGGCGCACTGAGCACCAGTACGCGCTTCAGATGATCGGGCGCCGCGCGCCGTGCCGCGTGGCCTGCTCGAACGCGTGCGCCATCTGGAGCACGCTCCAATCGCCGCGATGCGGACCGACGATCTGGAGGCCGACCGGCAGCCCACTCGCACTGAACCCGGCGGGGACCGATATCGCCGGGCACGCCATAAACGTGACGTACCAGCAGGAGCGCATCCAGTCGAGATAGGTGGACATCGGCGTCCCGGAGATGCTCGTTGGATATTCCGTCGTCACGGCGAACGGCTCGACCTGCGTCACGGGCAGCACGAAGAAGTCGTACTTCTCGAAGAAGCGCGTGGCGTCCAGGTACATGCGTGCCTGCCTCGCCCACGCCCTGCCGACGTCGGCCCCGCTGTTCCGTTCGGCCTCGGCGATCTCCCACTTGATCGTCTCCTTGAACATCGTGGGGTGTTCGCGCGCGAGCTTCGAGTAGTTGGCGTGGTACGACGCGTGTCGCAGGATCTTGAACGCGTCCTCGACGCCGGTGAAGTCTGGTTCGGCTTCCTCGACGGCGCATCCGAGATCGACGAACGCTTGCCGGTTCCCGTTGACGACCCGCGTGATCTCGGGCTCGAAGGGGATCCCCCCGAGGTCCTTGAACCAGGCGACGCGGGTACCCTTGAACGCGCGAGCCAGCGGCGCACGGAAGCGCGCACCGTCCTCGTCGAGGGCGAGTGGGTCGGGAGCATGCGGGCCGACGATCGTGCTGAGGAACAGCGCGACGTCCGCGACCGACCGCGCCATCGGCCCGCCCGTCGACATGGGTGACCACGATCCGTCGTCGTCCGTGACGCGGCCGGGAGAGGGACGGAACCCGACCACGTTGTTGAACGCCGCCGGATTGCGCAGCGAGCCTCCGAAGTCGCTTCCGCCGGCGATCGACACCATGCCGCATCGCAGCGCCGCGGCCGCACCGCCGCTGCTGCCGCCCACCGTTTTCGTGAGGTCGTAGGAGTTGACGGTCGCGCCGAACACCGAGTTGAAGGTATTCGAGCCGGCACCCCACTCCGGCGTGTTCGTCTTGCCGAGCGTGATCGCGCCGGCGTTGCGAACTCTCGTGACGATCAGCGCATCGGTGGTGGGTACGTTGTCGCGGTAGAGCGGGGAGCCGAAGGTGGTGCGAATGCCCGCGGTGTTCACGAGATCCTTGTGCGCCACCGGCAGTCCGTGGAGGGGGCCGAGCACTCCACCGCGGGCTTGCAGTTCGTCGGCCTTCTTCGCGTCGGCCATCGCGCGGTCGGCGACGAGGGTGACGATCGCGTTGATCTTCGGGTTGACGCGCTCGATGCGGGCGAGGTGCGCGGCCATGACCTCGCGCGCCGAGAGCTGCTTGCGGCGGATGCGCGCCGCGAGATCGATCGCGGTGAGGTCGCAGATCTCGTCGCCGGCGACGACCGGCTCGGCCGCGTGCTCGACCGGCGGCGACGACGAGGTCATCGCGGCGCCGTGCGAGGCCACCGGGAGCGCGCCCGGCAGCGCGCCCGTGAGCGCGGCCGCGCCGAGCAGCTTCCCGAACGCTCGGCGGCTCAACCCCTCGCGCGAGTCGTCGCTCATCGTGGCGCTCCCCCGCCCGCCGGCATGAGCTCACGCAGCGTGAGGACTTCGGCGAGGATCGCCGTCTTGATCGTCGGCTCGCGGTCGGGCGCGAACAGCGACGAGTGCAGCGAGGGCAGCGTCGCCCCCGACTTCATCGCCGCATCGTACGGCGCGCGCGCGACGGCGCCGATGCGCAGCATGAGCGTCGGCACACCAACCTTCGAGAACTCCGAGAGATCTTCGCTGCCCATCTCCGGCGGAACATCTCTGACGCGTGCCGGTCCCATCTCGCGGAGCAGCACCGCCGAGATGCGCCGCGTGAGCGCCGAGTCGTTCACGAGCGCTCGCGTGCTCTGCGGACTCTCGATCGTCGGCGCGCGCGGCGCCCCCGCCGCTGCCGCCTCCGCCTTGACGACCCGCTCGATGGCGCTGAGCAGATGGCGCCGCACGGGCTCGGTGAACGAGCGCACCGTGAGCTGCAACAGCACCTCGTCGGGGATGATGTTGTTCTTCGCGCCGCCGTGGATGGAGCCGACGGTGATGACGGCAGCATCGAACGGCGAGACCTCGCGCGACACGATCGTCTGCAGCGCGACTACCGTGCGCGCGGCAATGACGATGGGGTCCACCGTTGTCTCGGGCCGCGCGCCGTGTCCACCGCGTCCGAAGATGCGGACGTCGAGCGCATCGGAGTTCGCGAGGATCGGCCCCGGATGGGAGCCGACGATTCCGGCCGGAAGGCCGGCGTCGTCGTGCACGGCGAGCACGAAGTCCGGCCGCGGAAAGCGGGTGAGCAGTCCGTCGGCGATCATCGCCTTGGCGCCGGAGATCGTCTCCTCGGCGGGCTGGCCGATGAGGACGAGCGTGCCGCGCCAGCTCGTGCGGCTGCCCGCCATGATGCGGGCGGTGCCGGCGAGTGCCGCCATGTGGATGTCGTGCCCGCACGCGTGCATCACGCCGACGTCCGCGCCCGCATCGTCCTTCGTTCGCACCTTGCTCGCGAACGCGAGGCCGGTGTTCTCGGTCACCGGCAGCGCGTCGAGCTCCGTCCGGAGCATCACGGTGGGGCCGGCACCGTTCTTCAGCACGGCGACGACACCCGTCCGACCCACGCCGGTCGTGACGTCGAAGCCGAGGGCACGCAGCTCAGTCGCGAGCTTTGCGGCCGTGGCGGTCTCGCGGAACGAGAGCTCGGGGTGCTGGTGTAGGTCGACGTACAGCGCTTCGGCACGCGGGTACGCGGCCAGCACCTCGGCGGCCGTTGCTGCACTGCCCTGCGCGCTGAGCCGGGCGGCGGCGAGCAGCGCGAAGGCGGAGCAGAGGCGAATTGAGTTCATGGGTCGGTGGGGTCGTCGGAGCAGCCGAATGTACGACCGAGGCGATCGCGGCGCGAGCGACCGCCCCCGTGCTGACCGACCCCACCGCTATTGCGCCGTGTCGATCGTGGCGAGCTGCCGGCGCAACAGGGCCCACGCCCCCTGCACCTGCGAAGATGGACGCGCGGCCTGCATCGCGGTGTCGACCCGGCGTGCGGCGCCCATCACAGCGCGTCCGGCGAGCACCGCGGCGTTCTGATTGCCGCCGTTTCTCACCACCTGCTCGTACACGGACGAGTTATCCGCGAACGCCGAGAGAGCGAACCACAACTCCAGCTCACCCTGCGAGTATGCGCGCGCCGGATCGAGCCGCCCCACACCCGATGCGCCGAGGGCGTCGCGGTGCCTCGTCAGGATCGCCTGCGCATCGCGTCGAACCGCCGACGCCACTTCGGCCGACAGCGCCGAGCCCGACACCCCGTCGGCGAGGTTCAACCCCAGCGCCTGCGCGGTTCTGCCATCGAGGTTGCCGGTGCCACTCAGCCGCTTGTCGACCTGGAACTCGAAGAGCGCTCGCCGCGTCGCGTCATCCAGCTCACCGGTAATCGGCCCGCGGTAATAGTTGAGCTTCGCGAGCGCCTCCTGCGCCGCGCGAATCCGGTCGGCCGCGGTGTAGATCGTCGACGCCTCGCTACCGCGAAGTCTTCCCCGTCCACGCAGGGTGAGCGCGCGCTCCAGCTCGACCGCGAGCGGAGTTCCCGCCGCGACGCTCACGTCGCGGCCTTCGGACAGCATGCTCCCCAACGCCGTGAGGATGCTGTTCGCGCCCTTGCCGGAGCCGGCGCCGGCGATGGCGGCGCCAATCCCGCCGCGCCCTCCGACGAGCACGACGCGCGCGTTCGGATCGCTCTCGATCTGGCGGCGCTCCGTCGAATCGGTGCTCGTGAGCTTGCCGGTGATCGGTATCGAGGTGCCGTCGCTCAGCGCAAGCTGATCGAACACCACTTCGATGACGCCGGACTGCTGTCGCGTCGCGGCGCGCGCGAGGCTGACGACGCCGCGAATCTTGCTGCCGGCCGGGATGATCGTGTACGCGTCCACGCCGACGTTCTCCATCACCGTGGTCTCGAAGCTCTGGCCCGTTTGGGCCGAGGCCGATTGCAGAGGCGTCGTCGTACGAACGAGGATCACGCTTCCGGCGGGGAGGACCACGCGAGATTGGGCCGTGGCGACCGTGGCGGTCGTCGCGAGCAGGGCAAGCGCGACGCTCGACAACGTTCTCCGGCACGCGCCGCCAATGGAAGGACTTTGCATTCGAGGCCTCCTGAAGAGTCTGTCTACCTTGCCGCTCGACTATACAAGAGGCGTACCGTTGACACATGTCGCGTGGCGGGCGCTATCGGGCCACCTCACGGCACCGCACGTCACTCGCGCACGCCCTCGCGCGCCGGTAGCGTTTCGGCAGGCACCACAGCTCATCCCAATCCGGAGGCCCTCGATGAGATCTCTGCTCTGGTACTCGGCGCTATCGGTCCTCTGCATGTCTGCGCTCTCCCCATCCACGCTTCCCGCCCAGATGAAGTCGATCGCCGAGCGACTCGGCCATCCGGCCGGCTCCAAGCTGCTCATCCTGCACGCCGACGATCTCGGTGTCGCGCATTCTGAGAATGTGGCGAGCTTCGACGCGCTCGACAGCGGCGCGATCAACTCGGCGAGCATCATGATGCCGACGCCGTGGGTGACCGAGGTGGCCGCGTACGCGAAGGCACATCCGAACGCCGATCTCGGCCTGCACCTCACGCTGACGAGCGAATGGGAGACGTATCGCTGGGGCAGCGTGGAATCGAAGGACAAGGTGCCGAGTCTGCACGATGCGGACGGCACGCTACCGCGGAAGACGGAGACCGTCGCGACCAGAGCGAAGATCGACGAAGTGGAACGTGAGCTGCGCGCCCAGGTAGAGCGCGCGCTGGCGATGGGCATCCGGCCGACGCATGTCGACAGCCACATGGGCGCGCTGTTCAACACGCCCGAGCTCATGGGCGCGTACATCAAGGTTGCGCGCTCCTATCGTCTTCCCTTCCTCGGCTTCATCGGCGCGCGAAGAGCGGCGAACGCGTCGTTGATCACGCCTCACGATATCGTGTTCGACACAGTGCTCGTGGTCGCCGAAGACACTCCGCCCGAGAAGTGGAAGCAGTGGTACCTGAACACGATCGCCAACCTCAGGCCCGGCCTCACCGAGATCCTCGTCCACCTCGGGCGGGACGACGTCGAGATGCGGGCGGTGATGGTGAACCACGAGGCGTACGGCGCGGCGTGGCGCCAGCGCGACTACGACGTCGTCACGAGCCCGGAGTTTAAGAAGGCGCTGAAGGACAACAAGATCGTGATGGTGACGTGGCGAGATTTGCAGAAGCTGATGCCTCTGCAGCCCTGACGTCGTCGTACCTCGCGCGGTCGCGGGCGGACATGGTTTTCTCGCCGTCAGCGCCTGGCGCGCTCACCTCGGCGCACCCGAGTCTCAGCGGATCTTGCGTGCGACGATCAGTGGCCCACCTGCCACGCGCGGGTAATAGCCTGTCACCCGACCCGAGGTGTCGCGGGCGAACACCGTCAGACCTGACGAATCATTGTCGGGATAGAACGCCTCGCCGCCCGCCGCGACGAATGGGTGCGGCGGTTCCTCGGTGTGGTCGGGGTCCTGGCCGAACAGCCGCCCACCGCGTTCCGTGATGCGGTCGACAAACCCCGGCCACCACTCGTAGTCGCCGACGAACGCGGCGAGCGACGCACTGTCGGGGACTGGCGCGGCAACGGGGTAGCCACCGAGCGCCACGATCGGAGTCTCACTGTGCTGAACGAACAGCCAGTGA
>JBDSDB010000263.1:0-8836 GCA_039920785.1 Gemmatimonadaceae bacterium
TCCGTGGGCAGGTAGCGTCGCCCGCAGCGGATCTCGTAGAATCGGAAGTAGTGCGCGAGCTCGTCGACCTGCCCGAACTGGTCGTCGCCGTCGAAGATCGTGTGATCGAGCCCCTCGCCCTGCTCGGCGATCTCCTCGATCGCCCTTTTCGCCGTCGCGAGATCGTGGACCTCGATGGGATCGCCGCCGCCGCCGTAGTACCACGTCGAGCCGCTGACCTGCCGGCTGCGATGCCCACTGAACAGCTCCCGCGCACCAGCCTCGGTCGAAGCGAGGCGCTTGAACGCCTCGAGGATCGCCAGGTAGAACTGGCCGATCGTGGAATATCCGCTGACCTTCGGCTTCACGCCTGGCGCGGCGGGCCGCTCGATCTTGAGGAAGGTGTCGATGGCCCTCGTGCCGAACGGCAGCAGCTCGACCTTGAACGCGTCGTCGCTGTGGGGCAAGAACGTCGGATACGATGGAACGAACGTGTCGTGGTCGATGGACGGCTTGCCGCCGATCGCGTTGAGCAGGTTCGCGGCGAGCACCATGTGCAGCATCTCCTCCATGACGACGCTGCGAATGAGCGCGCTGACGCTGACGTTGACGCCGTCGGGGATGGAGTACAGCGCGCACAGGTAGGGCGGGATCGTGGAGTGCTCGAGCTCGATCGCCCACTGGAGGTGGCGCTGGAGGTCGGGGATGGTCTCGATCTGCGGGGCGCTCATTGGAGCTGGGTGAGCATGGCCTTCGTCGAGCGCAACGTCAGCGCGATGGCGGTGAGCGTCGGGTTGGCCGTCCCCGTGGTGGGAAAGCTGCCACACCCCACGACGTAGAGATTCTCGTGGTCCCAGCTGCGCTGGTCGCTGTCGACGACGCTGTTGCCGCGCGTCGTCCCCATCCGGTGCGTGCCGATGTGATGCCCCGCGCCGACGAACTCCAGCAGGTAATCCTTGCCGTCCTTCGCCCTGAACTTCCGCTCGTCGGGCTTCATGTCGTTCGTGAACCAGAAGTTCTGGCCGCTCGCCGGGATCCCCATCGCGTCGTAGACCGCCTTGGAGACCTTCTGGCTCTCCACCATCGCCTGCCAGGTGTAGTCCGAGAGGTCGTAGGAGATGATCGGACGGAAGCAGCCGATGGCGTCCTTGAACTCGCGCGAGATCGTGACGCGATTGTTCGGATCCGGAAGCTGCTCGATGTCGAATCCGATGCGCACCTGGTGCGGCAGCGTCTGGGCGAGCGTGCGCCGGAGCTTCTTGCCGAACGTGTTCGCGGCGAGCAGGCCCGTCACGTTGCCGTCCGGCGGATAGTCGACGATGTCCCAGCCCGTGTTGCCGAGGTCGACGCGGAACGCGGCGAAGTATTTCCTGAACTCGCCGTCGCGCAGCGACTCGATGCCCGACGTCTGAAGCGGACCGCGGAAGCTCCCCATCGACTGCGGGGCGAGTGCCCAGCTGAACGAGAAGGGATGATCCATCAGGTTGCGTCCCACCTGGTCGCTGCTGTTCGCCGCACCCGAGGCGAGGAGCAGTTTCGCGTTCTCGACGGCGTGTCCCGCCAGCACGTAGATCCCCGCGGTGACGGTCACAGGCTGGAATGGCGGCAGCGCGCCCTCGGTCTCGTAGCGAATGTACTCCACTCCGCTGATGCGGCCATTCTCGCCGATCGTCAACCGGGTCACGACGGCCTGCGTGACCACCGTGACGTAGTTCGGGTCGAGCGCGGCGATCGTCTTGAGCGCGCTGTACTTCGCCTGCACCGGGCAGATCGGGATGCACGCGCTGTTGCCCTCGCAGCGCTGCCCGATGTCGGGCGCGCCCACGGCACCAACCGGCGTGTAGCTCTTCCGCGGGATCGAGTTCCGTGCCTGCGCGAGACTCGACACGAGCAGCGGATAGTCCTTGCCGGCGAAGTTCACCGTCAACCCATCGGTCTTCTGCGCGATGACCTGATCGCTGTAGCTGGGCGGGATGCGCTCCATGGGATAGTCGTATCCCTTGGGGAACCAGACGCCGAGATGCTCCTGATCCTTGCGGTTCGCCGACACGCCGATCGACCACTCGGCCTCGCAGTAGTAGTCCTGGAGGTCGGCGTAGGTCAGCGGCCAGTCGATGCCGACACCGTACCTGGTCTGAAGCTGGAAGTCGTGCGGCACGAAGCGCGGCGTCGTGCCGAGCCAGTGCAGCGAGGTGCCGCCGAGCTGACGCAGGTACGTCGAGCCGAACGCCTCCTTGCCGACCTCCACCTGATAGCCGACCATGTCCGGGGTCCCCTTCACGATCTTCAGGATGTCCGTGTCGTTGGGAGACGGGGCGCTCATGTTGTACGGGTAGGGTGAGTTCGTGTCCTTCACCACCCGCGTGTAGTAGTTGTCGACGTACGACCGGTAGCCCTCGTACGTGAGGCCGCCGGCGCGGCCTGCCTCGAGGAGCAGCACCGTCTTCTTCGCCTCGCTCAACTTCTTCGCCGCGTGCGCGCCCACCGGTCCGCCGCCGACGACGATGGCGTCGTACTGCCTGTACTCGTTCATGGCTCGTCACCATCCGTGACCGGCGGCAGCGCCCACGATCCGTAGCCCGGTTGCTTCGCGGCAGGTGGATGCGTGTGGATCGCCTTCCACACGAGGCCTTCGACATACGATTTCGGCGAGACCACGTACGTCACGTCGTTGGCCCACGCGCCGTGCACGTTGCGCCACTCGGCCGGCAGCTGGTTCCACATGCCGAGATACCAGAGCGCCGCGAGGTTGCGCGCCAACGGGCCGAAGTCGGGATCGTCGAGGATCTGCGACGTGACGAGCGCCTCGAGCAGCGGTTCGTCCCCCGCGCCACGGATGTAGGTGTCGCGCCACCGTGACAAGAGCTCACCGAAGATCCGGTCGCCCACGATGGTGGGCAGCAGGCTGTAATAGGTCTGCACCATCGCCGTGGCCCACAACTCCGTCACGTTGAATCCGGTGAGCGTCGCCGAGAGCGAGAGGAAGAGCTCGAGCGAGGATTCATCTGCGGGCGACGGAGCGTTCGCCGCGCCGACGGCGTCGGGCGTGGTGTACGACTCGGGCGAGACGGACGCGGGACGCGCGGCGGCGGCGGGTGGTCGACTCACGAGAATTTCACGGTGAAGACGAAGAGCCTAGAGATCGGCGTAGTATCCGGCTGCCTCGGCGATGCACGTCGGGCTCTTGTACAGTTGCAGTGCCGCGGGATGCCGATCGCCGAGCAGACGCTCCATGTCGTGCCGCATCGGATGGTCGCTCTTTCCGTAGGTGAGCTTGACCGACTTGCTCACGGCCGGCTGCAGATAGGTGTCGAACATGCCGAGGTAGTTGCGGCGCGAGCCGACCGGCCGCCGCGACGCCTTGTCGAAGCTCAGGTCGATGACCTCCGACATGTTTCCGAGCACGGGGGAGAGTCCCGTGAGATTCAGCGTCACCTGATAGATGGTCTGCGGCGTCTTCTCCGTGTCGTGGCAGGTCCAGTCGTACGTGAACTGATCCGGCGCCGGTCGAGGATTGTTCGCGCCCGGCACGTTGTAGTCGTACGAGACGAGGAACTTGTTCTCCATGAAGATCTGGATCCCGCACGCCACGGCGACGGCGTCGTCGCACGCGACCCACACGCGATAGTTCCCGATGCGCTTCGTGGGATCGCCCGACGTGAGATACTGCTCGAGCGAGAGGCCCTGCGGAACGTTCGCCCCTACCTTGGTGGCGAACGCGGCGATGTTCACCTCTGTCTCGTTGAACCCGCCGACGCCCTGATTGCCAGGCTGGCCCTGGCCGTAGAAGGCCACTGCATTGAAGAAGTTGATGTTCACCGCGCCCTGCCCGCCGCCGAAGTCGTACGGCGTCATGCCGAGCGGCTCGAGATACGCCCGCAGCGTCTCCATCGGCGCCTTGTACCAGAGCCAGATGGACGAGATGCCGGCGTAGTAGAACGACAGCGCCGACGGGATGGCCAGCTTGTTGGGCAGCTCCGTCGAGGTGGTCTTGAAGATCGGGATCTCCGTCTTCTTCGGGAACTTCGGCAGCGGTCCAGCGGTCGTTGCTGGTGTCATGTCCCTACCCTGGAGTGAAGTCGTGATCAACTTGTGCTTCGCCGTCAACGGGCGCGCCTACTTGCTCGCCGCCAGCTTTCGCACGTCGATGGCCGAGAAGAGCTTCTCCGCCGCGCCCACATCCGCGCCGTGGCTCTGCACCTCGACCATGAAGCGGTCGGCGACGAAAGCGGTGAGGTCCGCGGACTTGCCCGACGCGTTCCACTTCTCGTGCACGCGCAGGCCGTTGAGCGTCACGTTCTTCTCGAATCCGCCATCACTCTCGGACTCCACGCTGAACGCCATCTTCCCGAGCGCGAGGACGCCGCGAACGTTTCCCATGTCGGAGATCTTCACCGTCGCCCTGCCGTCGGTGCCCATCGAGTAGCTCCCCTCGGCGCTGCTGCCGGACAGTCCGCCGGCCGTCGTCGTCTGGCCACTGGCGTTCGTGCGGGTGAGCGAGCCGCCGGACTCCGGCAGCAGCTCCTTGAGCGCGCGGAAATCGACGAGCTCCACCTTCTCCTTGCCGCCGCTGATCATCGAGCCCATCATCGCGGCCGCGGCGCCCATGGCGGCACTCGACTGCGCGACGCCCGCGCTGTCGGTGCCGCTCGCCTTCCCGCCGTTCGCCTTGGCCGCGCGCTCGGCTTCCTCCGCGCGCTGGCCCGCGGCGACCATGCCGGCCACCAGCGAGCTCGCCGCATCCTTGCTGTCCTTGGTTCCCCCACCAGCGGTGCCGAGCACGCCGGCGACGATGTCCTCACCGGCTTTCTTGGCGTCGGCATCGCTGGCCATCCGGTTCGCGCCGCCGATGTTGAGCACCGCACTCGCCGCGCCCACCACGATGGCCAGCACGATTCCGCAGCCGATCGTCGCGAGGGTGTACATGCCCGCGCGCTCCTGCGGCACCTTCATCATCGTCGGGAAGCCGATGTACAGCAGATACAGCCCGTACAGGGCGGCGAAGAGCTGCAGGAAAAAGAGGGACGGCAGGATCGACAGGATGCCGGCGACGAGCGCCGGTGTGCTCGCGAAGATCACGAGCTTGAGGGCGGACAGCCTGTTCTTCTGCCCACCGAACTTTGGCGCCAACGCGTTGACGATCAGCGCCCAGAGATAGACGCCGCCGAGCATGACCACGAAGGAGATCGCCGACGAGCCGAGCGCGCTCATGAACGGCATTCGGATTCTGCCGACGAACGGCACGCTCACGCCGATCAGCGTCAGCCCCACGAACCTGGCAATGGTGCCCACCAGTGCGAGCGGAATCAGGAACTGCGTGTACAACGAGGCGGTGCTCGCGGGTTCGACGTCGATGACCGACCACTCCGACTTCGGCTGCAAGAGCATGTTCTTGACGCGCTTGACGATGTCCATGGTGCACTCCTGGAGTTTTTTTGCGAGGGCGAGCGCGTGACACGAACGGCCCCGGGCACCGCAGTGCGGCCGGGGCGATCATATCCCGCGTTGGTCGAGCCCGCAATGCGGGCGGCGGCGGTGGGGCCGCCGCCGCCGCTGCCTATTGCGCCAGCGGGTCGGGTCGCAGCTGGAAGTGGACGACCTTGCTCGTCGTTCCCTTGCCTGTCTCCATGTGGAACGGCGCGCGCGTGCTCACCGTCGTCCACAACCCGCGCCCCTTCCAGCCCGCCGCCGGATCGTCGATGCGACCGTCCATCCACTTGGTGTAGAATCCGAGCGGATAGGGCACTCGCAGAATCACCCACTTTCCGTCCTTGAGCGCGAGCAATCCCTCCGACGCATTCCCCGTGTTGATCGGCGTGTTCTTGCCGAGGCCCAGCACGTCGAACTGGTCGACCCACGTGTAGTAGCTCCCCTCGGCGCTGCCGGACTCCGTGACGCCCTTGAGCTGAGGCAACGGCTCGGTGTACAGCGTCCATCCCTCCGGGCAGTGCTGGCCCGTGGCGGTCGGACCGTTGAGGGGCCCCTTGCACTTCCGGCGATCGAAGCTGGCGAGATGCCCGCTCGCCAAGGCGAGCCACGCGACGCCGTCGCGGTCGACATCGGCCCCGCGCGGGGAGAACCCGTGCACGGGAGCCTTCGGGTTGTCGTACGGCGGCTCGAAGTACTCCGCGAGCGTCGTCTCGGGAGGGTGCGCGCCGGGAACGATCCGCACCACACCGCCCGGGAAGCCCAGCGTGGAGCCCCAGATGGAGCCGTCGGGCGCCGGCGCGACGGAGTAGAGGCCGGCATTGATGCGACGGTCCTTCGCCGGGTCGGCCGGCTGGTTGGGCTCCGTGTACTCGTCGCGCTTGCCGTTGCCGTTCGCGTCGACGACGAGCGCTGTCCAGCCCTGCGCCTTCTCCTCGTCGCCCGTCTCGTCGAACAGCTTCGTGTTCAGCCAGCCGACCACCGCACCGCCGCCGCTCGTCCACAACGTACGGTTCGCGTCCTCGGCGAACATCAGATGATGCGTGCCGAAGCAGGTGTTGATGTGCGTCAGCTTCTTCGTCTTCGGATCGTACATCGCGAGATGGCGCCCGGATCGGTTCACCGGGAACAGTCGGGCCGAAGGATGCTGCGAGCCCGCCTTGCAGAAGGCCGGGTTGTCGGCGCCGCGGATGGCCGACGTGATCCACACGCGCCCCTTCTCGTCCAGCATCGGGTTGTGGACGTTGGCCTTGCTGTTCCACACCACGGTGTCGCCCCAGTATGCGGACGGCGCGCCGCCCGGTCCGGCGGCCGGCGGCATGCTGGTGTCACGCACGGTGAGCGGGACGCGGCTCGCCGTATTGTGAACGGGATCCAGCACCGGCAAGTAGTCCGCGCTCAGCTCGAGCGCACCGTAGAGCAGCCCGTTCGCGTTGACGCGCGGATTGCGCCGGTCAGTGGAGACGACGTCGTGCAGGTACGCTTTGGGGTCGGCCCAGTCCCACTCGGTGATCACGACGTTGCGCTCGATGCCCTGCGGCCGCCGCGGCGCCTCTGGCACCTCGCCCGCCGCGATGCGATCCGTCCAGTCGGCGAACATCGTCAGCGGTCCCTTGTGACCGAGCTGACCGATCGCGCCCATCATCTGCGCACCGGCCTGCCCGGATTGCACGCGCCGCTCCCACGCCGCGAAGCTCGAGGGCATCGACTTGAACGCCGCCGGGATCTCGCGCGTCCCCTTGCTGCCGAGCTGGTGACACGCCATGCACGTGCCCGACTTGATCGTGCGCACGAAGTCGGCCTGCGATTTCACGTTCGGCGAGATGCCGTTGCCCGTCGGGCCGGTGCCGGGGAACTGGCTCTTGTCCGGCACCTTGAGCAGCGAGAACCAGTGGCCGGCCGGATAGTAGGCGGCTGCCGCCCGCGGGTCGGGAGCGGGAACCGCCTTGAGCGCCAGCGCGCTCCCGATGCCCGATCTCGACTTTGGCGAATCGACCAGACCGTAGCCGCGCACCCAGACGTCGTACGTCGCCTTGGGAAGGTCGGGGATGAGGTAGCGGCCCTGGTCGTCGGTGACGACGATGCGGACGAACTTCGTCGGCAGCTCGTTCGTCTCGGCGATCACCCACACGCCCGCCTCCGGACCTCGCGGACCTGTGACGACGCCGCCGATGTCGTCGGGGCCGACAGCCACTGTGGTGCGCCTCCATGGGAGCGCGGCCGCGGCCAGCGCCACGAACGCCGCCACGACGGCGCCGATGCCGAACGATCGTGCTGTCATCTCGTCCTCCGTTCAGTCACGTGAGAAGAAATCAGCGGATCCTCGTCTCTGGAGCGAGCGCCCGTACTTCGGCCGCGGCCTCGAGCGCAACGCCGATCTCGCGCGCGAGCGCTCGCGCTTCCTGCGTCGCGTTGGACACATCGCCCAGCGCCGATTCCAGCCCCGAGGTCCGCACCTTGATGAGGTCGAGCCGCAGGTTGCCGAGCGCCAGGCCGGCGCTGTCGAGCTGGCGGGCGAGCGCGGCGCGCTGCTTCACGAAGTGCTCGAGCGAGATGCGCTGTCGCTTGAGGAGCGCGAGCTGCCGCAGTGCGTCGGTCGAGTCGGGATCGCGCTCTTCGCGCATGATGCGCGCGTCGAGCCCGGCGATCGCACCGGGATCGAAGTCCGCGTCGAGCCGGTGGAGCGTCTTCGCCAGGTGCGCCACGCGCTCGACGAGCGCCTTTACGGTCGGCTCGATGTCCGGCAGCATCGCGCGCTCCACTTTCGAGAGCTGGTGCATGATGCCTGCGATGGCCGCGCGATCCTCGGCGGCGCGACGGACCGAGGCGCCGTGCGGACTCTCGAGGACGGGGCGCGGCGCGAGCTTCCTGAGCTGCCGCGAGCTCGGCAGCGCCGGGGCGGCGATCACCATGCGCGATCGGCGCGCGAGGAACACTCGGCGCAGCCTGAGTCCCGCCTGGCGCAGCGCCGTTCCGCGCTTCCACAGTCTGACCGACATGAACACCGGCACGATCGGCGCGAGGACGAGCGGCGGCGCGATGCCAATGCCGGCCGCGAATCCCGCGATGCCGAGAGCCCACGCGCCGACCGTCAGCAACCCGTACCGGCGCAGGCACTTGACTCGCTCGAGCAACGTGATGCGTCCGTCCCAGAGCCGGAGGTCCGCGCGCTGCTCCGCCGTGAGTGACGCAAGGTATGGCGGCTCCAGCTCGAGCATGCCCGGCGCGGCGCGCGGCGGCCTGCTATTGCCGGTGAGCGCGCCCTCGACGCGGGATAGGCGACGCATCGCGCCGGCCGCGCGGAACCGGCGAGTTGTAGCGGATCGGCTCACGGTGGTGCTCGATGCGCCACGACGGGGACGGATCATCGTGCAGGATGAGCGCGTCGCGGAACGCCGAGGCGGTGGGCCAGCGATCCTCCGGCGCCTTC
>JBDSDB010000264.1:0-21728 GCA_039920785.1 Gemmatimonadaceae bacterium
CTGGCTTCCAGCTCTTCAACAAACCCGTGACGATCGGCGGTCGGGGCTCTCCGCTCGAGTCGAGCATCACCGAGACCAAGCAGCTGGTGCTGCAGCACGACCAGAGCGTATTCACGCTGGAGTTCGCGGCGCTCGATTTCACGGCGCCCGACAAGAACGAGTACGCCTACAAGCTCGAGGGGCTCGACAAGGAGTGGAACGAGGTCGGCACGAAGCACTCTGCGTCGTACACCAACCTGCCGGCCGGGAACTACGTGTTCCGTGTGAAGGGAACGAACAGCGACGGCGTGTGGAACCAGGAGGGCGCCTCGCTCGCCATCAAGGTCGTCCCTCCATTCTGGTCGTCGTGGTGGTTCCGTGTGATCGTCCTCATCGGCGCCGCGGCGGCGCTGCGCTACGTCCTCCGTTCGGCGCGCGTACGGCGCGAGAGCCTCGAGCGCATGAACGCGTCGCTCGCGCAGTCCGCGGAGCGCGATCGGAACGCGCAGCAGTATCTGGAGCGCAACGTGATCGAGGTGCTGACCGCCATGGAGCGCTTCTCCGAGGGTGATCTCACCGTGGCGCTGTCCGTCGATCAGGACGACAGCATCGGGAAGCTGCGCGGGGGCTTCAACACCGCGGTCGTGAACATCCGGACGATCGTCAAGCAGGTGCGCGACGTGCTCGACACGACCGTGCGGACGAGCCGTCAGATCCACACCCAGACGCTGGAGCTCACCCGCGGCGCGGAGGAGCAGATCAGCCAGACGCTGCTCGTCGCCGGCGCTGCGCAGCAGATGGCGCAGACCGCATCCGGTGCCGCGACCAACATCGCCGAAGCGTCGGAGATGGCGCAGCGATCGGGCACCGAGGCGCACGAGGGCGGACGCATCGTTCGCGACACCTTCGCCGGCATGGACGAGATCGTCAGTACCGTCGGCGCCTCCGCCCGCATCGTCGAGGCGCTCGGCCGCAGCAGCGAGCAGATCGGCGCCATCACGCGCGTCATCGAGCAGATCGCCGACCAGACCGAACTGCTGTCCCTGAACGCCGCCATCGAGGCCGCGCGCGCGGGGAAGCATGGACGTACATTTGCGGTAGTCGCGCAAGAAGTACAGCGCCTGGCCGAACGGACCGCCACCGCAACGAACGAGATTGCCAAGGTGATCGAGCACAATCAGCGAGAGGTCGAGAGCGCGGTCTCCGCGATGTCGCGCGTCGGCGGCCAGGTGTCCGAGGGGCGGCAACTCGTCGACAAGGCAGGCGGCGCGCTCGACGCAATCATCGAGAACGCGGAGCGCATGCTCGCCAGCATCCAACAGGTCCGCGCGTCCAGCGAGGAGCAGTCGGCGACGACGGCGCACATCAGCGAGAACATCGAGATGATCTCGCGGGTCACCCACGCCGCCGTGACGGGCAATCAGACGATCGCCTCCTCGGTGCAACAGCTCAGCGGGTTGATCGAGGATCTACAGACCCGCGTCGCGACGTTCCGGATCGAGACCGACGGTGTTGCCGGCGGACCACCTGCGGTCGCGCCCAAGAGTGGTGTGCCAGCGCTGCTGATGGCGCAGCGCGAGCTGGCGAACTCCGTGGCATGAACACTGTCGTCCGGTCCGCGCGCCGGTGGCGCGCGCTGATCGCGGCGCTCGCGTTGGCAGCATGTGGTGGCGGAGAAGCTGTCACGCCCCCGGGCGGCGGCGGTCCCCCGCCATCGCCACCGGGCGGCGGCACGTCGACGTCGAAATCGGTCACTGTCACCATCGCGCTCGACCAGGATCGGGCGGCGATCAGCCCACTCATCTACGGAACCAATCAGGACGCCGGCCAGTCGTTCTGGACGATCATTCGCAACGGCGGGAATCGCACGACCGGTTATAACTGGGAGAACAACTTCTCCAACGCCGGCAATGACTACCTCCACAACAGCGACCTGTTCAACATCACGAACTGGGGGCTGCCCGCTTCGGACGCCAGGATTCCCGGCCGCGCGGTGACCTACGGGCACTCCCGGTCGGTCGCGATGGGTGCGCAGTCGATCGTCACGCTGCAACTCGCGGGATACGTCGCCGCGGATGGCAATGGACCGGTGACCCCGGCGCAGGCCGCGCCGTCGCCGCGATGGGCCAAGGTGGAGTACAAGAAGCCCACGCCGCTCACCACCACCCCCGACCTCACCGACGGCGTCGTCTACATGGACGAGCAGGTCAACCTGTTCGTGAAGGAGTTCGGAGCGGCCGGCTCACCCTCGGGCATTCGCTACTACAGTCTCGACAACGAGCCGGCCATCTGGTCCAGCACGCACGCGCGCATTCATCCGCAGCAGGTGGGCGGCGCCGAGCTTCTCACCCGTTCCATCGCGCTCGCCACCGCGGTGAAGGCGGTCGATCCCGCGGCGCAGATCCTCGGTCCCTCCGAGTACGGTATCCAGGGCTACTTCAGCCTGCAGAGCGCTCCCGACTGGCCCGCGCTCAAGGGAAGCTTCGACTGGTATCTCGACTACTACCTGGACGGCATGAAGAAGGCGGAGCAGGCGGCCGGCAAGCGCCTGCTCGACGTGCTCGACGTGCACTGGTATCCAGAAGCGCGAGGCGACAACCGGATCGTCGATGGCGGGGCGACGACGGCGAAGGACGCCACGGCGCGGCTGCAGGCGCCGCGCACGCTCTGGGATGCGACGTATCGCGAGGACAGCTGGGTGCAGCAGGCGCTGCCCTCCTTCCTGCCCATCCTGCCGAGACTGCAGCGCTCCATCGCGCAGTACTATCCGGGGACCAAGCTCGCGATCACCGAATACGACTTCGGCGGCAAGAACACGATCTCCGGCGGGCTCGCGCAGGCCGACGTGCTCGGCACCTTCGCGCAGCAGGGGGTATTCATCGCCACGATGTGGGGGCTCGGAGCGAACGATCAGTTTGCCATCGCCGGCTTCAAGCTCTATCGGGACTACGACGCGCTGAAGAGCACCTTCGGCAACACGCACGTGCGCGCGACGAGCGCCGACCCGGCGACCGCATCGGTCTATGCCTCGATCGAGAGCGCCGACGCGTCCGTGGTGCACGTCGTCCTCCTCAACAAGAGCGGAACTGACTCGCTGACCGCGAAGGTGCAACTCACCGGCGGCACGAGCCTCACCGGCGGGCAAGTCTGGGGATTCGGCGGCGCCAGCGCGCAGATCACGGCGCGGCCCGCGATCGCGGGAATCGTGAATAACTCCTTCGATTACGCCGTGCCGCCACTCACCGCCGTGCACATCGTCCTGCGGAAGTAGTCGCGCGCCGCCGTTGCATCGCCGAGCGACGGGTTGCACCGTTGTCGACACGCCCGCACAACGAGTCGCCGTCCCGACGCGTTACACGAAGGCTCACCGCTCCCGACGATCATCGCGCGTCCGCGACCGTCGCCCCGTTCGACAGCCCGTCCACGACTCCAGCCACGACCCGAGGAGCCCTCGCCGCATGAAAGTCTCACTGAAGGTGAATGGCGCGCCTACCACCGTTGACGCCCCGTCCGACATGCCGCTGCTCTGGGTGCTCCGCGACGTGCTCGATCTCAAGGGCGCCAAGTATGGCTGCGGTGTCGGCCAGTGCGGTGCCTGCACGGTCCACCTCAAGGGGGCGCCGGTGCGCTCCTGCCAGATCCCGGTCGCCGCTCTCCAGGGCGCAGAGGTGACGACGATCGAGGGGCTCTCAACTGATGGCACGCATCCCGTGCAACGCGCCTGGGAGGAGGTCGACGTCCCACAATGCGGGTACTGTCAGGCCGGCCAGATCATGTCGGCCGCCGCGCTGCTCGCCAGGAACCCCTCGCCGAGCGACGCGCAGATCGCCGCGGCGATGAACGGGAACCTCTGCCGGTGCGCTACCTATCTGCGCATCCAGGAAGCCGTGAGGAAAGCCGCGGCCTCCGCCCCCGCCGCCAGCGCTCCCTCGGCGGCTCGACCGCGTCAGGCCGGGGCTCCCCGCTCCCTGAGGACGGCGCCATGACGCGCGACACGCGAGTCGACCGACGCCAGTTCCTGCGCGTCACCGCGATCGCCGGCGGCGGGCTGTTGCTCGGGAGCGTGCTCGATTCGGTGAGCGCCGACAGCGCCTTCGCCGCGCCGCTCGATCCGGGCGCCGCAGCCGAGTTCTCGCCGAACGCCTTCATCCGCATCACGCCCGACGGCGTCGTCACGATCATCGCGAAGAATCCCGAGGTGGGGCAGGGCATCAAGACGATGCTCCCCATGCTCATCGCCGAAGAGCTCGACGTCGACTGGAAGAACGTGCGCATCGAGCAGGCGGGGCTCGACACGGTGAAGTTCACGGGTCAAGTGGCCGGTGGCAGCTCGGCGACCCCGAACCACTGGCTGCCGCTGCGACGCGTGGGCGCCGCGGCGCGGTCGATGCTCGTCGCCGCCGCCGCCAAGACGTGGAACGTTCCCGCCGCCGAGTGCGAGACCGCATCCGGTGTCGTGACCCATCGCGCGAGCGGTCGGAGCCTCGCGTACGGTCAGCTGCTCGACGTCGCCGCGACGATCCCCGCTCCGAAGCTCGAGGACGTCGCGCTGAAGGATCCCAAGTCCTTCAAGATCGTCGGCACGAGAGTCCGCGGCGTGGACAATCACGCGATCGTCACCGGCAAGCCGCTCTTCGGCATCGATATGTCGATGCCGGGCATGCTGCACGCCGTCTACGAGAAGTGTCCCGTGTTCGGGGGCAAGGTGAAGTCGGCCAACCTCGATGAGATCAAGCGCCTGCCCGGCGTGCGCCACGCGTTCGTCGTCGAGGGCGTCGGCACATCGCTGGACGGATTGCTCGGCGGCGTGGCCATCGTCGCCGACAGCTGGTGGCTCGCGCGCTCGGCGCGGCAGAGACTGAAGGTCGAATGGGACGAGGGCACGACAGGCTCGCTGAGCAGCCGCGAGATCGCGACGACCGCGGCCGTCCTGGCGAAGCATGCGCCGCAACGGTCGCTCCGAAAAGACGGCGACGTCGATGCCGCGCTCGCGAGTGCCGCGAAGGTCGTGCGCGCCGAATACTTCTATCCGTTCCTCGCGCACGCGCCCCTCGAGCCGCAGAACTGCACGGCGCACTTCACCAGCGACGGCAAGCTCGAGCTCTGGGCGCCGACGCAGAACCCCGCGGCGGCGCGCGGGCTGGTCACGAAGGCGCTCGGCATGCAGGACGCCGACGTCACGATCCATCTCACGCGCGGCGGCGGAGGCTTCGGTCGGCGCCTGATGAACGACTACGTCGTCGAGGCCGCGCGCATCGCGAAGGAGATCCGCGTTCCGGTGAAGCTGCTCTGGACGCGTGAGGACGACATGCGGCACGACTTCTACCGCGCCGCCGGATTCCACAACTTCACCGGCGCCGTCGACGCGAGCGGCAAGCTCGTCGCGTGGCGCAACCACTTCGTGTCGTTCGGCGATCCGGAGAAGATGGCGGCCTCCGCGACGGGACAGGCGCCGTTCGGACCCGGTGCGGGCATCGGTGCGGGCGAGTTCCCGGCGCGCTTCGTTCCGAACTTCGCCCTCGACGCGTCGGTCATGCCGCAGGCCGTGCCGACCGGCTATCTGCGCGCTCCCGGCAGCAATGGCATCGCCTTCGCCACGCAGAGCTTCATCGACGAGCTGGCCGCCGCGGCGGGCAAGGATCCGCTGCAATTCCGTCTCGACTTGCTCGCCGCGGAACAGCCAAGCACCGGTGCACAGGGCGGAGGCTTCGACGGCTCGCGTATGCGCGGTGTGCTCGAGCTCGTGCGCGAAAAATCCGGCTGGGGCACGCGCACGCTTCCCAAGGGAACCGGCATGGGCGTCGCGTTCCACTTCAGTCATCGCGGCTACTTCGCCGAAGTCGTTCAGGCGACCGTGAATCGTGGTGGCGAGCTGAAGGTCGACAAGGTCTGGGTGGCCGGTGACATCGGCAGCCAGATCATCAACCCGAGCAACGCCGAGAATCAGTCGCAAGGCTCGGTGCTGGACGGCATCTCGGAGGCGCTCGCGCAGGAGATCACGATCGACAAGGGTCGTGCGGTGCAGGGCAACTTCACCGACTTCCCGTTGATTCGACTGAGGCAGTCTCCGCCCGTCGAGGTCCACTTCCACGTGACGACGTTTCCGCCGACTGGACTCGGTGAGCCTGCGTTGCCGCCTGTCGTCCCCGCGCTGTGCAGCGCCATCTTCGCCGCGACGGGCAAACGAATTCGCTCACTTCCGCTCAGCACGCACGATCTCAAGTGGGGATGATCCCCGTGGCGGCGCACCTCGCGCCGCCGCTGGGACGGGTGGACGAACGGCCCGAGCGCCTCGAGTACTGGGGCCGTTCGCTCTCCTGAAACGCGCCGGAACACGGACCGTATTGCTCGCGAACGCACGCTCTGACTCGGAGACCTTTGCATGAATGACGAGCTGATGCCCGAGCCGGAGCCCTCCGGCGCTTTGGTGCCCCCGCCGCGCCATCCACCCACCGCGATCGCGACCGCTGCCCCGTTGCCGCCGAGCCGACCTACGCGCGCCATCACGCCACGCGAGGGTTTCTTCCGTGATCTCGTACAGACCACGCTGAACACGCTCGACGAGGTCGGCGATTCGATCGCCCGCGCGATCGGACTGCGCTGACGTGGCGGCAACGTCGCGCTCGCCCCTCGCACGGCTGCGAAAGACATGCCTCGCGCTGCCGGAATCGCACGAGGTGGAGGCGTGGGGGGAACCGACGTTCCGCGTGAACAACAAGTTGTTCGCCATGTACGCGTCGGACAACAATCATCACGGCGCCGGCCGCGTCGGCGTCTGGATCAAGGCGGCACACGTCACGCAGGACATGCTGGTGCGCGCGCAGCCGGATCGCTACTTCGCGCCGCCGTACGTCGGCCCCAAGGGCTGGGTCGGCGCGTACCTCGACAAGAAGCCTGATTGGCAAGTGATCGGAGATCTGCTTCTCGACGCGTACATGCTCACCGTGCCGAAGCGACTCAAGGCGAAGCTCGCGTCGGGCGCGTCCACGGAGAAGCGGCGGTAGCTCGTCGCACAGCTCGCGCGCGAGGCGCGACGCGCGCTCACTTGGCGCCCGCAGGGGCGTCGGGTTTGGACGTCACGGGCGCTCCGGCCTGCTCGAGCGGCGCCACGAAGTTGTACGTCGCCAGCCGCAGCAGGCCGCCGGGTGCGGCGTCGCGGTCGAGCGTGAATTCCGTGACGCCGCAGTTCGCGACTTCGGCCGCCTTGTCGATCGCCAGGATCTCCGCTTCCGTCAGCGATTCGATCAGGTAGCGCAGGCAGAGCACGATCACCTGGTGCGCCACGATCAGCACGCGCGTGCCGGGCTGGCTGTGGTGCAGACTGATCGTATCGAGCACGCTCCGGAGACGGAGAATCACATCGCACCAGCTCTCCCCGCCCGGCGGGCGAAAGTAGAACTTCCCGAGTCGCGAGCGAAGTGCCGCCTGGTCGGGGAATCGCTGTTCGATACCGAGCTTCGTCAACCGATCGAGCACACCGAACTCCTTCTCGCGCAGCCGCTCGTCAATGAGCTGCACCACGCCCGGTTGCACGCCGCCCGCCTGTTCGACGAGTGCCGCCGTTCGGCACGCACGCAGATAGGGTGAGACGAGCAGCACATTCGGACGATCGTGGACGGGCAGCGCCGCGAACCATTCCCCGAGCGCGGTCGCTTGCTGTTCCCCAAGACGGCTGAGCGGCACGTCGACGTCGCGCTCCGCGATGTCGATGA
Source organism: Gemmatimonadaceae bacterium (assembly GCA_039920785.1). GTDB lineage: Bacteria > Gemmatimonadota > Gemmatimonadetes > Gemmatimonadales > Gemmatimonadaceae > AG11. The sequence continues at coordinate 7,692 of JBDSDB010000264.1, forward strand.
TCGCGAGACCCGCGTCATATGCCGCGTCGCGCGCCACGTTCCCCGCGCTCTCTCCGTGGCGCACGATCCAGAGCGTGTCCGGCCATCGCTGTTGAGCCATGGCGCGTGAACTGGTCAAGGACCGTACCAGAGGTCCGGGCTCACGCTCTCTGGACGCCATCCCCGCGCGGCCACAGCTTTGCGCTGCACCTCAACCGAAGGTCCGACCTGATGGACACTACGATGATCACCACGGCGTTCGAGCTACCGGGCTATCGCGTCGCCCAGACACTCGGCGTCGTTCGAGGCATCACGGTACGCTCACGAAATGTGTTCGGCACCATCGGCGCGACGCTGCAGCAGTTGCGTGGCGGGAACATCACACTGCTCACAGAGCTGTGTGAGCAGTCGCGGGCGGAAGCGTTCGGGATCATGATCCGGCACGCCGTCGACCTCAACGCTACGGGCATCATCGCCGTGCGCTATGACGCCACCGAGGTGATGAGCGGGGCGACGGAAGTGCTGTGCTACGGAACGGCGGTAGTGTTGGAGAAGGCGTAGCGGTCCGAGTGTGCGCGGCATGGCGCGCTGCTGCGCCCCCGGCGAGCTTCCGGGAATGACTCATCTTCGATGGATCTCCATCGCCAGCTTCGGCGCCGCCTTCGAGGCCGACATCGCCATCGCGCGGCTCGAGGCCGCCGGTATCCTGGCCGTCTCGCGTGGCAACGACATCGTCGGGTTGTTCGGCCCGGGCTTCGCCGGATCTTCGGCGCGCGGCGTCGACGTGCTCGTGCCATCGGACGCGACTGACGCGGCGCGCGAGATTCTCGACGCGCGTGCGGACTGATTCGGGATGGCGCTTACCGCGACGATCTACAACTTCGACGTCCAACTGGCCGACATGGACCGCAGCGTCTTCGAGACGCTGGCGTTCAAAGTCGCCCAGCAGCCGTCGGAAGCCGACGAGCACATGGTCGCCCGCGTGCTCGCCTACTGCCTCGAGTACACGGAAGGGATCGGGTTCTCGAAGGGGATCGCCGACCCTGAGGAGCCGGCGCTGTTCGTCCGCGACCTCACCGGCGCGATGCGAGTGTGGATCGACATCGGGTCTCCAGACGCCGCGCGGCTGCACAAGGCCAGCAAGGCCGCTCCGCGCGTGGCAGTCTACACGCACAAGGATCCCGCCCAGCTTCTCCGTCAACTCGCCGGCGAGCGGATCCACAAGGCCGAGCGACTCGAGCTCTACGCGCTCGATCGCGCACTGATCACCGATCTGGTCGCGCGCCTCGATCGCCGCAATGCGTTCGAGATTACGATCACGGAGCGCCAGATCTACCTGACGATCGGTGGCGCGACTCTCGAGGGTACAGTCGTGCGGCATCCGCTGGTGTGAACTGCGACGGCAACGGCGAGTAGCCAGGAAACTGCGGTACCAGGTACCGAGATTGGCATTCTGGCCATCCCGATTCAGGCCTCGTTCTGAAGGATGGTACGAACGCCCATCGACTCCGTGCGGAGAACACCAGACCCGCCCGGGACTGCAGGGCGGAGCCGCAGTGCGGAGCTGTCCGGACCAAGCACTCGGTGAAACGAGCTGCGACGGTCAGGGGTCGTAGCCGCGGACCGCTCTCCACAAATTGGGAGTGTCCGTATGCCAATCCGAGTACAATCCGAGTACTCGGCACCGCAGTTTCCCGGTGTACTCGCCGTTGCCGTTGTCGGTGAATAACGCGCTCCTCACCCCGCCGCGTACCCCCGCAGGCGCTCGAGCATCCGCGTATCAGTCGCCGTGGCATCGTCGAGCTTCGGAGTCTCGATCACCTTTGGAACGCCGGCGAGCCGTTCGTCCGTCATGATGCGGCGGAAGGGCGCCTCGCCCAACGATCCTTCGGCGATGAGCTCGTGCCGGTCCTTGCGCGACTGGAACGGCGTCTTTGAATCGTTGAGATGCATCACCCGCAGACGCTCCATCCCCAGCGTATCGCCGAATCGCGCCATCACCCCGTCGTAATCCTGCACCAGATCGTAGCCCGCTGAGTAGATGTGGCAGCTGTCGACGCACACGCCGATGCGTCCACGCTGCTCCGGCGCAACGCGCTCGATGATCGCCGCGAGTTCCTCGAACGTCGCACCCAGGGCGGTGCCGGCGCCCGCCGTCGTCTCGAGACAGAGCATCGTCGGGCCGGGCGCCGCAATGAGCGCCTCGCTGATCGCGTCGGCATTCCGCGCGATGCCCGCGTCGCGGTCGTCCATGAAGTTGCCAGGATGCGACACGAGATAGTCGAGCCCGAGCGCCGCGCATCGCCGCAGCTCGCTCACGAACGATGCGATCGATCGCGCGCGCAGCACCGCATCCGGGCTCGCCAGGTTGATCAGATACGAATCGTGCGCCATCGTCGCCGTCACCTTCGTGTCGGCGAGGCGCTCGCGGAACAGGCGGCATTCGTCGTCCACGCAATCGCGCTCCGCCCACCGGTTCGCCATCTTCGTGAACAGCTGCATGGCCGTCGCCTCGATGGCGGCCGCGCGGGACGGTGCTTCGGGAACGCCCCCCGCGCTGCTCACGTGCGCGCCGAGGAGCAGGGTCGAACTCGTCACCGGCTCAGGTGTCCAGCTCGGGCGCGCGTCCGCGAAGGAGGCGTCCGCACCGCGGGCAGTGCAGATCGCCCGTCTCGACGAGTGCGTACTCGTACGAGCGGCCGCACTCACAGTGAGACTCGAGCCCCTCGTGGCCGCATCCGATGCAGAATCCGTCGTCCTCGTCGTATGCGCGGAATCGCCCGCACACGGTGCATCGCTTCGTCATCGGCATCGCTCAACAGCGCTCCGGAGAGGGTGGAGAAACGTTCGCCAATTCATCGAGCTCCGCGCAGCCAGCCTTCGGGATCCACGGCACGTCCTTGCGGGCGGATCTCGAAGTGGAGGTGCGGGCGGAGGTCCGGGTCCGACACGCCGACCGTGCCGACGATGTCGTTCTTTCGGATGGCCCCACCTTTTCGCACGTTCGCCTGGTTGAGCGATGCATACACCGAGTAGTCTCCCCCGCCGTGCTGCACGATCACCGTGAGCCCGTACGTACCGAGCTGCCCCACGCTCACGACCGTGCCCGGCGCGACGGCCTTCACCGCAGTGCCGGTCGACGCGGCGATCCCCATCCCGTTCCAGCGCGTGGTCGTATTGTTCGGGTTCACGACGCGCCCGAAGCGGTACAGCACCGCACCGTCCACCGGCCAGTCGAGCCGCCCGAGATCGCTGGTGCGCAGGGTACTCGACTCCCGCGGCGCGTTGGGGCGCGTCGCCACGCCACGTCGTCGGTCGATCTCGATGTTCGCGATCACGTTGGTCAGTCGCGATTCCGATGCGCGGATCCGCGCCAGCCGGTCGGTGATCTCCCTCGCCGTACGCTGCGCCTCCCGAAGGTTGCTCGACCGCTCGCCGCGCAGCCGCGCGAGCCGCTCTTCCTCGGCCTGCTTGTCGGTGCGATTCTCCTCCACGGCGTCGCGAAGCTTCACCAGTTCGCTCCGCTGGCGCCCGATCTCGTCTCGCAACGATTGCAGCCGCGTCACCAACGCGCGGTCGTGCACCGCGATCTCGTGCAGGTACTTGTACCTCGCCACGAGCTCGCCGAACGTGCGCGCGGTGAGCAGCGCCTCCGCCGAGTACAGCGGTCCGCGCTTGTAGATGTCCACGAGCCGCCGATGCAGCGTCCGACGCCGCACGTCGAGATCGCGCTCGCTCGCGTCCATTCGCGTCGTGGTCTCATCCACGTCGCTCGTGATCGCCGCGAGCTGGCGATCGAGCGTCTGGATCACGAGCTCCGTTGCCTGGCGCTGCCGGTCGAGGTTGGCCACCTCGTCGCTCAGGTCGTGCACGTTTCCTTGCAGGCTCTGCATCCGACTCTCCAGCTCCGCGCGCTCGCGCCGGATGCGGTCCAGCTCCTCGCGCTGCGCGCGGATCCGCGCCTCCGCCGTCTGCGCGATGGCGAGGCCCGGCGTGAGCAGTGCCAGCGCGACCATCACGACGAGCCGGCGCGCTCGCCCGCTCAGACCCGGCGTAGATGCCTCCCCACCGAGACCGCGCTGCCGACGAGCCCGAGCATCGCGCCGAACAGCAGCCCGAGCACGGCGATGCGCGCGTCAAAGAAGATGGTATGGATGACGTAGCGGTTGATCAACGACTGGGCGAGCCAGGTGAGCAACAACGCGAAGAGACCCCCGAGCACTCCCTTCGCGAATCCCTCGATGAGGAATGGCCGGCGAATGTACGCGTCCGTCGCGCCGACGAGCCGCATGATCGAGATCTCTCGTGCGCGCGCCAGGACCGCCATGCGGATCGTGGCGCCGATGATGATCACCGAGACGATCGCGAACGCGAGCCCCAGCGCCAGCCCGGCGATCCCCGCGATGTTGCGCAGCCGATAGAGCTTCTCGATCCACTCCTCGCCGTACCGGATGTCGTCGATGAACGAGAACGCCTTCACGCGCGAGGCGACGCGCTTCACGGTGGCTGGATCGCGCATGCCGGCCCGCAACCGCAGGTCGATCGATCCGGGGAGGATCGCGCCCTCGAAGACGTCGCGGAACTCGCCCAGCTCGGTCTGCGCTCGCTTGAGTGCTTGTTCCTGCGTGACGACCTGTGCCGACAACACCTCAGGGAAGCCCGCAATGTCCGTCGCCGCACGGACGACGTCCTCCGCCGGCGTTCCATCGGTGACGAACGCGCGGATCTCCACGCGATCCTCGAGGCGCTCCAGCGCCTCGCGAATGTTCAGCGCCACGAGGCCGAACAGCCCGAGCGCGAACAGCGAGAAGGCGATCGTCGTGACGCTCAGCGCGCTGAGCAGGGGTGACCGCTGGAACGTGTCGAACGCGTCCCGCATCGAGCGAATCATGGCGCGTTCGCCGCGGATCCCGGCTCGGCCGAATCGAAGACGATCTGCCCGCGGTTCATCTCGATCGTGCGGAACTCCTGCCGTCGGATCAACTCCAGGTTGTGCGTCGCCATCATGATCGCCGTGCCGGAGGCATTGATTTCTCGAAGCAGCTGGAAGATGCCGCGGGTCGCTCGGTCGTCGAGGTTTCCGGTGGGCTCGTCGGCGATGAGGGCGAAGGGGTCGTTCACCAGGGCGCGCGCGATCGCCACGCGCTGTTGCTCGCCGCCCGACAGCTCGCGGGGCAGGGCGCGCCCCTTCGCCGCGAGGCCCACCTGCGTGAGCACGCGCGCAACCTTGCCGCCGATCACCGCCGTCGGTGCGCCGATCACCTCGAGCGCGAAGCTGACGTTCTGCTCCACGGTGCGGTCCTCGAGCAGCCGGAAATCCTGGAACACGATGCCGAGCTTGCGACGCAGTTTCGCCACGTCGCGAGGCGTCGCCGTCACCGAGCTCGTGCCGCTCACCCGCACCTCGCCCGACGTGGGGCGTTCCTCCATGTACACCATCTTGAGCAGCGTCGTCTTGCCGGCGCCGCTCGGCCCCGTCATGAAGATGAACTCTCCCTTCCCGACACTGAGGTTCACGTCCTGAACGGCGGTCCCGGTCTTCGGATAGCTCTTCGTGACGCGCGTGAATCGAATCATGAGGAGATGACGGTCTCGCCGAGGTCCTCGTCCTCGAGTTCGATGAGCTGCCAGCTCGATGTCGACGTGACCGTGTCGATGATGGCCTTGAGCAGTCCGATCAGGATGGGACCGAGCAGGATGCCCGCCAGGCCGAACGTGTACACTCCCGTGATCAACGCGACGAACATCCAGTAGAAGTTGAGCACCCGCGAGCGGTCGGCGGCGATCTTCGGGCGGAGATATGTGGAGATGAACACCGTGTTGACCAGCGTGCCGATCACGATCATCGCGATCGCTTGGGCGTTCGCGTCGCGAAAGATCGCCAGCCAGATCGCCACCGGGATGTAGACGCTCCACGACCCGACGATCGGGAAGAAGCCGATGATGAAGCTCACCACCGCGAGCGCACCGGCGAGCGGAACGCCGAACAGCAGGTTCATCCCGAGGATGATCAGGCTCTTGAGCGTCTGGGTCAGGAGTGTCGAGTAGATCGCGCCATACAACACGCCGCTCACGTTCTTCTCGAGGGCGCGTCGCAGCTCACCGTACCGCGGCGGCACCTTGCTCGACAGATAGCCCCCGATGTGCTCCTGCTCGATCAGGATGTAGAACGCGGTGAACATGAAGATCGTCGCCGAGATGGAGAAGCCCGCGAGCGCGGACCGCAGCAGCAGCGGCAGGCGCGTCCCGTACGCGGTCGCATCGATCACCATCCGGCCGGCGGTGTCGGAGATGTTGGAGCTCGAGAGGAAGGGCAGGCGCCGGACGGCCGCGTTCACCTTGGTCGCGATCTCCTCCTGATGCGTCGCGACGTAGGCCCCGACGCTCGCCAGTTCGTTGTAGCTGTACGCCAGCACGACCAGGATCGGCAGGATGACGCCGAGCAACGTGAGGATCGCCGAGAGCGTGGACCGCTGCGTCCGGGCGAGGATCCACAGGTACAAAGGCCGGATGTAGAACCCGATGATGAGGCCCACGATGGCCGCGATGACCACTGTGCGGACCATCCAGAGGAACAGCACCAGCACCACCGCGCCCAGGATGCTCGTGATGATGATCCGCCGCAGCTCCGGCAGGGTCATCTCTCCGATGCTCGCGTTGTGCCGCCGCTCGACTCGGCGGCGCTCCGCCTCGTCGCGCGGGTGGGTGAGGATGATCGGGTCAGGCATCAGCGAAGCGCATGCTCGATGTCGGCGATCAGATCGTCGGCGTCCTCGATGCCGACGCTGAGCCGGAGGAAGCCGTCGGGAATGCCGCTCTTCGCGCGCGCCTCGGCCGTGAGGTGCGCGTGCGAGGTGAAACGCGGCTCACTGATCAGCGAGTCCACGCCGCCGAGGCTCGGCGCATGCCTGATGAGACGGAGCTTCCGCACGAACCGGTCCGCTGCCTTACCGCCCCCCACCAGTTCCAGCGCCAGCATGCCCCCGAAGCCGTCCATCTGCGCCGCGGCAATCTCGTGGTCCACGTGCGAGGCGAGCCCCGGATAGTGCACCGCGCGCACCTCCTTCCGGTCTTCGCACCAGACGGCGATGCGCATCGCGTTCTCATTCTGGCGCTGGATTCGCACGTCCAGCGTCTTGAGTCCGCGTTCGAGGAGCCAGCACGCGAAGGGATCGGGAGCCTGGCCCCAGATGATCATCTTCTGCCGCACCTCTTCCACGTACGACGCGGTGCCGAGGACCGCGCCGCCCATCACGTCGTGATGGCCGTTGAGATACTTCGTGGCCGAGTGGATGACGACGTCGGCGCCGTGCTCCAGCGGCCGGAAGTTGATCGGGCTCGCGAAGGTCGAGTCCACCACGAGCGCGAGGCCGCTCTCCTGTGTGAGATAGCTGATCGGCTTGAGATCGAGCACGCGGCAGGTCGGGTTCACCGGCGACTCGATGAACACCGCGCGCGTCTCCTTCCGCATCCGCTTGCGCCAGCCGCGCGGCTCGTACGGATCCACGAGCGTCACGTTGATCCCCAGCGAGGTGAACTCTTCCATGAGGAGCCGGAGTGTGCCCCCATAGATGTCACGACACGCCAGCAAATGATCACCGGGCCGGAGCAGCGCGATCAGCGCGCAGGCCGTCGCGCCCATGCCGCTCGAGAGCACCACTGCGGCTTCCGCGCGCTCGAGGGCGGCGAGCTTGGTCTGCACCACTTCGGCGTTGGGCGCGTTGCCGTAGCGTGGATAGCGCAGCCCTTCCGCCGTGCCGACTTGCTGGACGAAGTTCACGCTCTGCTGGAGCGGCGTGACGACCGGACTGTCGGCGTCGTGCGGGGGCTCGCCGGCATGGACGGCAAGCGTCGGAAGCGCGAGAGCGCGGGGGCGTCGCGAGGGTGACACAACCGGGGAGGAATGGCGCCTAGTCAGGCGAAGTGCCCACGGCGCGTGTGCGAGTCCAGATCGGGCTTGACCACCCGGACGATCTCCGATGGCGACGCGCCGGCGATGTCGCGCAGGATCACGTCGCCGCGCTTCACCGTCTCATCCACCGCAACCGTCGCCAACTCCTGCCGTCGCGGTCCGTGCACCCAGGCCAGCTCACCGTCCGCCAACAGTCGCGCGCGGGCGTCGTCGGGATGCAGCCGCACCAGCGGACCGCGCTCCGCATCCGACGCCTTCGTCCCGAAGAATCGGGACACGCGGAGCGGCCGGTTGCGCGCATCCTCAGTCATGCCGGACCTCGACACCCCCGACGGCGACGTACCCGTCGTCGTCCGTGCGCATCACCAACCGGCGGCGATGCAGGCTGTCGAGCAGGGCGAGCGCATCGCTCTCGTCTCCGCCCAGCGCACTGGCCAGGTCGGCCGGGTCGGTGCGGCCCATCTCGTACACCTTCTCCCACGCCGCGCGCTCGCCGTCGTCCATCATGCCGACGACGCGCGCGCCGTCCGCCGTCTCGAGCACCAGGGCGAGACCGTGACGCTCCAACACCGTCTCGATCGCGTCCCAATGATCGTCCGTCACGCCGCGGAACAGGAAGTACGCCTCGCGGTCGACGCGCTCGACCGCCGCGTACCGCAGCAGCAGCTTGGCCACCACCTCGTCGGCGCAGGAGAAATCGATCATCCCGACGTGCGAGAAGTCGATCACCGTCAACGAGCGCTCGCGCGCATCGGCGAGAAGTGCTTCGATCTGGGAACGCACCGCGGCGCCGGTAGGCCGCGTGACCAGATTGGAATAGAGCTCGCACGACAACGTCTGTCGCAGCATGGAGCTCAGATCGATGTGCATCATTATCGCGGGCCCCCGGAGACCCGCTCGGGTATCGTGACTTGAACCTGTGACCCCGGAAATGGGGCCAGCTTCTCCAGCAGCGGAATGTCGTCGTCCCAGTTCGGAACGATGGCGATCCTCGCCGTACCGCTGCGGACGCTCACCTTGCCGTCCCAGCGGCCCACGTAACGTCGCACGCCAGCAAGCCCCTGGCCACGGCCGGGGTCACGGAACCGGCTCACCCCCCGCACGACGGCCTCCTCGAGCGCTTCGCCGTCGTCCCACCGATCCGAGCGCACCCTGCCAGGAGCGCTTTCAAGCGATTCGCGGAAACCACACCCTGCATCGCACACCGCGATGACGACCACGCGCCGCCCTAGCCGCTTGCGCCACGTGTACGTCTGCACTGCCACGTATCCTCCACGGCCGGCGTGCTCCACGATGTTCTGGCACACCTCGGACAGCGTCATCGCGAACCCCACCGTCGCCTTCGCGTCGATGTTGAGCTCCTTCGAGAGAATCTGCTGCGCCTTCTGCTGGATGCGCCCGACCACGTCGTGCACATCCTCGCTCTTGGTCACCGCCGTGATCTCCAGCAGCACGCTCGACTCGCCGCCCCGCGCCTTCGGGACGGAGCCATGCAGATCGTACAGCTCATCAGCGTGGCGGAAGAAACCGGTGCGCGCCCAGTACGACGAGGTTTCCTCGTTGTCGGGCGCCGTGAAGTTCGGACGCTCCAGGCGCGTCTGACCGAGCGTGAGCAACGCCGTCAGTCCAAAGGGCGAGGCCCAGCGCGTGTGGCGTGCGTCGACGAGCAGCTTCGCATCGGCGGGCACGGACGCAAGCTGTTCCACCACCTGCTCGAACGTATGGTCGTCCAGCGACGGTGGCACGGTGATGACGCTGGTCACGTGAGGATGAGCTCTCCGCGCAGGTGGGCCGCGAGTCCGGTGACGCCCCGATGCCCGAGATTCCGGGCAGCGGCACGACCGGCCGCTGACATCGCGTCCGCTAACTTATCACCGGCGACCAGCCGAGAGAAATAGGTTGCGCCCCAGATATCACCACATCCCGTGGGATCGCCGTTTGCGTCCACGGGCTCCGCCGGCATCAGGGCGGTCCGGACCGCCCCGGACGCCCCGGTGCCTCCGCGCGGTGCGGTGGACAGTCCGCTACGGGGAGGAAGATCACATATCGTGTCGAATCCGGGTGCGGCGACGTACACCGCGCCCCGCTGTCCCAGTGTGACGAACAGACACGATACCCCCGCGGCAATCGCCGTCGCGGCCAGACTCAGCGGATCGGGCGCCACCATCGCGAGCTCCTCTTCGTTCATCTGTACGAAGTCGAAGCAGCGGCACCATTCCGCGATGTTCGGGATCGCGCGCGGCGTGCGAAGTCCGTCGGCCTGCACGGCCGTGGCCATCATGTGGAGATCGCAATAGATCGGACACCCGAGATGCTGCCGGATCAGTCGCGCGGTCTCCAGGTCCAGCTCCCACCCGCTCAGGAAGTTGATGAGCAGCGCATCGAGTCTCGCCTCGTCGAGCAGCGGCTTGAGCGCGAGCCAACTCCACGCCGGCAGTCCCCCCGTGAGATGCTCGGTGTGACGCCCGTCGGCATGGTACCGGAGCTCCACGCGCGGCGCGGGATACGGCACCTCGACGAGCGATGCGCCGGGCGCGATGCGCCTGAGCGTGCGCAGAAACTCGCGCGCGCGCATCGCCAGATCCGACCCGACCATCATGATCGGCACGATCTCCCACTCGACCGGCAGTGCGGCATCGAGACCGCTGAGTGTGTACGTGATGCCGCCCCACTCTTCCACGCGAACGCTGCGCGCGTCGCGGCCATGGATCACGTCCCACACGAGGCTCCCGATCACCCCGATGCGCCGCGTGCGCGACGTCGCGCTGTCGAGCGGTGCTCCCGACGTCGCGCCTGCCGCTTCGCTCACACGCTGCCCATGTGCTGCTGTTTGAAGCTCGCCACGGCACCGACCACTCCCGCCGAGCCGGGCAGCGTGCCCGGCACGATGCGCACGGCCTCGACCGCCGGCATGAACGCGCGACGGCGCACCTCCGCGCGCAGCGGCACGAACAGCGCGTCGCCCGCCGCCGTCACCCCGCCGGCCACGACGACGATGTCGGGGTTGAAGGTGTTGAGCAGATTCGCGATCCCTGCGCCGAGATACCGCGCCGTGTCGCGGACGATCTCGTTCGCCACCTGATCGCCTGCCTTGGCCGCGTCGTACACGGTCTGCGCCGTGATCGACTCGAGCTTCCCCTTCACCATCCCCGGCATCATCGAGATGCCTTCCTCGCGCACCAGCACTTCGCGCGCGCGCGTCGCGATCGCCGGCCCGCTCGCATACGCCTCGAGACATCCGTAGTTGCCGCACTTGCAGTGCCGCCCATTCAGGTCGATCGTCGTGTGGCCGATCTCCCCTGCCATGTCGGACGAGCCGTGGAACAACGCACCGTCGAGGATCAACCCGCCGCCGATTCCGGTGCCGATCGTCAGCCCGATCACGTTGCGGCCGCCGCGCGCCGCGCCCTGCCACCATTCCCCGAACGTGGCGCAGTTCGCGTCGTTGTCGAGCGTCGTCGGCAGGTGCAGCCGATCCTGAATCCGATCGCGAAGGGGGAAGTCCTTCCAACCCAGGTTGGGCGCCACAAGCACGATGCCGCGCTCGCGATCCAATGGGCCCGGGGCGCCCACGCCGATGCCGATGAAGTCGCTCCGCGTCGCGCCGGTCTCGCTGATCGCGTCCAGGAACACTCCCTCCACCAGGCCCACGATGCGCTCGGCCACTCCCTCGTCGCCGACGGAGGAGTTGGTCGGGATCGAGCGCATGGCGAGGTGCTTCGAGCCGTCGCTGGTCAGCGCTCCGGCCACGATGTTGGTCCCGCCCAGATCCACACCGATGATGTACTGCTGGCGCTTGGAGGCTGTCATGCGAGTGCGTCTCGGGTGAGGAGGATGGCGCGAGCCCGCTCGGCGACGAGCTCCGGCGTGAGCTCGCGCATGCAGCGGAAGTGCTTCAGTGGACAGCGGCGCGGCCCGTGACGGTCGCAGGGACGACAGGCGAGCGATTGGTGTCCGACGATTTCCTTGGCCGGCGCGAGCGGGCCAAACCCGAAGTCCGGCACCGTTGGTCCGAAGAGGGCCACCGTCGGCGTACCCATCGCCGATGCAAGATGCAGCGGGGCGGAGTCGTTCGTCACGATCACGGCGCAGCGATCGATGAGCGCAGCGGAGGCGAGCAGTGTGAGGGTCCTCGTCGCGTCGATCGCGTTCGGTACGACGGCGCGAATCTCGGTTGCCAGGGAGCTGTCGGCCGAACCTCCGACGATGACGATGCGCCCGACTGCGGCGAGGAGCGTCGCCACCTCCGCGTAGTACGGCCAGCGTTTGGTCGCCCACACGCTTCCCGGCGCAAGCGCGATCAGCCGCTCGCCATCGGCGACGCCGCTCTCACGGAGCAGGGCGGTCACGATCGCGCGCTCGCCCTCGCCCGGCGCCAGCGACGGCCGCGTCTCGTCGTCGCTCGGCTCGCGCCCGTTCGGCCGCGAAAGCTGCACCAGTCGCGCCGCATGATGGAGATCGTCGCGGAATACGACCTTCGTGGTGTACAGTGCGCTGCCGGCGGATGTGACGAAGCCGATCCGGGTCGGCACGCGCGCGGCAAAAGCGAGCAGCGCGCTCCGCAGCGATCCCTGCGCGAGATATGCCGCGTCGTAGCGCGCTTCGCGAAGTCGCCGCGTCAGGCGCAGAAATCCGATCAATCCGGAGTCCGCACCGCGCTTGTCGTACGTGATCACGGCGCGTACCGCGGGATGCCCGGCGAGCACCGGCGCTGCGGCCGCCGTCGTCACCACGTCCACCGGCCCCCGGTTTGCGAGCTGCGACAGGAGCGGCGTGGTGAGGATGGTATCGCCGAGGAACGATGTCTGGATCACGAGCGAGGACGTCATGATCCCCGCTCCTAGTCGACCTGAAGGACCGCCAGAAACGCTTCCTGCGGGATCTCTACCGACCCCACCTGCTTCATGCGCTTCTTTCCTTCCTTCTGCTTCTCCAGGAGCTTGCGCTTCCGGCTGATGTCACCGCCGTAGCACTTCGCCAGCACGTCCTTGCGCACTGCCTTCACGGTCGTTCGTGCGATGACCTTCGTGCCGATGGCTGCCTGGATGATCACCTCGAACAGCTGGCGCGGGATGAGCTCCTTCAGCTTGTCGGCGATCTTGCGCCCCCAGTCGTACGCCTTGTCGGTGTGGCAGATCACGCTGAACGCGTCGATCGGATCGCCGTTGATGAGCATGTCGAGGCGCACGAGGTCGCTCGCCCGATACTCGAGCATCTCGTAGTCGAGCGACGCGTAGCCGCGGCTGATCGACTTGAGCCGGTCGAAGAAATCGAGGATGATCTCGCCCAGCGGAAACTCCCAGTCGAACTCGACGCGCTGCTGATCCAGGTACGTCATGTTCTTGTACACGCCGCGGCGCTCGGTGGCGAGCGTCATGATCGGCCCGATGTATTCGGACGGCGCCATGATGCGCGCCTTCACGAATGGCTCCTCGATCTTCGAGATCGTGCCGGCGTCGGGGAGCTTTGCGGGACTTTCGAGCAGCTCCATCGTGCCGTCCGTGCGCCAGACGTGATACTCCACGCTCGGCACCGTCGTGACGAGATCGAGATCGAATTCGCGCTCGAGGCGCTCCTGCACGATCTCCATGTGCAGCAGCCCGAGGAAGCCGCAGCGGAAGCCGAAGCCGAGCGCGGTCGACGTCTCGGGCTCGTAGTTCAGCGAGGCATCGTTGAGCTGGAGCTTCTCGAGCGCGTCGCGGAGTCCCTCGTACTGCGTCGTATCCGTGGGGTATAAACCCGAGAATACCATGGAATGGACGTCCTTATAGCCGGGAAGCGGCTCGACGTCGGGCTTCGACGCGTCGACGACGGTGTCGCCGGCGCGCGTCTCCTTCACCGTGCGCACGTTCGCCACCACGAAGCCGACCTCGCCCGGTCCGAGCGATTCGGTCTCGACCTGGCGCAGCTGATTGTAGCCGACCTGCGCGACCTCGTACGAGAGCCCCGAGCCGGCCGCGAAGCGGATGTGCATCCCGGGCTTGAGCGTCCCGTCGATCACGCGCACGCTCGGCACTGCGCCTCTGTACCGGTCGTAATACGAGTCGTAGATGAGCGCGCGCAGCGGGGCATCAGCATCGCCGACGGGCGCCGGAACGCGGCGTACGATCGCCTCGAGGAGCTCGGGGATGCCGAGTCCTTCCTTC
>JBDSDB010000265.1:0-35330 GCA_039920785.1 Gemmatimonadaceae bacterium
ACCACCACGCTCGGCTCGCAGTACACCGATGTGGGGTTCCACCGCACCGACGCCTACGGCGCCAAACTACTCGCCGGCAGCTCGTCGCTCGCCGGCACCGCTGCCCGCTTTGCCGTGGCCGAGCTGACGAACGACATTCGCACCCTCGGGTTCCTCGGGCGCGAGCAGATCGCCTGGCGCGACCGCGTGTTCCTCACCGGCGGCATCCGCACCGACAAGAACAGCGCGTTCGGCGCCAACTTCGCGCGGGTGGTCTATCCGTCACTCAGCGCATCGTGGGTGGTGAGCGAGGAGAGCTTCTTCCCGAAGCTCGACGCGCTCTCGTCGCTGCGCCTGCGCACCGCGATCGGTTCGTCGGGGCAGAATCCCGGGTATCTCGCCGCGGAGCAATACTACCTACCCGTCACCGCGATCGTCCGCGGCCAGGACGTGCCCGCGTTTACCATCGGCGGCGCGGGAAACAACAGCCTTCGCCCCGAGAAGTCCACGGAGCGCGAGCTCGGGCTCGACATCGGCCTGCTGCGCAACCGACTCAACATCGAGCTCACGCACTACAACAAGGCCACGAAGGACGCGCTGGTCAACGTCAACAATGCGCCCTCGCTGGGCACGAGCCCCAACCGGTTCATCAACGTGGGACGAGTGAGGAATACCGGCGAGGAGGCGATGGTACGCGCAACGCTGTTCGACGGGCGACTCGTGCAGTTCGACCTCAACGTCAACGGGTCGTGGACGAGGAACAATCTCGAGGATCTCGGCGCCGACGAGAACGGCGCGGCCATCCCTGAGTTCACGGGCGGCTTCGACGCCATGCAGATCTTCAAGACCGGCCTCCCGCTCGGCGCCTACTACGCGAAGGCGATCTCCTATGCCGACGCGAATGGCGACAACCTGATCGGGTGCCGCGACGGTCCCGGCTCGGCGAGCTGCGAGTTCACCGCGTCCGATGAACCGATCTACCTCGGCACTCCCTTCCCGCGGTCCGAGATCAGTGTGTCTCCGACGCTGACGGTCGGCTTCGCGCGCCTCACCGCGACGCTCGATCGTCGAAGCGGTCAGGCACTGTTCAACCTCACCGGCGTGTATCGCAACGCGCTGTTCGCCAACGGATCGGCGGTGCAGCTCCCCGACGCCAGCAATCTCCAGACCCAGGCCGCGGCGCAGGCCGCGAGCTATGGCCTGCTGGGAGGCTTCGTCGAGGATGCGTCCTTCACCAAGCTGCGGGAGGTGTCGCTCTCGCTCACGCTGCCGAAGAGAATTGCGGCGCGAGCGGGCGCCGGCTCGGCCGTCCTGACCTTTGCCGGCCGCAATCTTCACACGTGGACCAGGTACAGCGGGCTCGATCCCGAGGTCAACGCCGCCGCACAGTCGAACTTCGCCACCGCCGATTTCCTCACTGCGCCGCAGGTTCGCTACTTCACGGCGCGACTCGCGCTCAGCTTCTGAGCCGGCATTCACTCATGAAGAATCCAACTCACATGCGTCGCCTTCTTCGCCGCGCCGGACCACGCGCCATCGTGACCGCCGCCTTGCTGGGCACTGCGCTCCTCGTGGCGTGCGACCAGGACAAGCTGCTCACCTCCCCGACGCCGGACGTGGTGCTGCCCAAGGACATCGCCAGCAGATCGGCGCTCCCGAGCGCTTATGCCGCTGCGCTCGGCGACTTTCAACTCGCGTATGGCGGTGGGTACGGCGGTGGTGCGCCGCTGCTGGACCAGAACGAAGGCCTCGCGCAGATCACCGGGCTCCTGAGCGACGAGCTGCTCAATGCGGAGACCTTCACCTCGCGCATCGAGATGGACCGTCGCGCCACGACGAACATCAACACGACCGCCCTGCAGATCTTCCAGGTGGCACAGCGGGCCCGCGCCACCGCGGACCTCGTGGCGGGCCGATTCCGCGAGTTCGATCCGACGAACCCGCAGCGCGCCGAGACGCAGGCGCTCGCCGCGTTCATGTACGTCATGTTCGCCGAGGACTACTGCAACGGAGTGCCGACGAGTCGCGTGAAGGACGACGGCAGCTTCGAGTACAGTGCTCCGCAGTCGGGCACGCAGCTCCTCACCACGGCAATCGCCAAGTTCGATTCCGCGATCACCATCGCCACGGCTGCCGGCGCGAACGGAGCAGCGGCCCTCAACCTGGCGCGCATCGGAAAGGGTCGCGCACAGCTCGACCTCGGGAATGTCGCCGGAGCCGCCGCGACTGTGGCCGCCGTGCCGTCCGACTACCGGTACGACATCCAGCACAGCGAGACGACGGGCCGGCAGTACAACGCGTTCTACCACTACAACTACCTCGAGCGCCGGTTCACGATCGGTGACAAGGAAGGCACCAACGGCCTGCCCTTCGTGACACTCGATGACCCGCGCGCCTCGGTCTTCCTCGCCGGTTCGGCATTCGGGTCGCAGTACAACCAGGGGTTCGACGGGAGCACGAAGCTCTGGTTCACGTCGAAGTACTCGAACTTCAAGTCGCCAACGCCGTTGACCATCGGCGCCGAGGCGCGGCTCATCGAGGCCGAGGCGGCGATGCGCGCGGGAAATCTCGCCACCTTCCTCGTCAAGCTGAATGCCGCCCGCCAGAGCGCGCCCACGTACCCCGCCGACCCGGACCCCAAGTCGCCCGATCGGGCGAACCCGCCCGCGCTCAAACTGACGGACATTCCGGCTACGGCGGCCGGTCAACAGAACCTGCTGTTCGCCGAGCGCGCGCTGACGCTGTTCCTCACCGGTCATCGCGTGGGCGACCTGCGCCGGCTCACATATCAGTACGGTCGGCCGACGGAGTCCGTGTGGCCCACCGGTCCGTATCAGCTGAACAATCCGGACAAGCAGGGAACGAACTACGGCGCGGACGTCAACCTTCCGATCCCGCAGGAGGAGTCGAACAATCCGCAAAGCACCGGCGGGAGCTGCACAAATCGGTCGGCGGACATCAAGTAGTGCGGGGTGGCGTGGTGGAGCGGCAGCGGGAAGATTGCAGTGAGCTCACCGCCAGTCGGGAGCGCACCATTCTTCCCGCGGACGCTTCATGCGCACCACACTCGTCGCGATTCCTCTCATCACCATCGCCCTCACCGTACTCGGCGCCTCGACTGCCTGCACCCGCGCGACGGGCGATGGGTCGAGCGCCGACTCCGCGGCACGCGCGGCCGCGATGCGTGCCCTCACTCGCGACACGGGCGCGCGTGCCAGTCCGAGCGCTGATACGACCGGCCTCCCGGATCTGGATCTACTCCGGCGGATGGTCGACCATCACCACGGACTGATCGTCCTCGAGCGCGCCATCGCCGACCGGAAGGACGCGTCGCCCGACGTGCGGAGCGAGGCGCGCAGGCTCGCGACGTCGCAGGGGGCGGAGATGGACAGCATGGGGACGATCCTCGAGCGCGCCCTCAGGGAGCACCACACGCCGACGCTGTTGCCGACGCATCAGGCGACGAACGACAGCGTGCTCGCGACGACGGGCGTCGAGCTGGATCGACGCTTCCGCGGCACCGTGATCGCCCGCCACCGCGAGGCGATCGCGATGATCGACGAGTACGCGCCGAGGCTTCAGCACGCGACGTTCACGCGCATGATGCGGCGGGTGCGTGAGACCGAGTCGCGCGAGATCGCCGAGCTGGAAAAGAGGACCGGCACGCGCTGAGATCGGCTGGCCCCGAGGGCTAGGCTACTATCTGCATAGTTGACACGGGACGCCGGATGGCTTAGCCTACTATGCGCATAGTACTTCACGGACCGCCGGAGGGTCGATGGACGTCGCGTCGCTGGGCGAGCGAGAGCTCGATGTCATGACCTGGCTCTGGGCCAATGGCTCGGGGACGGTGACCGAGGTGAAGGATGGACTGGGCGTGCCGCTCGCCTACACCACCGTCCTCACGATCTTGCGAAACCTCGAGGCCAAGGGCGTGCTCCGACGCGAGGACGAGGGCCGCGCCCATCGCTACTTCCCGCGTGTGAAGCAACGCGCGGCTCGAAGCCGCGCGCTTCGCCGTCTGATCGACACGCTGTTCCTCGGCTCGCCGGAGGCGCTGCTGTCACACCTCGTCGACGACCACGATCTGTCCGCCGCCGAGCTGCGCCGGCTGGCCAGACAGCTCTCCGCACAGGACTCCAAGAAGCGAGGGGACGCATGATCGTCTCATGGATGCTGGCGACGCTGCTGTTCACCGCATGCCTCGCCGTGGCCGCTGCGGCAGCCGAGCCGCTCGCGAGCGCCGCTGGCCGGCCGATTCGCTGGGTGTGGAGCGCAGCGCTGGCGGCGGCCGCACTGTGGCCTGCCCTACTGTTCCTCGCGACGCTCGTCAGTCCGCAGCTTCGCGACGCCGCACAAATGCTTCCGGCGCTGCAGGTTGTTCCAGAGGGTGCGACGTTCCTCGGTGAGTCCAGTCGAGGCGCGATGGACGTCGCTGGCCCAGTGCTGCTCGCGCTCTGGGCGTTGGCGAGCCTGCTCCTGATCGCGCGACTCGTCCGGGCGGTCGTCGCCCTTCGCCGACTTCGTGCGCGGTCCGAGCCTCGGCTGCTCGACGG
Source organism: Gemmatimonadaceae bacterium (assembly GCA_039920785.1). Lineage (GTDB taxonomy): Bacteria > Gemmatimonadota > Gemmatimonadetes > Gemmatimonadales > Gemmatimonadaceae > AG11. The sequence goes on from JBDSDB010000265.1 coordinate 4,536, forward strand.
CGTGCCGGTGCTCCTCACCGAGGGCATCGGCCCCGCGACGATCGGATTGCGACGTCCTGCGGTGATCGTTCCGCGCTCGATTCTGGAGCTCGACGAGCCACTCCGTCGGCTCGTGCTGCGTCACGAGCGCGAGCACTGTGCAGCTCGCGATCCATGGCTCCTGCTCTGCGCCGCCGTCGCCGTCGTCCTCTTCCCCTGGAACGCCGCGCTCTGGTTCCTCGCTCGTCGGCTGCACCTCGCGCTGGAGATCGATTGCGATGCACGAGTGCTCGCGGGCGGCGCCGAGGTGGATCGCTATGGCCAGCTCCTCGTCCTCATCGCGCAGCGCCGCGGCGCGATTCATCTCGCGCCCATGCTCGCCGCTCCACCCACACATCTCGAACGGAGGATCACCGCCATGCGCACGCGTCTCTCCCGCCCGTCGCCGCTTCGCCTCGTCGCCGCTGGCGCGCTCCTCGTGGTCGCCGTCGTCGCGGCATGCTCCGAAGGGGCTCCCAATGGACCGCTCGCACAGACGCGCCCCACGGCGGAGTCGCGAGCAGCGGCACAACCGGCGACTGTGCCTGGGCCGTACTTCGAGTTCCAGGTGGAGTATGCGGCGCGGCAGATCCCGGGCACGGGGAAGCTCAGATACCCTGACGACATGCGCACGGCGAATCGTGAGGGCGAGGTGCTCGCCCAGTTCGTGATCGACGAGCAGGGTGTGCCGCAGGCCTCCACCCTGAAGGTGCTGAAGACCTCGGACGCCGCATTCACGAGAGCGGTTGCATCTGCGCTGCCGAAGATGCGGTTCGAGCCGGCGCGCATCGCGGGCCGCGCCGTCAAGCAGGTCGTACAGGAGCCATTCACCTTTTCGTTGCAGCGAAATTAGGGCGCTGCGCCCCGACGTGTCGGAGGGTCCGGCGAACCGGACCCTCCCCTGCACCACACTGTGCTCCGCGAGCTGACGAAAGCCGACGAGAGCCGCCGGCCGTCGCTCAGCCTCTCACTCGCTCACTTCGCGCTCCCGTGCGAAGGCGCATCCGGACCCACGATCTTGAACACCGTGCCGGTCGTTCCGGTCGGCCCGATGTTCTTGGTGGCCATGACGTACACGTCGCCCGACTTATCCTGGCCGAATCCCTTGATGATGTAGCCGAGTCGGTCGGCGCCGTTGATCAGCAGCTCCTGAATGGGCCACAGGCCGCCCGACTGCGGCAGCGACGCGAACAGCCGGCCTCCAAGAGCGGGAGTCGTCGCGACGGCGGAGCCGAAGATGTAGCTCCCCACCAGCCCCGACACCCCGTGAGCGCGATACACGTTGCCACCGATGATGGTGTTCCCGAGACCGCCAGGCTGCTTGACGTTGGCGAACTCGATCACCGGATCGCGTAGCGCCTCTCCGGTGGTCGGATCGACGCTCGGGCACGACTCGGGCGAAACCGTGGGGATCGCCGCGTCGAAGCAGTGCGTGCCTTCCTTCACGTTCCACCCGTAGTTGCCGCGGCGTTCGACGACACTCGCCTCCTCCCACAGCTCCTGCCCTGCGTCGCCGACGATGAGTGCGCGGCTGCCGCCCATGTCGAACGAGAAGCGATACGGATTGCGGAATCCGTACGCCCAGATCTCGTCCAGTCCCGGCTGCCCGACGAATGGATTGTCCAGCGGGATGCCGTACTTGGGGCCGTGGTTCACGTCGATGCGCAGGATGTTACCGAGCAGATTGGCCTCGATGTCCTGGCCGTTGCCGCCGGCATTGAACTCGTACCAGTCCGGCACGTGTCCGACCGCCTCGTCGTCGCGGCCGCCGCCATCGCCGATGGAGATGTAGAGATAGCCGTCGGGACCGAAGGCGATGGTGCCGCCGTTGTGGTTTGCCTGCGGGTGGTCGACCTGCAGGAGAATTTTCTCCGAGGCGACGTCGCCGCGAAGCTGCTCACCGCCGCCGTGCGCCACGTATTCCGCGATGGTCGTCGTATTGTTGTAGCCGGCCGGCGCGGTCGGCAACGGCGGCGCGGTATAGAACACGAAGAAGCGCCCGTTTCTGACGAACTCCGGATGGAACGCGAGCCCGAGGAGGCCCCGCTCATCGCCGTTCACGCTGAGCGTGACGAGCTTGGACGTGATGTCGAGGAATGGCTCGGGCATGCGCTGTCCGGCCGGGTTCAGCTCCCAGAGCTTGCCGATCTGATCGATGACGAAGCGATGCCCGTCCTTGCCTGGTGCCTGGACGAGCAGCACTGGAGACACGAAGCCGGTCTCGACCTGCTGCACGCCGATGGCGATCGGTGATCCCACCGGGCTGGGACCGACTGCGGCGCCGATGGAGTGCTCGGCTCTCGATGCGGCGGTCGGCGGCGTGAGCGGAACGACGGGGTCTCCACAGCTCGTCGTGAAGACGGCGATGGTGACCAGGACGGCGGCGGGCGACGTTCGCATCGAGAACCTCCTGTGGAGTGGCACACGGGGCCTTCGCCTCGTCACGCGGAGCGGAACGATCGGACCCTTTCGAGTGCGTGGACGGCACGACACGCGAGAGTATTCCATCGCCATACGGCCTGATCCGGACGTTGCGCGCACGTGGTGACGCGAGCAGAATTCCCCACTCTGGCGCGGCGCTGCCCGCGTGCGTGTTCCTCCCTCTGCAACGAGACTCCCTCCGTGCCGCACGACGATCGCAATCCAAGCCTCTCGCGCCGCGCGTTCTGCGCGTCGGCCAGCATCGGCGCTGTCACGCTCGCCGCGGGACCGCTCTCGGGCACTCCGCTCGTCTCGACGCTGCACGCAGCGGGCGCGCTCGGCGCCGCGTCTCGCGCACCGAAGGCATACCCCATCGGGCTCGAGCTCTACTCCGTGCGCAAGGAGCTGGCGCGCGATCTACCGGGAACGCTGAGCGCCGTCGCGAAGATGGGCTATCAGGTGGTCGAGTTCTACGCGCCGTATCTCCAGTGGACGATCCCGTACGCCAAGGACGTGCGCACGCAGCTCGACGATCTCGGGATGCGCTGCTACTCGACGCACAACTCCGCCGCCGCGCTGATGCCCGGCGAAACGATGACCAAGGCGATCGAGCTCAATCAGGTGCTCGGCGCACGGCATCTGATCATGGCGTCACCACCGCCGAACACGGTGACGCTCGAGGACTGGACGCGCGTCAGCGGCCAGATGGCCACGGCATCGGAGCAGCTCAAGCCCCACGGGCTGCTCGCGGGCTTTCACAATCACCGCATCGAGTGGACGCCGCTCGCCGGCGGGCAGCGCGTGATGGACGTCATCGCCTCGAACACGCCGCAGGAGTTCGTGCTCCAGCTCGACGTCGGCACCATCGTCGAGGCGGGCGCCGATCCGTTCGCGTGGATCAAGGCGCATCCGGGTCGCATCAGAAGCGTACACCTCAAGGACTGGGCACCAGGCACCGAGGCGCAGGAGAAGGGCTATCGCGTGCTGTTCACCGAAGGCGCGGCGCCATGGAAGCAGCTCCTCGCCGCCGTCGAAGCCACGGGCGGCGTCGAGTTCTACCTGATGGAGCAGGAGGGCAGCCGGTACTCCGAGCTCGAGACAGCGAAGCGGTGCCTCGCGACGTGGAAGAAGATGAGGGGCGCGAAGTAGTCGCGGTCAACGTTCGTCGCCCGACGTCGCAGCGCACGTGGCTCATTCGGTACCGACCTAGTCGATCCCCACCCGCCCCTTCACCGCCGCCAGCATCTTCGGGGAGTCATACCCGATCCCGTCCTTGAACACCGTCGTCACGCGACGGATCACCGCGGGATCGGTCGTGAGATCGCCCGCGAGCACGACGAGGTCGGCCGTCTTCCCGCGCTCGACGGAGCCGAGTCGGTCGGACACGCCGAGGATGCGCGCGCCGTTGAGCGTCATGATCTGCACCGTCTGTGCGGGAGTGAAGCCCGCCTCCACGAGCAGCTCGTAGTTGCGCTGGTCGCCGAACCCCGGCAGGGCGCCGCCGACTCCCGTGGGATCCACGCCCGCGGCGAGCAATCCGCCAGCGTCGGCGAACGCTTTCTCGAACGCCATGGAATTGCGGAGCATCTCGGCCGTGAGCGGATAATCCTTCGCGCCTTCGACGCCGGCACGGTACTGCACGTACGCGTCACGCACCGCGGGCGACATCATCTCCAGCGAGCGTGCGTCGGACACGGGACGCTTCTGGAAGAACTGCTCGAACACCGCAAGCGTCGACGTCATCCCGACCTTGCGATCGACCATCTTCTTGATCGTCGGCTGCCACGCCGGCACCGAGGCGTTGGCCTTTCCCGTGCGCACGACGCTGTTGCCCGGACACTTGTCGGGATGCTTCTCGCTGTCGAAGTCCGTCGCCGTGAGCAATCCGTGCTCGAGGTTGTCGATTCCGAGGTCGACGGCTTCCTGGAACGTCACCGAGCACAGATGGCCGGTGACCTTGATGCCGCGCTTGTGCGCCTCGTCGATCGCGGCGCCGAGCTCGGCGCGGCGGATGTCCGTATAGATCTTGATCCAGGTCGCACCTTCCTGCGCCCAATAGCCCACGAAGCGTCGCGCCGCCTCGGGCGAGCCGACCTGCGCCATGCTCCCCGCGCCGCCGCCGATGTCGCCGGTGAGATACGGCGCGGTGAGGTGGATGCGCGGCCCGGGCACGCGACCGCTGTCGATCATGGCGCGTGTGTTGATCTCTGCATATGGCGACCGGCCGCCGGTCGTGCGGATGGTCGTGACGCCGCTGGCGAGATACAGCCGCGGGCCGGTGAACATCATCTGCGCGGCGCGTCCGCCCGCGGCGGTGTAGAAGAGATGATCGTGCATGCCGACGATTCCGGGCATCACGGTATGCCCCGCCAGCTCCATCCGCCGCGCGCCAGACGGAACGGAGACGCTCGCCGCCGGGCCCACCTCGGCGATCCGTCCGCCGCGGATGATCACGGTCTGTCCCGACCGTGGAGCGCTTCCAGTTCCATCGACGATCGTCACGCCAACGAGTGCGACGACCGAGTCGGGCACCGAGATGAACTGCGCCACCTCGGGAGACATCCGCGCGGCGGGCCCCGTGAGCGCAGGCGTTTGCGCCGCCGCGCTCGTCGCGGCCTGCGCGGCGCAGCGTGAGACGAGGGGCGAGAAAGCGCTCATGACCGTGAGCGCGGCAAGGACAGTCGGCAACGCGCGTGACAGCTGGTGGCTGCGCATCAGTTTCTCCTCATTGGACCGTGAACCCCATCATCATGTCCGCGGAGAGATGTTCCGCGATGTGACAGTGCAGCATCCACTTGCCAGGGTTGGACAGCTCGAGCAGCAGATCCGCCGTCGCCCCCGCAGGAAGCAGCACGGTGTCCTTCCAGGCGAGATTCGTCTTCGGCGTGCCGTTGACCGCGAGGACGAGGAATCGCTGTCCGTGAATGTGGATCGGATGCTGCATGGCATGCAACGAGCGGCGTTCGTTCACGAGGCGCAACCGAACGATCTCGCCGCGGCGGAAGCGCCAATCGATATCCATGTTCTCGCGCCCCGTCGAGGGATCTCGGATCACCCATCGCACCTGCTCGGCGGTGGAGGCCCAATTCATGCTCGGCATCGTGCCGCTCCATTCGACCGGGTTGAAGTACACGGAGTCGAGCTGCATCAGCTGCTGCGTGATGAACGGCAGTCCCTTCGTCTCGACTCCCATCACGAGCGAACGCCTCGGTGCTCGCTCGGCGAGCCGGCGCACGCGCGAGATCTCGGCCGTCACCGCGGTGTCGGTACGCAGCGTTGTGAACGCGCCGCCGGAGCGCGTGACGATGGACTCGGCCTTCGTCGACGTGACGACGCCCAGCGTGTCGGTCTCTTCGCGAAAGCGGCCGAACAGATGATCGATGGCGCGGACGCGATTCAACAGGGGCACGTCGCCGGCTTTATCGAAGCGCGCGTGCACGACGTAGCGTTCCGCGGGTCCGATCACCACGCTCTCGCTCCACACTTCCTTCTCGAAGTTGCCGAGATCGCCGGCGATCACCTTCATGCGCGCACCGGGAAAGGACAGGTTGAGCGTGCGCGTGTTCGAGACGTTCGTGAGATAGAAGCGCACCACCTCTCCGCGACGAACTTGCAGCCGGTAGCCCGGCTCACCGTTCACGAGGAAGACGTTGCCGAAGCGCCCCATGAGCGCGTGCGTCGCCGAGGTTGCGCCGAACGGCACGAGCCCGTCGTCACCGACGAGCAGGTCGTCGAGCATGAGCACCTCCTCGCGATCGGCAGGCGAGAAGTAGTCCGCACGCGGCGATCGGACCAGCATGTTGCCGTAGAGTCCGAGCTCCTGCTGCACATCCTCGCGGACGTGCGGATGATACCAGTAGATGCCGGCGTCGGGGAATCGTACGCGATAGGTGAACGACCTTCCGGCCGGCACGGCGTCCTGGGTGAGGCCCGGGATGCCGTCGAACCGATTGTCGAGCCGAACGCCGTGCCAGTGGATGGTCGAGGGCTGATCGAGCGCGTTGGCGAAGATCACCGTCACCTCGGCGCCCTGCTTCACCTGCAGCAATGGTCCGGGATGCTGGCCGTTGAAGGCGAACATCGTGAGCGATCGGCCCTTGATCGTTCGCGTGACGAGACCTGCGGTGAGGCGGAGGGTGTCGCCATCCGCGAGCTGGACGACTCGACGCGGGCGCACCATCGGCGGGGCGACCGGGCCGGCGCGCGGAAGGTACGGTGCCACCGCCGGCTTCAGCGCCATCTCCGCGGGCAGCATGGCCAGTCCGCGAGGCATCGGGACGCTCGTCCAGCGCGCTGCGCTGTCTCCCGCCGACGCGGCCGCCATGTGCGCTACATGGTCGTCGGCAATCGACGATCGAGTTCGAGTGAACGACGTGTCGCGCACGGCGCCGAGCGTGAACTGTAGGAGCTCGGGTGGCTGGAGCCTCGTGCTCGGCGACATGCCGCGCAGCACGATCGGTCCGGTCGGCTCGCGTACGTCGAGCGACTCCTCCGCGGTGACGAGCACGATGAACTTGTCGAAGTCGACGACGTCGAGCGGGGTCCGGCCGACGTTCGCGACGCCGATCCGGCGCACCTGATCCATCGACGGCGTCGCCGCCCAGACGACGTAGGCCACGCCGCGACCAAGCGAAGCGGGCGCGGGGAGGCCGGTGAGCGTGATCGTCGGTGAATAGCGCATCGAGCCTTCGGTGGTCACGCTGACCGTGAACGGACCTGCCGCATGACCCAGCTCGACGTGACCGGACGCGCGCTCCATGCCAGGCACGGGCACGAGCTGGATGCAATAGAGGTCTCGGCTGTGCTCGAGGTCCCGCGGCGGACCGTCGCACGACTGGGCCGATGCGCGCGAGGCAGTCGCAACAACGAGGAGCACGCCGGCGACACACCGAATACGGTGCGCGAGCACGTTCGTGCGCGCGGCCGCGCGCACGGCGGACATCATGGTCTCGAGCAGTGGAGTTGCCTCCGGGTCGGGCCGTCACGTCTACTCGGTCTTCACGCGAACACGAACGTTATGCGCCTAGCGCCATCCCCAGCAAGCGCGTCGCTGCCGGTGAGGCCGCGGCGCCTTGTGTGCGCGTGAAGTTCGGGGTACATCCACCGTCGACGCCATGCCGCCATCCGACCCGATCCTCATCCGGACGTACACCTGCCTCCCCGCGGTGGCGATCGAGGAGACGTGCGACCTGGGGTCCTCGGCGATCCGGCGACTCGATTTCTCCGAGTGGTTGCGACTCGAGGGGCAGCGGCGCAGCGCTGTGTACGACAAGCTCGAGCGCCGCTACAGTCGCAACCCGCCCGCGTTCTGGCTGAAGGCGGTCGTTCAGCCCGCTCGCGGGCACGGCGCCGATCGATCCGCTCCGATCGGTCACCTACTTCGATCCGGGGTCGGACGAGACTTTCGCCCGGTACCCAGGACTCGCCGAGCGCATCGAGAGAGACGGTGTGCCTCGGCGCTACGGCGAGTCGGAGAAGGAGTACGCCACGCAGAACGAAGCGCCGTCGATCGTTCTGCGCGCCGGTGAGGGTGGAGTGCTGCGAGCGATGCTCGCGTTCGTCGAGCGAACGAAGGCAGTCTGGCAGGGAGAAGGATTTGCGCTTGCGCTCGAGTCACTGAGCGCGTCGGGCGCCATCGGGGTAGGTTGGCCGATGCGCCTCGTCTTGCTCGTGGGCGCGTGCGAGGCGCTGCTCCTTCCGGATCGCCGGTCGGGTCTTCAGCACGCTTTCGTGAACCGGCTGGCGTGCATGATCGCACGTGATCACGCGCAGGTCGAGGAGTGGGCCGCGTGGCTCCGGCCAGCGTACGACCTGCGAAGCGACGTGGTACACGGTCGTCCGCTCGACAGCATCGACGATCTCACCGTGCTTCCGGAGCAGTATGCGCGGGACGTGGGCCGCGTCGTGATCCACGCGCTCTGTCGCCTCGTCTCCCATCGCATGGAGCATCCCGCGGCCGACTCGAACGCGGATCCTCTCTGGCGACTGCTGGATCGCGCGCCCGCCACGGCGTCGGCGTTCGACGAGCTTCAGACCAGATTGCGCAGTGAGCACGACGTCCCCGCACATCAGTTCACGCTGGTGCCGAGATGCTGATCTCGCAGCAGCTGCGTTCGCACGATCTCGTTCGTTTCCGGACGTCGCACTTCGGGCTCGCCGCGGTCGCGGGACTGCAGATGGAACTCGACGCCGTCTCCATCGCCGGGCTGATGCTCGTTCGCTGCAACCGGGCGGAGTGGGAGACGGCCGAGCGAGGCTACGTGTTCAAGGATTGGCACAGCTCGTACTACGATGCGAATCCCGTGTTCATCTATCATCCGTATGAAGGGCCGGTCCCCGCGCCGGAGGTCATGCCGGCGCTCGACTCGCTCGGCCGCGACGGCACACGCCTGGTGACGGCGTGCCGACTCTTCAAGCAGGGACACCTGCTGGACCCGCAGTACACGGCGCGATTCCTCGTGAGCGACGGGATGCGCGAGCGCGCCGTGGGTCCGTATCGCACCGAGTATCTCGCGATGCCGATCGACGGGATGACCTGGCCGCTGGAGGAGTCCGAGGTAGACGACCTCGCGCCGATCTACCGCAGTCTCGAGGTGCTCGGGGAGGCGCCTGGCATGGAGTCGTTCTCCGCGTTGCTCGACGCGTTCAACCTTGCCCACACGCGTGGCGTGTCGACGCTCTTTCGGCTCCACGTGCTGTTCACCGTTCACGAGATGCTGTTCGATGGCTTCGCGAGCGCGGCGCAGCTCTCGACCAACCCGTACGATCGTGCCCTTGCCGCCGTGCGGCTCACCGCGCCGGAGCTCGTGGACGACGAGCTCGAGGCGCTGTACACGCGCCGCACTCGTGGACTGCGCAACGCCATCGTGCATCACGAGCCCGCGGGCGCTCACGTCGACGTCGAGTTCGCGACGTCGCGGCTACGGTACGTCGCCAGCCTCGGTATCCGACTGCTGATGCGCATGCACCACCTCTCCGCGGATCCGCGCTTCACCAGCGTCGCCAGATCGTTGGGTTGGCGGAAGCTCGGCGCCAGAGAGCGGCTCAACGCGTGTCTCGATCGTGCGGTGAAGGGCGACGTCGCACCCTTCGAGCAGGTGATGTCGTTCCAGTAGCGCATCGCGCTCGGGGCGGCCCGCGCAGCGCTTGACAGCGTGGCCGTAAGTCGTATAGTGAGGCAACCCGCGGGTTGTGAGTCGATCCTTTCGGCATCGGACCGGTCCGGGGTTCGTGCGTTACATCCGGGTATGCAAGCGTTGGAGCGGCATCACGGCGTCGCCTGAGCGCACCAGCACTTCAGCTTGCATACCTTGGTGCAGCTTTCCCCGCGGTTTTCCAAGGGGACCATCCAGTCCGCTAGTACGAGAGGGCTCAGTGCACGTCGCCCTGCACTTCCCGCTTGCCGACGTCCGCCAGTACGCGCCGGACGCTCAGGCGGCCACGTGGCCGCTCAAGGGGCGCGAGTTCGTGCGCGGGTTCGGCCGCGCGCGCGCGCGCTCCGAACGTCCGTGGGCCGACCGCTACCCGGCGGAGTCCACGTACTGCGACGCCAAGCGCGTGCTGCGCTTCGAGCCGCTCCTTCGGCGCCATGTCCTCGGCAGCGGCGCCAATCTCATCGAGCCGTTCTGCGCGCACCGGCGCCTGCTCGGCGACGGGCTGGGCGCGATGCGTCTCGAGGTGGGCATCGGCACGTACGCGCGATCGTCGCCGCGCAATCTCAACGGCGACGATCTTCTGGCCATGCTCGCGCACGTGCTCGAGCTGCGCGTACGGGTGCATACCGCCGAAGGTCCGAAGAGCATGGAGCTGGTGCGGGCGGACCTCTCCATCGCGCGCTCGTATCTCGCCGCTACCACTCCGAAGGGCGCGCCGCCACCGCCGAAGTGGTGGGTGTCTCCAGGCCGCGAGCTGTGCGTGGTCATGTACGACCCCGATTCGGAGGTGGCGAGCCTCCCGCGCGGCGCGAAGGCCCTCGCCCCGATCATGGTACCCGTGGCCGCCCCGGGGGCCAACGGCAGCGCAGCGGTGCCGAGCGCCGCGAGCGGGATGACGGCCGTCGCGGCCGCACCGGCGCCTCAGTCCTCGCTGCGCATGGAGATCGCTCACCTCATCGTGGAGCACAGAGGCGTGAGCGTACGGGTGCTCTTTCTCGCCGTGCCGCGCGCGGCGCGTCATGCAACGTCGGAGCAGCGGCACGTGCGGCTGCACCTGGCGCGCGTCCACACGGAGCGTGAGTGCCTCAAGGAGGTGCTGCGTCTCATCGACCTCGAGCGGCTCATCGTCGACCCGACAGTTCCAGGTGGTAAGCGGTTGGGAGACTACCTGCGCGCCGTCTTCAGCCGGCTGAACCGTCCATCGTACGAAGGGCTGCCGCAGGAGAGCCTCGCACGCGCGATGGAGGACGGCTACGACGCGATCACGGAGGAGCAGCGCGATCGAATCATGAGCCGCCTGGAGCTCGCCCGCCCGGCCGTCGTTCGAGACACGGGTGCCGCGCTCGCTACGAATGGCGGCATCACGAACAACATATTCACGGAGCACTTCAACATGTCCAATGGCGGAATCATCGGTGGAAGCAACAATCAGATCGTGACCCTCGGCGCCGGCGCGAGCGTGCACGGCCCGGTCGTCAACGGCGCGATCAGCGACAGCTTCAACACCATCGAGAAGTCGGGCGCCTCGCCGGAGCTCAAGGCCGAGCTGACGAATCTGACGAAGATCGTCGCGGAGATGGCGGAGAAGCTGGACAAGGAGAAGGCAACGGACGTGACGCGCGATCTCAAGGCGTTGACCGATGCGGCCACCGCTCCCACGCCGCGCCGCAAGTGGTACGAGTTGAGCAGCGCCGGCCTGCTGGAAGCCGCGTCGTTCGCCGGCGAGTTCGCCGCGCGGCTCACGGGAAGTCTCGCGTCGGTGACGAAGCTCCTCGGTTTCTGACGCGCGCGGTACGAAACGCAGCGCGGCTACGGGCGGTTGATACGCGCGACCTCGATCAACGTGAGGTACGCCGCCGCGTAGCGCTCGCCCAGCACGCGCGCCGACGCCGCGTCGAAGTGCAGGCTGTCGCCCTTGTCGCGTAGCCCCTCCGACGACACGAATGCCACCTTCGGCGTCGTCGCGGCGATGGCGCGATGCACCGAGTCGATCCGGCGCATTCCCTCGGTCCACGGCCGGCCGTCGAAGTGTCCAAGCTGGCCGATGAGAAAGGGCAGCTCGGGTACGCCGAGGTCGGTGCGAAAGCGACTGATCAGCGCGCGAAGCCGAGGCGCGTATCGCACCGAGAGCGTTGGCGACGCGTCAGACTCTCCCTGATGCCAGAGAATCGCGCGAAGCGTCCCGTCGCGGAACGCCGCGCGTGCGCGAACGAGCGCGTCGTCGTACGGATGCGTGCGCGTGGCCGAATCGAGCGCACCTGGCTCCCATGACGAGATGGGCGAGCCGCCGACCGCCGCCGGCACGAGCCCGATGCGCATGGTGCTGTCCCGCGCGACGAGCGTGAGGGCGAAGCCACGACCCGGACCGACGGCGGCAGTCGGCTTGTCGTAGTGCACCGGATCGACGGCCGGCACCCACGCGAGGGCTCGATTCAGCATCAGCACCCGGGGGTGCGGCACATTCTCCCGTGGGTCGACCACGCCCCGTCCCGCCATGTTCGACTGCCCCGCGAGCAGGAACAGCTGCATGCGCGTGGGCTCGGCCGCAGCGCTCGCATGGCCACCGGCCCGCGCACATGCCGCCAGCGAGAGCGCGAGACAGATCCACACCGACCGGATGGTCATGAGAGTGGCGTGACGAGGTTGAACGAACAAAGTACGGCACGAATCGCTTTCCAAGAAAATCCTCAGATACGAGATAGCCAGCCCCACCGTGGCCGAGTAAGCTAGCGCGTTCTCGGCCAACTCACGGAGCGTTGCATGTTCGGCTCGCGAATCTTGGAAACTGCCATCGGGATGGTGTTCATATTCCTCCTGGTGAGCATCATCTGCTCCGCCCTTCGGGAAGCGATCGAGGCACGCCGGAAGTCTCGTGCCGCGTTCCTCGAGCACGGGATCCGCGAGCTGCTGCACGACCGGCTCGGAGAGGGGCTGGCGCGCGATATGTACCTGCATCCGTTGGTGAGCGGACTGTACGGAGGCACGTATACGCGGGGCGCGCGCGCGGACCAGCCAACGCTGCTGGCCAAGGGCGGCGGCCTCCCTTCGTACATCCCGACGAGGAACTTTGCGCTCGCTCTGATGGACATGGCGGCGCGCGGAACAGTCACCGACGAAGTGAGCGGGCACCCGGATGCGCCGGCTGTCACACTCGAGAACATGCGACGCAACGTGACCGGACTCGGTAACGCAGCGGTGCAGCGCGTGGTGCTCACCGCAATCGACGCGGCGGATGGCGATCTCGTCGCGGCGCAGGGCGCGATCGAGCGCTGGTACGAGAGCTCGATGGACCGCGTGTCGGGCTGGTACAAGCGGTCGACGTCGTGGGTCATCTTCTGGATCGGACTCGGCGTGGCCCTCACACTCAACGTCAACGTCATCACGGTCGCCGACTACCTGTACCGCAACAACGACGCGCGCCAGGCACTGGTCGCGAGAGCGCAGGCCGCGGTCGCGGACTCGCAGTTCACGCATCGGTCAATGGAGGAGGCAAGCAGCGCGCTCGATGCCGCCCACTTGCCGCTTGGCTGGTCGAAGGGCTGGGGCGCGCCGCGCCCGCGCAGCGAGCGTACACAGATGGAGGTCTGGTCCGACATCGTCGCTCCGGTGCTCGGACTGCTGCTCACCGCGCTCGCAGCGACGTTCGGCGCGCCGTTCTGGTTCGACCTGCTGAACAAGATGATGGTCGTCCGGTCCACCGTGAAGCCGCACGAGAAGAGCAAGGAAGAGTCGTCCGAGGATCGACAGAGCCCGAAGGACCAGAAGCTCGATGCGACCAGCAAGCGCGTAGACCCGTTCGTCCTGGACGTGCGCGGGCCGGTACTCGAGGACTTGCCGACGCGCCTCGAGGACACGCGAACCCCGGTGCAACCGCTGGCGCGGAACATCACCACGCGGCCGCCGAGTCCACGCGACAAGATGAGCGGAGAGGACACGTGCGACGTCGAGATGGAGGGACCGTCCGTGCAGAATCTCCTGACGCTCGACGAGGACCTTCCACCCGCCGAGGGAGGGGTCGAGTAACATGTCGTTCTCGCTGATCTGGTTGCCGCACGTGCTCAAGTCGGCCGGGCTCAAGATCGCGCTCTGTCCCGGGTGGGAGACGCGCGGCCGAGGTGAGATGGGCGAAGTTCGCGGCGTGATCTGCCATCACACCGCTGGTGAGCGGCGTGGCAACATGCCCACGCTCCAGCTGCTGATCGATGGACGCTCCGATCTCTCCGGGCCGCTCTCGCAGCTCGGGCTCGGTCGTGACGGCACCTTCTACATCATCGCCGCCGGCCGCTGCAATCACGCGGGCGCCGGGATCTGGAACGAGGTCACCAACGGCAACTCGAACTTCATCGGCATCGAAGCCGAGAACACCGGTGGCGCCAACGACTTCCCGTGGCCGGACGTGCAGCTGGATGCGTACCATCGCGGCGTCGCGGCAATCCTCAAGTTCGTCGGACGGTCGGCGATGGCGTGCTGTGCGCACAAGGAGTACGCGCTGCCCGCGGGACGAAAGACCGACCCCAAGCTCAACATGGACGACTTCCGCGCGTCGGTGCACGCGGTCATGACCGGCACGGCGATCGTACGTCCACCGATTCCCGCCGCCGAGCCGCCGACAGCGAGCGGAGGAGCGGTCGGACGGCCGACGCTCCGGCGAGGTGCGACGGGCGAGCTGGTGAAAGAAGTCCAGCGGAAGCTTGGCGTGGAACAACTCGGAACGTTCGGACCGAAGACCGAAGCCGCCGTGCGCGAGTTCCAGCGCAGCCTCGGCCTGGTCGCGGACGGGATCTTCGGCCCCAAGGCCTGGGCTGCCCTCGACAAGTTGCCGTGATCCGTTCGAAGGCACCGTTGGCGACTCGTGAATCGTCGGGGGTCGCGTGGCGAGGAACGTGATCATCGGCATCGTCGGCGCGCTTGCGCTCGCCGCCGCTGCGCCGAGAGTGGGAGCCCGCATCGCCCAGCAACCGCTGGTCGTGCAGACGCGCGCGCTCGCGCCCGACGTGACGGCAAGGTCGACGTCAGCGACGGACAGCGTGCGTCGGCGAACCGCGACCGAGTTGATCGCCGCGTACGACGGCAGCGAGAACACCGTCGGGGTAGCGGAGCGATATCGCGGCCGGCTCAAAGTCGTCGTCGTGCTGCTGCCCGATCCGATCGACTCTCACATGGACTGGGCGTACGACAGCGGCCTCGAGTCCATCCGGCGCGCGAATGAGGCGACCGGTTTCGTCGCCGACCGGTTCTGGCTGCCCTGGCCCGGCACGGGCGATTCGGTGCGGCTGCGGGCGCACCCCAACGCGAGGCCAGTGCGGGACCTGTTTCCGGGCGTCCTGCTCTTCCGGCCCACCTCCACCACCGATTCGTCACTGCGCGTGTTCCTCGTCGTGGGGGAGACGCCGGCCTTCGGGATACGCGCGTCGCAGTTCGACGAAGCGATGGCCGAACGCGATCGCCTTCTCAGCAATGCCATCCCGGCGGCCGGTTCGCGTTGCCGCGACAACGATTGGAGCGGCAAGGCGTCGACCGACGGCAACGTGCTGCGCATCGTCGGCCCCGTCACGTCGGGCTCGAGCGCATCGCTCCGCCGAGCGCTGGAGCGGTGGCGCGTACGACAAAAGCTGCCCGCCGACGCGTGCGTGGCCGAGATCATCAGCGGCGGCGCCACGAACGCGGGCAACCGGGCCTGGTTCCCGGCGCCGTCGTTCAGCTTCCACGGCACCGTGCACTCGGACGCGGTGCTGCAATCGGCACTCGAGCGCTATCTCGCGCAGCTGGGCATCCGGCCCAACGAGATCGCGTACCTACGCGAGGGCTCTTCGTACGGCAGAGGGGCGGCGCTCGTCGACACGACGCAGTTCGGCGCCATCGCGCAGCTGAATCTGAAGTTGCGACGCGCGCTTCGCGACAGCGGCAACGAGGCCCGGCGACAGCAACGGATGGACTCGATCCTGAGCGAGGCCGACACGGCGAGACGGCACGATCCGAAGTTCCATTCGCTGCTTCGATCACTGCGCGCCGACGATGGAAGTACGACCGCCGCACGCAGGCTGCAATTGCTCGAGCTCGCGGCGACGGGGGTGACACCGGAGCGCGACTCGCTGCCCCTGTCCATCCGGTTTCCGGTGAACATCTCTCGACTGCGCTCTGAGTACGCGCGCCATCCCGTCACCGCGGAAGTCCCGGCAGGCTCGGCGCCCGGTCCGCGCATTCCACTCAACCTCGTCGAAGCAGCGTCCACCGAGGAGGCGCCGGTCGTTGCGTCGGACCTCACGGCGCCATCGCTCGAGTTCATTCTTGCGGAGATGGCGAGCGCGCTGCGCGCGCATCGCATCAAGGCCGTGGGAGTCCTCGCCAGCGACGTGCGCGACAAGATGTTCCTCGGCGACGAGATGAAGCGCCGGATGCGCGACGTACAGCTGTTCGCCTTCGGCAGCAACGTGCTGCTCGCGCGGCAGGACTTCGGCTCGCTGCGCGGCATGCTCGTGGTCTCGTCGTACCCCCTCACTCTCGAGAACCAGCACTGGGACCTCACCGTCCGCGACGCGCGCGAGCGCATGCCCTTTCTGAGCGACATCAGCGAGGGGACGTTCAACGCCACGCTGTTCCAGCTCGATGCCGGCCGGCTCGCGCAGGACTATGCGGTCCCGCTGGACACGCTCCGCACCACGTCGCCTCCGGTGTGGATCTCCGCGGTGGGCAAGCGCATCATGCTGCCCATCCTGTTCGACACGACCTCGATCCTGGCGCGGCCGGACAGCACCTCGTACCTGGTGGCGAGCCAGACGTCGGAGCTCGGGTCGGGCGGAGAAACCCCCGCGTCGCGGAGCGCCGTTCCCCTGGTGCAGCCAGACGTCGTCCCAGAGTATGGCTTTCTCACCGTCTTCCTCATCATCGGCTTTTTCGTGACGTACGCCGTCGCGCAATACCGCATCGAAGCACGGCCGCGCACCGCCTTGACGGGGCTCGGGAACGAGAGCGATCCCGACGTCCGCCGCATCGCCGTGCACCGGCAGGCGCTGATGTTCCGACGGGAGGTGTATGCGCTCATCCGACTGGCGGCGATCGCGCTGACGACATTCGCCGTCGCGCTGTTCCTGATGCGGAGCAAGACGCACGGATTCCTGTTCGACGCGTGGACAGTCCTCGTGCCGGCGCTGTTCCTCCTCGTGACGATCTTCGCCGTGTCGCGGGCGGCGTTGCCGCTCTATCGACTCACGCGGCACGGCACCGTGCCGCTGGCGCAATTCTCCGGGCAGGTCATCCGCGAGAACAGCATGGATGGGCTAGCGTGGATCTCGGGCATCGCCGCGCGCGTGCTGCTGGTCGCGCTCGCGGTGCTGTGGCTGTGGGCGTTCGGCCGGCTCGTCGGTGACGTCGCGCACCTGCGCGACGCCGCGCCGGCGCGCGCGGCACTGTTCTACCTGCGCGCGACGGCGATCGGCAGTGGGCTCTCGCCGGCGTGGCCTCTGCTGCTCGGCGGGTTCGGCCTGATGACGTGGAGCGTGTGGCACCTGCGCCGAGTCGCGTTGCTCGGGCGTGTCACGGCGTTCGAGTACTCGTGCACGCACACGGTCGAGCGGTCGGCCGTCGACGACGCGCTACTGGCGACGCGGCAGCCGTCTAGAGCGGAGTCGGTTTCCGCAGGGCAGAGCCCTCCGAAGGAGCGGCGCCATCTGCTCGACCGGCTGCACAGCGATCAGAGCCCTCGCGAGACGCCGGCCGCCGACGTCCGCTCGGTGCGCCGACATCTCTTCTTCGCCGTACCCGGGCTTCGCGGTGCCGCGCTGCTGCTGTTCCTCGTGCTGTTCACGGTGTATCAGTGGCAGAGCTTTCACCGGAGTTTCGAGTCAGGACTCTTTCCTGCCCACCGCTGGCTCGGACTCGGCCCGCTGACGGCGTACGACGTCCTCTATCGGACGATCATCCTCTGCGCCGTCGTCGCGCTCGCGTGGGCGCTGTATCGGCTGCTCGCCACGTGGCTCAACCTGCGCGACCTTCTCCGCGCGATCGGCACCACACCGCTGCTCGAGGCGTTCCGCCGATCGTCCGAGAGCTTCTCGCGGCTCACGCGCATCACTCCGTTCGACGTACCATCGGACGAGGTCGTCGATCAGGAGATCAAGAGAAAGTATGGCGCGCTCCGCACTCTCCTGATGACGAGCAACGCGGACTGGTTCGCTGGAGGTACGGCCGACACGCCGGTCGCGTACATCCAGAACCATCCCGAGATGCCGAAGGTGAGAGTCTCACTGTACGACGTCGACCCCACGACGTTCGGTGATCTGCTGCCCGGCGTGCTGCAAGCCCTTCCGGTGCGGTGGACGTCCGGAGGCCCGCCGGCCTCCGACGAGATCACGAAGTCGCGCGATGCCATCACCCTCGGCATGGAAGATCTGCTGGTGGCATTCATCGTCGACTACATCGAGTGGGTGTTCAGCCATCTGCGCGCCGTCGCGTTTTTTCTCGCGCTCGCGCTGCCGACCACCACGGCGCTGCTCTGGTCGTATCCGTTCCTTCCGGAGAGCGGCATCCGCGTGGCGTTCATCGTGCTCGCGTGCCTGTGCGTGGCGGCGCTGCTGTTCATGCTCACGGAAATCAATCGGGACGTCGTGCTGAGCCGCATCACGCACACGGATCTCGGCAAGGTCACCTGGGACTCCAACTTCGTCAGCAATCTGGTGATCTTCGGGCTGCTTCCGATTCTGGCGATTCTCGGAGCACAGTTTCCCGCGGTGGGGGACTTGTTGTTCTCGTGGGTGACGCCGGCGATTCGGGCGGTGGTGAAGATCTAGATCTCGGCGGCGAGGCTGGCGTTTGACCGCAACGTCAGCAGCGGGTACTTGGGGGCCCGGTACTCGGAATCGGCAACGAGGCTTCTCAGAAGGCGGGGCTGGGATTGCGCTGTACCCATCACCGCGCATCCACCACGTACTCCCGCTCGCGATACTCGAACCAATCGAAATCCGCGTGCAGCGCCGTCCCTGCGCCGTCCTGACACGCCACCCCCACGAACGCTCCGGTGAAGTTCGGAGACCCAGCCTGCGCCGCCTCGTCCGAGAGGATGCTCGCGTCGAACTGCTCCGGCAGCCACTGCCACGCTTCCCCCGCTCCCTCCACACGATACGCGAACAACAGCCGCTCGTCATCCACCTCGGCGCGGAGCTCGATCCGTTTCCCGTCGGGCAGCGCGATCGGCTTCGAGAAGTCGTCCGCGCGCATGCCCTCCGGAAGCGCTGACATCACCTGCAGATACTTGCCCATCCGTTCGTGGCGTGAGACGAACAGGTAATGGAACTTGGCGGCGCCGTAGTAGCAGGTGAGACCGGCGGACTGCTGGAAGTGCGCGGGTTCGAACTCCATCAGCGTCGACGCGCCGTAGCAGTGCGACTGCTGCCGCCGCGCGACGAGCGATTGGCGGAACGGACTGCCCATCGCCTCGCGCCCGTAGAGCCGCAGATGCCCGGGTCGCGCACTGAGACTGAACAGCTCTTCCGGATACGGCGTGCGCAGCCACTGGAAATCGATCGGGAGCGCCCCCTCGTCGAAATCCGATCTCGCCGGCGCGGCAGCAACGGAATGCACTGGCAGGTCGGGCGCGGTGGGATGCGCTTGCGGGATGCGCTCTCCGTCCGTCGTGCGCAGCCAACCGTCGGTGCCCCAGGCCATCGGCTGGATCGCCGTCTCGCGGCCGAGTGTGCATCGCCCGCGATTGCGCAGCGGGCGTCCGCAGAGATACACCATCCACGTCTCGCCGCTCTGCGTCACCACGAGATCGGCATGGCCGGCCTTCTGAAGTGCTGCGTCGGGACGGTGGCGCGCCGTGAGGATGTAGGTATCGGGATGCAGCTCGTACGGGCCCGTGAGCGACCGCGAGCGCGCCATCGTCACGGCGTGACCCCAGAACGTGCCGCCCTCCGCCGTGAGCAAGTAGTACCACCCGTCGCGCTTGTAGAGATGCGGCGCCTCGGTGAAGCCGATGGATGTGCCGGGGAAGATGTTCAGGCGCTCGCCAACCAGTCCGCGATCCTTCACGGAATATTCCTGGAGCACGATGCCGCCGAAGTGATGCACGTTTGGCCGGTGATCCCACAACATGTTCACGAGATATTTGCGGCCGTCGTCGTCGTGGAACAGCGACGGGTCGAAGCCGCTGCTGTTGAGCGCCACGGGATCGGACCAGTCGCCGACGATCGTGTCGCAGGTGACGAGGTAGTTGTGCAGATCGCGCAGCGACGCGCCCGACACGCCGGCCGACGCACGACCGTAGCGCTTGACGTCCGTGTAGATGAGCCAGAACTGGCCGTCGGCGTACGAGAGACAGGGCGCCCACACGCCGCACGAATCGGGATCGCCGCGCATGTCGAGCTGGCTCGCCCGCCGCAGCGGACGCGTGATCAGCTCCCAGTGCACCAGATCGCGCGAGTGATGGATCTGGACCCCTGGGTACCACTCGAACGTCGAGGTCGCGATGAAGTAGTCGTCGCCCACGCGGACGATCGAGGGATCCGGATTGAAGCCGCGGAGGATCGGGTTCTGGATCGTTCGCGTCGTGGACGTCATGCGGGCACGGCCTCGCTCCGCTCGCGCACCAACGTCCAGAGCACCACGGCGCCGAGCAGATCGAGCACGCCGAGGCAGATGAAGAATGGCGTGTAGCCGACGGTGGCCACGAGGCCACCGATGAGCAGGTTGAACACGAGGAGCCCGAAGTTGCCGCAGGCGCCCGCCATGCCGGCCACGGTGCCGACCTCGTTCCGTCGGAACAGATCCGACGACATCGTGATCACCGTGACCGACAACGTCTGATGCGCGAAGCCGGCGAGACTGATCAGCGCGATCGCCGCGTACGGACTCTGCACGAATCCGACGAACGCCACCGGCGTCATGAGCAGAGCGCCGAGTGTGAAGGCCCATCGTCGCGCGTCGACGATGCTCACGCCGCGCCGGTGAAGCGTCATGCTCACCACGCCGCCGAACATCGCGCCCAGATCGGCGGCGAGAAAGGGCAGCCAGGCGAACAGCGCGATCTGCTTCAAGTCGAAGCCGCGCACGGTACTGAGATAGAGCGGCACCCAGAAGGTGAGCGTGCCCCAGGTGGGATCCGCGAGAAAGCGCGGGATGGCGATCCCCCAGAAGTTGCGCGAGCGGGCGATGCGGCCGACCGACGGCCGCGTGCCGTCCCCCTGGAGATGCGCCTCCTGCCCCGCCGCGATGAATGCTCGCTCCTCATCAGAGAGGCGTGGATGCTTGCTGGGCGGCTCGTAGAACCAGTACCAGATGCACGCCCAGACGAGACCGATCCCGCCGGTGATGACGAACGCCGACTGCCAACTGTAGTGCAGGATGGCCCACACGACGAGCGGCGGCGCGAGCATCGACCCGACCGACGCGCCAATATTGAAAACGCCGCCCGCGAGCCCGCGCTCCTTGGCCGGAAACCACTCGGACGTCGCCTTCATGCCAGCGGGGTTCGCCGAGCCCTCCGCAAGTCCCAAGAGGCCGCGGAGCACGGCGAACGCCTGCCAGTTGGTCGCGAGCCCGTGCGCCATGCTGATGGACGACCAGGCAACGGCGAACAGCGCGAACCCAACCTTGAGCCCAACGACGTCCAGCACGTACCCGGCGATCGGCTGCAGCATGATCGCCCCCTGGAAGGTGGCCACGATCCAGGAGTATTGTTTGGTCGTGATCCCCAGATCGGCGATCAGCGTGGACGCGGCGACGCCGAGCGTGCTGCGGGTGAGATAGTTGATCATGGCGCCCAGCATCAGCAGGGCGATGATCCACCAGCGCAGGTTTTTCAGTTTGCTGGCCATCGGTTGCGGTCGGAGTGATGAGGCAGCTTCAGCGCTTCGGAGCGGCCTTGCGTAGGAAAGCCAGCGCCGCCGAGGAAGTCATCTTATGATTTGATTCAGCCGTTCGCCACCGCCCGCTTGCCACGCCGTCACGCACTCATGGGGCATCGACATGGAAGACACTGCCGATCGCAAGAACGCGATAACTCGCCGCTCATTCGTTGGGAAGAGCGCCGCGGCCGCGGCCGTCGTCGCTGCGCCGCTGATCATCCCCTCGCGCCTGCTCGGCGCCGATGCGCCCAGCAATCGCGTGCGCGTCGGCCATATCGGCGCGGGACGCATCGCGCAGGGGCACGACATGGTGGGCGTCGCCGGAGCCGATCTGGCCGACGTCCTCGCCGTGGCCGATCTCGACTCGCGACGCGCCGCCAGCGGGAAGGCTCGCGTCGAGCGACTGTTCGCCGCGCGCAACGCGCCGACGCCCAAGATCGGTGTCTACACGGACTACAGGGAGCTCCTCACCCGCACCGACATCGACGCGGTGACGATCAGCCTCCCGGACCACCAGCACGCCGAGGTCGCGCTCAGGGCGTTGTACGCGGGCAAGGATGTCTACCTCCAGAAGCCGTTCACGATGACGCACGCCGAGGGGATCGTGCTGCGCGAGGCCGTCGCGAAGACGGGCCGCATCCTGTCGGTCGGCAGCCAGCAGCGTTCATGGGGTCCGAACGAGCAGTTCCGCAAGGCGGTGCAACTCGTGCGGAGCGGTCGCGTCGGGAACCTGCGTCGCGTGGAGATCGGGCTCCCCACGGACCCCACCAAGCCGGACGATCCACGGCAGCCGGTGCCGGCGAATCTCGACTACGACATGTGGCTCGGACCGACGCCCGAGGTCTACTACACGGAGCAACGCGTGCACTCGCAGGCCGCGGGTGGCGACGGCGGGCCGGACATCAACTCGCGTCCAGGCTGGCTGCGCAACGAGAACTACTCACTCGGCATGATCACCGGGTGGGGCGCGCACCACTTCGACACGGCGCACTGGGGAATGGACATGGAGCTCACCGGCCCCTCGAAGATCGAGGGGAAGGGCGAGTTTCCGCCGAAGGAGCGGATCTGGAACGTGCACGGCGCGTACGAGATCCAGCTCACCTATCCAGGCAATGTGCTGATGCGGGTGTCGGACAAGCTGCCGAACGGGATCAAGTTCATCGGCGACGAGGGGTGGATCTTCGTGTCGCGCGACGCCTCGCAGACGGCGAGTGACCCGACGGGCCGCGCGACATCGCTCAAGTCACTCGACGCGAGCGATCCGAAGCTGTTGGATCCGAACGGCGTAAAAGTGCAGTTGACGCCGAGCCTTTCGCATCACAAGAGCTGGCTCGAGTGCGTGCAGTCTCGGAAGCAGCCGCTGGCGCCGGCGCCCATCGCGCACCGCAGCAACACGGCGTGCATCCTGAGCTGGATCGCCATGCGGCTCGAGCGGCCGCTGACGTGGGACGCAACGACGGAGCGGTTCGTCAACGATGCCGAGGCCAACGCGATGCTCACGCGGCCGGAGCGAGGCCGGTACGGCGCGATCAAGCTCGCGGCGATGCTCGCGAAGACGCCGGCAAAAGCGGCGGCGAAGAAGACCTGAGCCGATGCCTGGCTCGCTGTAAGGCAGTGGCGCCCGGCTTCGTGCGCCGCGCGCGGAAGACCCGTGCTTTACTGCCTCGTGTACTCGTACGTGACCTGCCCCAGCGCCAAGGAGAGCGTGGTGGGCGTGTGACTTCCGAGGCCGCTCTCCGCATTGTCGAGGAAGAGGAACGAGATCACCTGCCCGCCCACCGAGTAGGTGCCATTCCTGTCCTTCGACGAGGGGGTGGTTCCCGTCCCCGACGTCGTCGTGGTGCGGAGCGACGTCTGGGTGAAGGTGCCATCCTTGCGCGCGACGAACTGTCCGCCCGTCAGCTTGACCAATGGTGTTCCCGACTGCTCCGTGAAGGGCAGCGCCTGCCCGTTCACCGAGGTGAGCACGTACGTGCCGGCGGCGAACGCGATTCCCGGATCGGAGTTGTCCGTCGCGGAACAGGCGGTGAGCGAGGCAATCGCAACGAGCAGTACAGCTTGGAATCTCATGGACGTCACATCTCGCGTGGGGTGATCGAGGCACAGGTGCAGCCAGCGCCGATGGCTCCGCCAACTTACACCGGCACCCGGCCGACGGCGAGCGAGCGCAGGCGACGCGCACGTTGATAGCTTGACGCGTCGCGTGCCCCCGTCACGGCCGCGATTCGAAGGGCTCTTCCGACCTGTTCGTCTCCTCTCGGCTATGATGATCGTCCATCTCATCATGAGACTTCCCGCGCTCGTACGCTCTCGCCTGCTTGGCGCCGTCCTGCTCGTTGCAGTTGCGGCGCCCAGCCGTGCGCTGCTCGCGCAACAGGTGTCCGGTACGGTCCGAGACAGCGCGAGTCAGCTTCCGCTGCCCGGCACCGTCGTGCTGGTCCTCGACCCTGCGGGCAGGCCAGCGGCGCGGAGCACCACCGACCAGCAGGGCCGCTTTCGTCTCTCCCCGTGGGGAGGCAAACCGGGAGCCAAGTCGGCGGGCCGCTCGACGGCCAAGCTGCGGCTCCGGATCCTTCGCATGGGCTTTCGGCCCGTCGAGCTTCCCGTCGGGGGAATGGCCACCGGCTCGGGAGTCGACATCGCCCTCGTCTCCTTTCCCGTGCAGCTCGAGGAGGTCCTGGTCGTGGTGCCGCCGAGCTGTCCGAAACGGCCCGATCGCGCCGCGGCCCTCGCCGTGCTGCAGCAGGTTCGAACGGCGCTCTTCGCCACGGTGGTCGCGCGCTCGCATAACAGCGCGACGATGACACGGCTGCTCTACACGCGTGCCTTCGACGGCGACGGTGGCCGAGTCGTTGACCAGAGCGTGCGAACGAGGGTCACGAGCGCGACCAGCGAACCGTTCACCGCGGAGCGCAGCGCAGCGGTCTTCGATCGCACCGGCTTCCGGGACGATGGCACGGGCTCGCACATCTATCGCGGACCCGATGCGGAGACGCTCGTCGACGACGCGTTCACGGAGGCCTACTGCTTCCGTCTCCTCGCGCCGGAGCGCGTGCGCCCGATGCAGGTCGGGCTGCGCTTCGAGCCCGCCCAACGCGCGGACACCGGCCACATCGACATCGTCGGCACGCTGTGGGTGGACACACTCTCGCGCGTGCTGAAGGACCTCACCTTCCGCTACGTGGGGCTCGATGCGCAGACCGGAGCGCTCGCCCCGGAAGGCCGTCTGTCGTTCCGGGAGCTGTCCAATGGCGTCGTCCTCATCGACCAGTGGTCGATTCGGCTCACGGGCAAGCTCGTCGCCGCTCGAGGCCCGATCGTCAGCAGGCCGGATGACTACCTGGCGACGGGGTCTCCGCGGTCCGTCGCTCGGGAGATCGGCGGAGAGATCTCGCGCGCCAGCTGGCCCGACGGCTACAGCTGGAAGGCCCCGCTCGGCGCGCTGCGGCTGCGCGTGGTCGACGGTCAGGGGAGGCCGGCCGGCACGAGCGACGTGCGGCTCGTCGAGACGGACTACAAGGCGAGCGCGGATGCGAGTGGAATGTTCGTCGTGACCGACCTGCTACCGGGACCATACACTGCGGCGGTCCGCGATCCCCGACTCGCGTCGCTGGACATCGCGTCGATGCGATCTTTTCGCTTCTCGGCCATGCGCGACTCGACGACTGAGGCGCGCGTGGAGGTCGAGACGGCAGACGACTTCGTCGGCAAGCGTTGCGGAACCGATACGCGCGGCGCGGGCAAGGCCTGGCTGCTCGCGCGCGTCATGGGCGCGGATGGCCGCCCCGTGAAGGACGCGAGGTGGGCGATTCGCGACGAGTTCGGATCGGCGTTGGTGGAGGACGGCAGAGTGGACCCAGACGGGTTGTTCCACTGGTGTCAGGTGCCTCGGAACAAGCGGATCTCGATCGACGTCTGGCGCGACGATCGACGCGCGAACGCGAGCCGCATCGTGATCGAGCCTCTCACGACGCTGCGCTTCGTTCTCCAGTAAGAGAGTGCCGGTCGGGCGTCAGATGTCGAGAAAGCGTCTGAACCAGCTGGGTGCCGGCTCCTGCGTCTCGCGCGACCGTTTGCGCTGATCCTGCACGGGGAGGAAATCGCAGCGGCAACAGCCGCGCGGCCCGCCGGTCCACCCCCCCGTGCACTCGGGGCACGGCAGGATGTCGCGCGCCAGGGCGTCCTCGATGGAAAATCGCCGTCCATGCAGCGCCCTGCACGCCGCGCACGGCGCACAATCCTCCCCGCTCGCGTTGATCACCTCCACGTAGGGCACGACGCCCGATGCATGGAACGCATAGAGCGTCGCACGGAGATCCTCTCGCGCCTGCGCGAGATGCTGCTCGGGTGTCAGACTATCCGACATCGATCTCCGTCTCGGTGAGCAGGTCGGCACACGGCGCCAATGCGTCGGCGTCGTTCACCGGCTCGTTGGTGGCAGAACGGCTTGCGGGATGTGGGTGCGGTGCAGCCGCTGGGGCAAAACTGCTCAGCGGCGCTCGACGGCGTACAGCGAGTCTCGAACATACGCCAGACTCGCGGCGACCGAAAGCGCGATCCAGAACGGGGGACGCGCCACGGCTGGAGCAAGTTACTCGCGCCTTCTGATCATTTCACCCCCGGGAGGCGTGGCCAACCCCTTAACCTTTTCGAAGCACCGGACGCTGGTTGACCGGAGACGGGTCGAGCGCGAGTGAGCGCTCATCGGCGCGTGAGCGACTCGAGCCCCGCGGGTGGCAGGCAGCCGTCCGAGTGACGGCGGCGCCGTCCCATCGAGTCCCTGTCGCACTGGAAACGTCGAACGAGGAACTGATGCCGCGAGCAAGACCCATCGCCGTTGTGAGAGGATTTCAGGACGAGGCTCCGTCTCGCTTCGCCTCTCTCACATCCGCCATCGAGCGTGGGACGATCGTCGTGCTCGTGATGGCGGCGCTGGGGTGTGCAGCGAACGGTGATGTCCCGACCAGTGCCGGCGACACTGTCACCTCACTGCAACTCAGCGGTGTGCCGGATACGCTCGCCGTGGGGGAGTCCGTGACCGCAGTGGCGACGGAGACGTTGAGCGGCGGAGGAAGCCGCGCCGTCGCCGCTGGTTGGACGGCGAACCCGAGCTGGCTCATGTCACTCACGCCGAGCGGCAGCGGCGTCGCGATCGCCGCGAGCGGCGCCGGAACCGTGACCGTCACGGTAGAAGTCGGCGGCAGGCGGGCGAGCAAGTCGGTGGTGGTGCTCTTCGAGCGGTATCGGCAACTCACCGCGCTCTTCTCCGACACGCTGCGCGTCGGGCGCGTCGTGATGCCGTCGATCGTCGGCGTGAAAAACGGGGACGTGAGCGTGAACGTCTTTGACGCCGTCGTGCGCACCTCTGACGCGGCCGTGGTCGCGGTGAGCGGCCGCACGCTCTCGGCCGTCGCGCCAGGAGTCGCGGATCTCGTCATCGAGTCTGGCGGAATCAGGATCGTACGACGCGTGGTGGTGGAAGCGCCGCCGGTGCTCGTCGACGTTCGCGTGCTCGGAACGATCAGTCCCGCGCTAGCCCAGGCGGTGAAGGCGGCGGTCGCCCGATGGCAGGATGTGTTCGCGAGGGGATGGAGCGGCAGCGCGGTGTCTCTCCCGGCGAACCTGTGCGTCGCGGGGCAACCCGCCGTCACCGACGAGACGATCACAGGGGTGCGCCTGTACCTCGCCGTGAGCAATGCCGGCGTGGCCGGCGCGCTCGCTCGCGGTGGGCCGTGCTTCAGTACAGGCCTCGGGCGCACTGTCGTCGGCCGCATCTACGTCGGCAGCGACATCGAGCGGGCGACACCCGCCACGATGCAGGCGGTCATGAAGCACGAGCTGGGGCACGTGTTCGGTCTCATGTCGGGCACGATGCTCACCGGGACGCCGGGCCCGGATCCGCGATGGGTGGGAGCGGAGGCGCGGCGACAGTTCGTGCTCGCCGGCGGCGTCGATGCCGCAGGAGTTCCCGTCGAGACCGAGAAGGAAGTGCCCGCCGGCGCGTACGGTCATTGGCGACTGTCGCAGATGCCGGATGAGATCATGACGACGTTCGCCGGCCGGCTCGGTGACAAGCCGGAGGGAGGACCGCTCAGCACGATCACGCTCGGCGCGCTGGCGGATCTGGGTTATCCGATCCGGCTGAGCGCAGCAGATCCGTATCGGGTGGATAAGGGAGTGCTGACCGCAGCGCTCCTCGTCAGTCGTCCACTCCGCTGAGCACCGCCTTCACATCCACCACCGGCGTGCCGTTGATCGCTTCCATGGGCCCGATCCGTAGTCGCGTCCCGACGATCTCTCGCACCTTCACACGGTGTAGTCCCAGTGGGTTCGGGCGATGTGGTGACCGGGTGCCGAACACCCCGATCTGAGGGCCCCTCGGCTCATCACGCGGGTACACCTCCAGCACAGCGCGACTCGCGCGATGCAGCCAGGTGACCACGACGAGGTCGTCACCGACGCTGATCCCGGTGAGTCCCGGAGTGTACGCGGCGTCCAGCACGATCCAAGCGTCCGGCGCTCCTTCCGACCCCTGCCGTGGTGCTCGCTCTGTGGTCAGGAGCGTCGACTCGATGCTCCCGATGACGGTGAGCGGAAACGTTCCGTGCCGGACCGCGAGCGCGTCACCGCGCGGCTTCGCTGGAAGTGGGGATGGTCGTGTCGTGGGCATCGGTCGCTACCTCATACGGCGTGAGCTCGAAGGCAGTCGTGACGAGTGCGCCCATCTTGCTCCCCTGGCCGGTAGCCCGCTCGCCGCATCCGGCCGTGGAATCGCCGCGAGACACATGCCTCCACGGCCTTTCCCGATTCCATCGCGCGGATAACGAGACGGCACGCGCGCATAGGCGGTCACACATCATCGTCGCCGAGCGCCGCCTTCACGTCGACCACCGGGGTGCCGTCGATGGCCTCGATCGGGCCGATCCGCAACCGATCACCATGGATCTCGAGTACCGTGACGCGATGGAGACCGAGGGGATTGGGGCGATGCTGAGACCTCGTGGCGAAGACGCCGGTGATCGCGTTCTTCGGATCATCACGCGGGTGTACCTCGAGCACGCTCCGACTCGCGCGGTGTAGCCACGTGACGACGATCAGCTCGTCGCCGACCGACATGCCGGTGAGGCCCCTCCCGTAGTCCGCGTCCAGCGCCAGCCACGCATCCGGTGCGCCCTCGGATCCCTGCTTCGGCGCCTGCTCCGGCGTCAGCAGGCTCGACTCGATGATCCCGATGACGGTCAGGGGAAATGCCCCGCGTCGTCCCGAGATCGGATCAACGTGGGTCGTCACGGGCGCACGCAGAGAATGGTAGGCGGAGCTGCCTGGACGATCATGCGTGGCCCCAGTGATGTGTCGCTGGTGAACGTAGCCTGCCCCATCGCGGTTGCCATGGCGGTGCAGTGAGCGGGTCCATCCGTGCAGGGAAGGCCGACTTTCGTGCAGGGAGGAGGACGAGTCGGCGTGGCCGCCATTGCCCCTCGAAATCAATCGCCTCGCCTCAGCCACCCTTCGGAGTGCTCGCGAGCTGCGGGAGGCGCTCCCCCTGCGCGGAGTGCTCGATGAGCGCAGCGAGCCGCTTCGCCCGCGTCTCCGGACGCTTCGCGCTGGCGACGTAGTGTGCTGCCACTCGCCGATAGTACGGCGGTTGCGACGAGAAATACTTCCATGCGGCGCGGTTTTTACGAAAGGCCGTCTGGAGCTCCACGTCCAACTCGGCGGCCTTGTTCTCGAACGCGTAGATGCCTGAGCGGTTCTCCGTTCTCAACGCGTACGCGGCCAGACCTGCCGGTGCCATGCGACCTTCGGCGACGAGCTCCTCGGTCTTTCTGATGTTGACGTTGCTCCAGATGCTCTTCGCCTTCCGCGGCGTGAAGCGGATCATGTATTTCTCGGCATCGATCGATTTCCGGATGCCATCGATCCACCCGACGCACAGCGCCTCCGTCACCGATTCGGGCCACGTGATGCTCGGCCTTCCGGAGCCGGTCTTGTAGAAGCCGACCCACAGCTCGGTCTCCGACTCGTGATGCTTCTCCAACCAGGACCGAAGCTTCGCCGGCGTGTCGAAGAATTGCGGAGAGGTCATGCACATACAGTGGCTCCCCAACCTCCTCGATGCCAGACGCGACGCTGGCCTGGAGGCGCTCGTAGAAGCGTTCTCGCGGCTCCCCCAGCTGAGAGTCGCCAGCCAGTGAGCCGGCCCGTGTCTAACCGGGTGCCCCGCTCGTCATGACAGTGTACCGCAGGGAACCAGCCGAACCACGTGTCATCCGCCCATGGACCATCGCAACACCATCCCGATCGCTCGCGTCACCTCTGCGGCGACAACGGTCGTTTCGCCGCACATCGTGCTTCGAGAGAACGAGGTGAGCGCGAGTGCGCCCGTCGCGTGGGTGACCCGGTCCCTGCTCGAAGAGATCGTGCGCTCCGCGTCCACGGGAGCCTCCCACTCGGGTCACGGCGCCCTGCGCGGATACTGGGTCACGCCGGCGAGGGAGTTGGTCATCTCGGCCTGGGCGGGCTATTCGTCCGAACTGCACCGATACAACAATCGCGCGAACGTGATGGGCACGAAGACAGCCGAGGCGCTGCGCCCCGAGTCCGCGTCGACCACTGCCAGCGTGGATCTTGGAACGTGGATCGAGGACTCCGTCGGCCGCAACTCGCGCGCATTGGCGCGTGCGATCGGCTCCTCTCGCAAAATCGACGGCTCGTTCCCCGAGGGCTTGGTGCTCGTGCTCACGTGCGCAGGCGTGCACACCTGGGTCCCTCGTCTCTGGCTGCCTCGACCCAATCGTCGAGTGTGGCGCTGGCTCGGGCACCCGCTGCGGCTGCAGCTTCGCTTGTTCCCTGCGGTCGGACAGCGCTGACGAGATCCATGATGCGACTGGTACCAGTGCGCACTAGTAGAGTCGGTGCTACTGGAACTGCTTCTCGAAATCGGTGAAGCGCGCTCGAAGCACGTCGAGCTCGGCGCGGAGCTGTTCCACCGTGAGCTCGAGAGCAGTGATCCGATCGTCGCCGACTGCGCCGGATGCCAATGGTGCGTCGAGCGCTGCGACCGCCTCCGAGCTCGCCGGTGCTGCGACCTCCGCGCCCAGCAAATGCCCGTAGCGCACCTCCTTCTGTCCCGCGCGCCGCGGCAGCCGCGCGGCGAGCGCGTCGGGCTCCCGCGAGATCAGCCGGTCGACGGCAGACTCCAGGTCGACGAGATCGGCGAACTCCGCGAGGCGGGCCGTGCGCGTGTGCAGCTCGCCGAGCGTCTGCGCTCCACGGAGCATCAGCACGCCGACGAGCGCGAGCTCTCGCCGGTCGAGGTTCAGCGCATCGGTGAGGAGGTGCTGATACTTCGTGACGCGCGC
>JBDSDB010000266.1:0-5068 GCA_039920785.1 Gemmatimonadaceae bacterium
ACGACGTCGATCGTCTGCGGATGACAGCGCGCGTCGATGAAGAAGGTCTGTTTCGTCTCACCGCCGCGCGCCTGAAAGGCGAGGAACATCGCCTCGGCGGCGGCGGTTCCCTCGTCGAGCAGCGACGCGTTGGCGATCTCCAGCCCGGTCAGGTCGATGACCATGGTCTGGAAGTTCAACAGCGCTTCCAGCCGCCCCTGCGCGATCTCGGCCTGGTACGGCGTGTACGCCGTGTACCAGCCGGGGTTCTCGAGGATGTTCCGCTGGATCACGGGCGGCGTGAGCGTATCGCTGTAGCCGTAGCCGAGGTACGATCTGAAGACTCGATTCTTCCGCGAGATGACTCTGAGCGCGGCGAGCGCTTCGTGCTCACTCCGGCCGGCGTGAATGGCCAGTGGCCGACGGAGGCGGATCGCTTCGGGAATCGTCGCGTCGATGAGCTCGTCCAGCGTCGCATATCCGAGCACGGCCAGCATCTCGTCGACTTCGGCCGGGCTGGGTCCGACGTGGCGAGGAACGAAGCTGTCCGCAGGGCTCGTTGGCGTGCTCCTGGTGGTCGTCGTCATGCAAACCTCAGGCGCCGCGAGGCGCCACTGGATTCGTCTGAATGTGGGTCGTCGCCCACAGCGGTAAGTGCGATAACTTCGGTCAGGCGCGCAGCGTCGCGCGCCAATGGATTATAGCCACCGAACGGGTGCCCTGGCGTCTGCTCCTCTCCCCACCTCTGGGTGGACCCGAAAACATGGCGCTGGACGAGGCGCTGATGGCGCGCGCCCGCCGGACGGGAGAGAGCGTGCTGCGCGTCTATGGCTGGTCGGCGCCGACTCTCTCACTCGGCAGGAATCAGCGCGCCGTCGGCCTGTATCTCGACGATGAGCTCGAACGCCGAGGGATCGGAGTCGTGCGGCGCCCCACGGGGGGCCGAGCGCTGCTCCATCACCGAGAGGTGACCTACTGCGTAACGGCGCCGTGCGCCGGAGACGAGTCGCTGCTCGCCGCCTACGCGGACATCAATGCGCTTCTGGTCAGCGCGCTGACGACCCTCGGCGCCCCTGTGTCCAGCGCCGCTCCCGCCGGCCGATCCGCCGCGCCGAACGGCATGCCCTGCTTCGCCGAGCCGGCGCGCGGCGAGCTGATCGTGCGCGGCCGCAAGCTCGTGGGCAGCGCGCAGTGGCGCGATCGCGAAGCGCTGCTCCAGCACGGCTCCATCCTCGTCGACGACGATCAGTCGTCCATCCCCAGCCTGATGCGCGTGCCGACGAACGATCCTCCACTACCGGCAACCCTGCGTGACGCTCTGGGTCGCGCACCCGTCATGCGGGAGGTGGCCGACGCGCTGTTCGCCGCGGTGCGCGCGCGCATCGATCCGCATGCCAGTATCCTTGACCCCGACGACGAGCTCCGTCGTGACGCCGCCCGGATCGCCGCGCATTATCGTGACGACGCATGGACCTGGCGCCGATGATCGAAGCGTTCGGCCCGATTGCTTGACCGTGCTCCGGCGCGACCCCATCGTTGACCCGCCTTCTACCCGCCGCCAATGTCTCGCATCGTTCCACGTCCCCGGCTGCTCGCCATGCGTTCCGCTACCGTCGCTCTGATCGGCCTCGCGCTCGCCGGCTGCAAGGACGTTAAGCAGCAGGCCACAGCCGGCCCGGGCGACATCGGCGGCACGATGGTGATCTCGGTTTCGGGCGAGCCGAGCACGATCATCCTGCCGCTGGCCGTCTCGAGCAGCGACCGGGAGCTCGCCGATCTCCTCTACGATCGGCTGGCCGAGATCGGCGACGATCTGAACGCGGTGGGCGACCGGGGCTTCAAGCCGGTGCTCGCCGAGAAGTGGGAGTGGGCGCCCGACTCTCTATCGATCGTCTTTCACCTCAATCCAAAGGCCAGGTGGCACGACGGGCGCCCGGTGCGCGCCACCGACGTGCGCTACAGCCTGAACCTGATGAAGGATCCCGCGCTCGGCTCCCCCGCCGCGCCGCTGATCACCAACATCGATTCCATCTCGGTGCGCGACTCGGTCACCGTGGTGGCGTACTTCAAGCAGCACACGCCCGAGCAGTTCTTCGACCTCGCCTACCAGGTGTCGATCCTGCCGGAACACATTCTGGGCAACACTCCCGCGGCCCAGATGAAGACGGCCGAGGTGGCGCGGCGGGGCATCGGCTCCGGGCGGTTCCGCCTGGCCAAGTGGGAACCCGGCAAGAGCATCGAGATCGTCGCCGACACCGGGAACTATCGCGGTCGCGCGAAGCTCGACCGGATCATCTTCTCGCTGAGCCCCGACTACACCAGCGCCGTCACCCGGTTCTTCTCGGGCGACGCCGACTTCTACGAGCAGCTTCGCTCGGATCACCTTCTCCGGTTCGCGACGGACACCGTGCGCCGGTTCGTCCGCTATCCGACGCTGCAGTACGGATTCGTCGCGCTGAACATGAAGGATCCCAAGCAGCCCACGCAGCCGCATCCCATCTTCGGCGACCGTGCCGTGCGGCGCGCGCTCACGATGGCCACGGACCGGCGCGCCATGCTGCGCAACGTGTTCGACACGCTCGGCGTCCCCTCGTATGGTCCCTTCCCGCGCGCCCTGGCGAGCGTCGCCGATACCACGCTGCCGCAGATTCCCTTCGACACGGTGAAGGCGCGCGCGCTGCTCGATTCCGCCGGGTGGACGGTGGGCACCGACGGGGTGCGCTACAAGAACGGGCAGCGTCTCGAGTTCGGCCTCATGGTTCCCGTGTCGAGCGCCGTGCGCAACCAGTACGCCGTGCTTCTGCAGGCCGCTTTCAAGCGGGTCGGCGCCTCGGCGATCATCGACAAGGTCGACGCGGGCGCCTTCATGGCGAAGCAGACCGATCGCGCGTTCGACGCGGAGATCAACTCGTACGGGATGGATCCGAGCGTCACGGGCTTCAAGCAGAACTTCACGACGGCAGGCGTCGGTAAGGACGGGTCGAACTTCTCCTCCTACAGCAGTCCGAGCGTGGACGCGCTCTTCGACAGCGCGACGACGACGTTCGATCCCGCGCGTACGCGCGCGTACGCGCGGCGCGCGTTCGAGACGATCATCGAGGACGCGCCCGGCATCTGGCTGTACGAGCCGCCGACCATCGCCGGTATCCACAAGCGCATTCGCACCACCGGGATGCGCGCCGACGAGCATTGGGCGGGTATGGCCGATTGGTGGATTCCCGCCGCTGAGCGCACGGCGCGCGACCAGATCGGCCTCAGGTCCACCAAGTAGCGAGTGCGGCGATATCTCGCCGGGCGCCTGCTTCAAGCGGTGATCGTCGTCTATCTCGTCACGACAGCCACGTTCGTGCTCGTGCATCTCGCGCCCGGCGACCCGATCGCCATCTTGATCGACCATCCCGGCGTCACCGAAGCCGTGAAGCAGCAGTGGCGCGCGTTCTACGGGCTCGACCAACCCCTCAGCGTGCAGTATGTCCGCTGGGTCGGCAATGCCGCGCGCGGCGATCTCGGTAACTCGTACAAGTTCCGGCGTCCCGTGCGCGAAGTCATCGCCGAACACCTGCCGCGAACGGTGCTGCTCGTCGCATTGGCGCTCGCGCTCAGCTTCACCCTGGGGATCGTGATCGGCGTGCTGCAGGCCGAACGCCCGAACGGCCCGCGCGACCGGTGGCTGGGACGCGTTCTGCTGCTGCTCTTCTCGGTGCCCGACTTCTGGCTCGCGTTCGTCGTGCTGGTGCTGTTCGCGTCACGGTTCCCAATCCTGCCACCAGGGGGGCTCGTGGACGTGATGCATGACTACATGCCGTTCGGCGAACGGGTGCGCGACCGGCTCTTGCATCTCGTTCTCCCCGTGGGCACGCTCACGCTCCTCACCACGGCCGTCATCTCGCGCCACCAACGCAGCGCGCTGCTCGAGGTGCTGCCGAGCGACTGGATGCGCACCGCTCTGGCCAAGGGCCTGACGCCGCGCGCCGCGCTGCGCCGCCACGCACTCCGCAACGCGCTCATCCCGACCATCACGCTCGCTGGGCTCAGCCTCCCCGCACTCGCCGCGGGCTCGCTGTTCGTGGAGAAGGTGTTCAGCTGGCCGGGCATGGGCCTCCTCACGGCCAACGCGATCGTCGCGCGAGACTATCCGCTCATTCTCGCGGGAGTGCTGGTCACGAGCATCGCTGTCGCGCTGGGAACGCTGCTCGCCGACCTCGCCGCCGCCGCCGCCGACCCGCGCATTCGCGTGAGCTGAGATGCGTCCTCCGCTTCTCGCCAGTGATCTGCTGGCGTCGCGACCGCTGCTGCGGCGCCTGCTGCGCGACTCGCGTGCGAGGGTCGGCCTGACCGTGCTGCTGCTCATCGCCCTCTCCGCGATCTTCGCACCGCTGCTCTCGCCGAACGATCCGATCACCCAGCTCGACATCGTCGAGCTCAAAAGCCGGCCCCCCTCCTTCGCGCACCCATTCGGCACCGACCCGCTGAGCCGCGACGTACTCTCGCGCGTGCTCTTCGGCACGCGCGTCTCGCTTGCCGTCGGACTCGGCGCCGTCGTCCTCGCGATGACCTTCGGCATCGCCGTTGGATCCGTGGCGGGTGTGGTCGGTGGATGGCTCGATGCCGTGCTCATGCGGCTCGTAGACGCCGCGCTGTCGATTCCCCGAGTGCTCGTGCTCATCCTCGTGGCGGCGTTGTGGGGCAGCCTGGACGTCGTGCCGCTCACCCTGCTGATGGCGGGCACGGGTTGGTTCTCGGTGAGCCGGCTCGTGCGCGCCGAGACGATCGCCATCAAGGAACGCGAGTTCATCGTCGCGGCGCGGGCACTGGGTGTGTCGCGCATGGGGCTCCTGGGCCGGCATGTGCTGCCCAACGTGCTCGCGCCGGCGATCGTCGCCGCCACGCTCGGGATCGCAAACGTGATCCTGCTCGAGGCGGGGCTGTCGTATCTCGGCATCGGCGTGCGTCAACCCGCCACCAGCTGGGGGTCGATCATTCAGGACGGCGCCGAGCATGGGACCGGCACCGATCTGTGGTGGCTCACCGTCTTCCCCGGTCTCGCGATCCTCGTGACCGTGTTCGCGTGCAACGCAGTGGGCGACGC
>JBDSDB010000267.1:0-6578 GCA_039920785.1 Gemmatimonadaceae bacterium
ACGGCGGCGTCCTCTTCCCGGGGGCTGTGACATGCACCTCTCGGCCGGAGACATTGCTGCACTGGAGCACGCGAGCGCCGTGCTCCTCTCGCCCTTCGCGTTTGAGAACGCGAGCGCGTGGCGACGCGCATCGTGTCGAGCCGTCGAGGATTGCGTCGGCGAGGACGGATCGTCGCACGCGCTTCCCCTGTCAGGCGAACCGATGATCGCCGCGAGCGCGCACATCGAGCGAGTATTGGACGCCATCTTCCCACCGCCTGCCTGGATGGTCGAGGCGTTGACGGCGCGCCGCCGTGCTCTCTCGCTCAGCGTCGCGGATTGGGAGGAGCTGTTCGTCGTCAGCGCCGTGAGGGGAGCACCCTTTTACAACGAGGTCGTTCAGCCCCACCACCTCATGGCGCCGCTCATGATGCTCGCCGAGACAGGCGAAGCTTCCCTACCGCGGCAATCACGGTGTACTTCGACGACGAGCGGTCGGCGCGAATCGGCGCTCATCGGCGCAAGCAGTTGCTCCGGCTGCTTTTCCCCGCCTTCCGCGCCGGTCTGGACGTCTTTCTATCCTTCCGGCGCAACTCCGCGGCATTGACGGCGCTTGTCGACGCCGCCGCCATCGGTATCCTAGTCTTCGAGCCCACAGGCCTGCATGCACGTGAAAACGAGTTCTTTCGACAGCTGATGTCCTGCGAGCCTGAGCGCGATCGCGTACGTGTCGAGGTGATCGGCGCGATGCGACGCGCGTCGAATCTCAGGAGTTCGAGTGGTGTGCGGTCGCGACCCGTGAACACCGAAGTCCGCACCGCGACGGCGCGCTATCGAGTGTCGGCAACCTTCCTCTCGGAAGGAGGATCGCGGGAGTCCGTGCTGGCCATCGGCCTGGTGGAGCGGCTCCGCGACAAACCTCTGACCGGGCCGGAGCTGCGCGCGCGGTTCCTGCTCACGCGTCGCGAGATCGAGACCGCGATGCTCGTACGGCACGGACTTCCGACGCGCCAGATCGCGACCGAACTCGGGATCTCGCTGAACACCGCCCGGCGGCACGTGGAGAAGATTCTGTTCAAGCTCGATGTCAGCAATCGCACGGCCGCTGCGGCCAAAATCTCAGGGCAGTGAGCGCGACGCTCGCGCGACCGGCACTACGCCCGCCGCGCCCACAGCCCGAGGTCGTCTGGGGTAGGCCGGTCCGCGGAGCGCTCAATCCTCACGTCGGCGTGAGGAGCAGTGCGAGCGTGGCCTCGCAAGACGATGAGCTCTACTCGGAAAAACCCACCGACGCGACGGGTTTCCTGTCGAAGCGAAGGCTGGTGTGCGAAGTTTGAATCGCTAGCTTGGCTGCCGCCTGCTCCCTTACTTCCACGGAGCCCCCCGTACGCACTGCCATCGCCCTCGCACTGTTCGCGCTGCTCGGATGCCGCGGCGCGTCGACCGATGTCACGCAACCATCCGTCGCGCAGGCCATCGCGGGCAACTACGCGCTCGCGACGATCGGCGCGATACCCCTGCCCGCGTCGTATCCCCCAGGTCTCTCGATTACGTCGAGTCGGATCGTTGTTCTCGCCGCGGGAACGTGGACCGAGGCACGGTCAGGCATCGCGCTCGGCAAGGTCACGACCATGGACTGGTCCGGGACGTGGACACGGTCGGGGAGCGACGTGGCGTTTCGCGTCGGCCCAACAGCGCTCGATGAGGGCGCGCTGACGTCGAGCGGCCTTCGGCTGACCAGTGGTGGCACCATCTTCACGTACTCGCGTGAGTGAACGAGCGACATCATGTGCGCGGTGGTCGGCGTTGTCGCAACGATACAGCGCCGCGTTGCACATGACCGCGAAGGAGTGCTTCACGAGCGACGATCCGAGAGTCACTTCCTTAGGGCGAGAGACGTGCTGACCACGTTCGTCATCTCGCGAAGTGAAAGGTGAAGCGTTCCGAACGAGAGCTTTGCCGTCATCTGAACCATGATGCGCCGTTCGTCGTCGGTCACCCACACCTCGGCCTGCCCGTTCTCGGAGAAGATGCCCGAGCTCTTGATCGTCGGACGGATGACGATCGTTTCGAACGTTCCCGCGGGCACCTGGATCCGCTCTCGCCGGACGACCTCCAGCCGCACCGGGTTGCGATCGGGACGGAAGTAGCGATTCAGTGAGTAGCGGTCGCCGACCTCCAATGGAAGCGTGCGGAGGAAGTACAGCAGCCCGCCCTCGTCGAGGGGCTGCGCGACGGTCGGCTGTTCCTCGGCGCCTTCGCCGCTCTCCAGCATCGTCGCCCGCTCGGGGAAGAGCTCGACCCGCCGTTCGCGGTGGTAGCGCCCCTCGTTCGTCTGCTGAGCGAATCGCAGTGAGGTGAAGCTCCGGGTGTCGATCCAGCTCTCGAGCCGGTCGTCAACGCGAAAGAAGGGAATGCCGCCACGGATGGCGAAGACGGTGTGAAAGGTCTCGCGACCGCGCACGTCAGTCCTCTCGCGAACCTCCATCGATCCGTGTCCCACCTGGAGCTTGCCGAACTTCACGTCGTACTCCAAGCGCTCTCCGACGACGAGCATCGTCGGCCGCGCCGAGGCCGTTGTGATCGCGGCGATGCGATCGATCTCCTGGGCGAAGGCCGGAGGAACGAGCATCGCGCTCATGAGGGTCGCGCGGCACAGAGCCGCCACATTGATGTTCGACATCGTTGCTTCTCCCGCGGGCGGAATTCGCTGGACGCAGCTTCGGAGTGAGCTGCGTTGCCAGTCGAGTCGAGGGGTGGGGCGGAGTGGGCTAGAACCGGAGAGACACGCCGATACCGGGTGCGCCACCTCGTGGTGCAAGCGCCACTGCCACACGCGGCGCGTCGAGCTGCACCTGCCGCCAGTCCTCCCGAATAGGCAATCCCCAGAGGGCGCCGACCACCAGTCCGAGCACGCCGCCCACGGCGCCGCCCATCAGGGCGGATTGATTTCGGCCCACGGGCACGAGGAAGCAGCCGAGCGGGTCGGAGGACGTACAGGGCGTAGAGGCTGCTGCCCCGAGAAGGGCGCCAGCCGTGCCCAAGCTCAGAGTGCCCAGCGCCATTCCCTTGACCACCTTCCGGTGCCGACCGTTGCTGAACTCGAGCCGATAGATCTCGGCGAGCGGCACCGCGACGGTGTTCGCGAGTTCCGGCCAGCGCACGAGCAGCGTGTCGGCGCTGCGCGTGACCACCATCGCGACGCGCGGTTGCTGGCCAGCCTGCGTGATGCGAACGCGAGCGCCCGGGCGAATCGAGGCGGCGGACGCGGCAGCCTGGCCTGGCAACGCCTCCGGGACGGTGAAGAGCACGACGAGCAAGCCAGTGAGCAGTCGAGACATGGGAGCATCTGAGGAAGGAGGGTGCGTCCAATCTCGTGGCGATCAGCAGTGCGTACGATCCGACGATGTACGTAGGGAGAGGCCGATTTGTACGTAGGCGCGTTGGCTCAACCGAACGAGGCGACCGATGCGGGAGCGCCGCCGAGCCGCCCCATTCGCCGACCCATGCGCACGGTGTCGCCCACCTCGAGTGGGTCGAGTGCACCGGCATCCTGTGAGCAGACGACGATCACGGTCGACCCGAACTCGAAATGTCCGAGCGGTCCCCCCGCTCGAACGGGAATCGGTGGATCGTACGTTCGGCGCTGCACCTCGCGCCGCCGCGCGTTGGTGTGCAGGTCGTCGAACGCCACGCGCGTCGTGCCCACCATCGTCGCGCCCACGAGCACGACCGCCACGGTGCCTCCCGCGCGCCCGCGAATCGTGACCACGATCCGCTCGTTCACGGCAAACAGGTCGGCCACGTGCGTCACCGCGTACACGTTCACGGGCCACAGCTCGCCGGGGATGTACGTCGCCGCGACGATGTCGCCGTCCATCGGCACATGGATGCGGTGGTAGTCCTTCGGCGCGAGGTAGAGCGTCGCGAAGGTGCCGCCATCCATCGAGTGCGCCAGCGCGTCATCCCCGACCAGCGCTGCCAGGGAATAGTTGCGACCCTTTGCCTGCACCAGCACGTCGTCGGCGACGGGCCCGTACGCACCTACCGCGGCATCGACGGGCGAGACGATACACTGCGGGGCGATCGGACGCAGCCCGTGCTTGAGCTGCCGCGTGAAGAACGCGTTGATGCTGACGTACTCCGTCAAGGGTAGCTCTGCCTCCTCTGGAGCGGCGCCGAAGATGCGGCTGAAGCGGCGCAGCACGGGCGCGCGCAACTTGGGCGAGAGGCGCCGATTCGCCAATCGCCCGGCGACGCGGCTCATCGCGTGCTTGGGCAGCGCCGACAGCAGCAGGATGAGAAGACGTCCAATGAGCATGATGCAGTTTGCCGTGTGGGCGCGAGTGTGGGGAGTGCCGGCATCCACGGCCGCCCCTGCCCGTACCGCCGCGCTCGGCCCGTCGGGTGGTAAGAGTGGTGCGCAAGCAAGGCCACCTGAACCTCTGGGACACCCCGCGCGTTCTGAATGGACCCTCGCCTTTCCTAGCCCCCGCATCGCCGTAAATGGATCTCACCTCCGGAAATCCGCTGTGGCCGGCGCTCGACGGCCTCCCACACACCTACACGCCGCTGGAGCACGACACGAGCGCCGACGTCGTCGTCATCGGCGGCGGAATAACGGGCGCGCTCGTGGCCGATGCTCTGGTGAAGGCCGGCGTCGACACGATCGTCCTCGACAAGCGAGACGTCGGGCGCGGCAGCACCTGCGCATCGACCGCGCTCCTGCAGTACGAGCTGGACGTCCCACTCACTGAGCTTCGCGAGCGCCGCGGATCAACCCATGCGAACCGTGCGTACCGCGCGACTCGGCGCGCCATCGACGACATCGCCGCGCTCGTCGCGACGCTTCCGGATCCGGTCGGATTTCGCCGGCGCCAGAGCCTCTACCTCGTCTCGCGCGAGCGGGACGTGGAGGTCCACCGTCGGGAGTTCGCCGCACGTCGCCAGATCGGACTCGACGTCGCGTGGCTCGAGCGGAACGACCTGCAGCGATGCTTCGGCATCGACAGGCCGGCCGCCATCCTGTCGGAGGACGCAGCCGAAGTGAACGCGTTCGCGCTCGCGCATGCGCTGCTGGCTGGCGCGGCGGCCAGAGGGCTTCGAGTGTTCACGCGAACCCAAGTGGAGCGTGTGGACGCGAAGGCTGCGGGCGTCGCCATTCACCTCTCGGAGGGACGGATCGTCTCGGCGCGCCATGTCGTGTTCGCGACCGGCTACGAGACGCGCGAGTTCGTCGGCGTCGGGCCGGCACGACTCGTCAGCACGTTCGCCATCGCCAGCGCGCCAGGCGCCGTGCCGCTGCCCTGGCGCGAGAGCGGCGCCCTGATCTGGGAGCGCGCGGACCCGTATCTCTATCTGCGCACGACGCCGGATGATCGTGTCATCATCGGCGGCGAGGATGAGGACTTTCGCGATCCGGCCCATCGCGATGCGCTCATTCCCGCGAAGACAGAGTGTCTAACCAAGCGGTACCGCGAGCTCTTTCCGGACGCGTCGATCGATGTGACGCACGCGTGGACAGGCACGTTCGGCGAGACGGACGATGGCCTGCCGTACATTGGCGCGCATCCGGATTGGCCGAGCTGCTCCTTCGCGCTCGGCTACGGCGGCAATGGGATCGTGTTCAGCATGCTCGCCGCGGAGCTCGTTCGCGATGCAACGCTTGGACGCGTCAACCCGCTCGCGGAGTTGTTTCGCTTCGGACGCTGACGCGCTCCGTCAATCCACCTTCTCGAGCGCCACCTCGGCGGGCCCGCCGAGCACGAGCCCGTCCGGAGTGAAGCGCGAGCCGTGACAGGGACAGTCCCACGTGCGGTCGGAAAGGTTCCAGCGGACGAGGCATCCCATGTGGGTGCACACGGCGCTCACTTTCACCAACTCGCCCGCGTCGGTGCGATGGCAGGCCACGGCCTTGCCACCGATGGTCAGCACCTTCGCGTCGCCCGGCTTCAGGCTCCGCACTGTCGACGTCCGGTTGCGGCGGAGGCGATCGGCGATGAAGTAGAACGGATACTCGAGGTTCTGGGCGACGACCGTGGCGAGCACTCGCGGGCTCAGCTCCTTGCGGTTCGGATCCAGCAACGAACTCCACGGGTTGTCCACCTTCATGATCGCGTCGTGCATGACGAGTGCGCCGAGCGTGCCGAAGGTGAGGCCGTTGCCGGCGTAGCCGGTGGACGCATACTGGTGTGGAGCAGTCTCGCCGACGAAGGGCAGCCCGTCGCCCGTCTCGATCACCTGACCCGTCCAGCGAGCGTCGATGCGCGCGCTCGGGAGCAGACGCAGAAGGTCCGCCTGGACCTGCGCGAAGCGCTCGCCGGTATCGGTGACGGTGCCCGTCTTGTGATCGGCGCCGCCGAAGATCGCGTAGGCGCCATCGGTGTCGCGGTGCACGCGCAGGTAGTGATATGGCGACGCCGTGTCCTCGTACAGCCCGGGCGCGATGTGCTCGTCGATCCGGCCGCCGACCACGTACGACGAGTGTGGATAGAGCTTGGTCTGGAACATGGTCGCCCGCACGAGACCCGTACTGCCGACGATGGGCACGTGCGTCGCGATGACAACGTCGCCGCACGCGACGTTCTCTCCGTTGACGA
>JBDSDB010000268.1:0-4801 GCA_039920785.1 Gemmatimonadaceae bacterium
CGCAGTGGTATCTCAAGGCCGCCGATCGCGGACACGCAGAGTCGCAATACGCGTTGGGGATGCTCTACGCGAACGGAGAGGGTGTCTCCCGATCGGATGGCGAAGCGGCCAAATGGCTCAAGAAAGCGGCCGCGCAGGGGAACGATCGCGCGAGGCAGGAGCTGGCGCGGCGCGGCTGGTGAGCGCGGTGAGTGGGGAGGGTGTGTCGGTCATACGGGGTCTTGACGTTGTAGCACAAAAGTAGCAATATGGTGTAGCAGAATTATGCTACGGGCCCTTTGGAGGACATCGTGGTCAAGCGCGTTGCGATTCGGCGAGCCGGGGGATCGGTGACGGTGACGATCCCGAAAGACATGGCCGATCGCTATCACATGGCGGCGGGGGAGGACGGATTCGCGGTCGAGACGGATCGCGGAGTGCTGCTCACGCCTTACGATCCGGCGTTCGAGCAGGCGATGCAGGTCTACGAGCGAGGCGCGCGCCGCTTCCGCAACGCGCTGCGCGAGCTCGCGAAGTAGCTGCGGGGACGTACCGCGTCGTGATCGCCTGAACACGGTGATTCTGGGGAGCATCGCGCATGGATGAGCCGATCTGGCTTCATCGCCTGCTGATCGATGCCATCCACTATGACCAGCTCCAGCAGCACGGTGGACTGCGCGGGATGAAAGACGAGAATGCCCTGGAGTCTGCGCTGGCGCGCCCCCGCAATCGATTGGCGTACGAGCCCGATTCCGACGTCTTCGATCTCGCTGCGGCCTACGGTTTCGGCCTCGCCACGAATCACTGCTACAGCGACGGGAACAAGCGCATCGCCTTCATGGCGATGTACACGTTCCTGGGCATGAACGGGTGGGACATTGTCGCGTCAGAGCCGGAAGTGGTGCGCCTGATGCTAGATGTGGCCCCACAACACCAGGGTGAAGAAGAACTGGCGGCGTGGCTCCGCGAGCATTGCGTTCCCCTCGTGGACTGAAGCTCTCAGCCGGGCGGAACTGTCGGTGTCGAGCGCATCACGGACCGCCGCCCGCGCACGCCCAGCCTGCCAGTAGGATCACGGCACCGCTGATCGCGAATCGCAGCGTGCGGGGACGCACGACGCCAAATGGAAGTGCGGCCATGATCGATGCCGCGACCCGCTGCGCCGGCGTGAGTCCACCGTACCGCGCATCGGCAACGCGTAGCATGTCGAAGCCGAATCGGACCGGGAGGTACAGCGCGGCGAACGCCACGAGATAGAATCCGGCGGGCCGAGGGCGGTGATTCCACCGGACGAACAGCGGAACCACGACGAGTGAGAGTAAGAGGAACTCGTAAAGCCCGAGGTCGTGGAAGCCCATCGTCGCTACGGCCTGCGGAAGCGCGAGGCCCGCGGCGCGATACACGCCACCCATCTACTCGATCGCGGCATCAGTCCGGAGACTGATCGCGAGCGGGAACGTGGTCACGGCTCCCGGATGATCGTGCGCGAGGGCACACCCGAACCGTCCGATCGCTAGGGCCGCGGGGAACGCGAACGCGATCGCGTCGAGAGCGGCGAGCTTCTCTCGCCAGTCTTCATCGCGTGCACGCGTGGCGAAAAAGAGAAGCGCGGCGGCGAGACCCCCGAGAATGCCGCCGAACGAGCTGATGGGCTCCCACACACGGAGAAGCACCCACGGGTCGTCGCGTAGAGTGCGCGGGAAGTAGAACAGCACAGATAAGAGATGTGCGCCGAGGATGCCGCCGACGAGCATCCATCCCCCGAGCCGTTGGCCGAGCGCCGGATCCAATCCAAAGCGGGCGAACCGCTGCTGGACCCTCGAGAGGCCGAACCAGACAGCAACCGCGACGGCGACGCCAAACGCGTGAATGGCAAGTGGCCCAAGCCGCCACACCGGCTGCTCGAAGTAGGGAAGCATTGTTGTGACTCCTCGCAGCGGTGTCGAACGCCCGGCCGAACAACCGGGCGTCC
Source organism: Gemmatimonadaceae bacterium (assembly GCA_039920785.1). Taxonomy (GTDB): domain Bacteria; phylum Gemmatimonadota; class Gemmatimonadetes; order Gemmatimonadales; family Gemmatimonadaceae; genus AG11. The sequence continues at coordinate 1,952 of JBDSDB010000268.1, forward strand.
AGGACTCACCTTAGGGCTAGCCCGCCTGCCGCGCTACGGCTTCGCCGCCTCGCGCGCGAAACGGAAGTCGTACTCCAGCTTGATCGTGTCGGCGACGCTCAACACGACGGGCACCTTCGGCTGATCGAGGTTGATGTCCTTGAAAGTGAACGCGGTCGTCGCCGTGCCGGCGACGTCCTGCCCCTCGGCGCGCGCCGTCACCTGCCACACCGTGGGGCGCGTCACGCCGTGCACGGTGAGATCGCCGAGCAGCTCGAACGTCGCGACGCCCGAGGCGGGAAGTGTGCCGGGGAAGCCGCGGATCGACGTCGGCACCAGCTCGACGGTCGGATACTTCTCCGTCTCCAGCGTGCGCCGCTGCAGGAAGCCGTCGCGACGGTCCTTGTCGCTCTTGAGGTTCTTGAGATTCACCACGATGCGCGAGCTGTCGCGCACGAGGCGACCGTCAGGGTAGGCGAGGATGGTGCCTGTGATCTCGGTCGTCTTGCCGATCGCGTCGTTCGGCAGGTTCGCGCCCATGAGCTGCTCACGGACGCGGTAGCGGGCCTCGTTGCCGGTGGGCCCGACGGTAAACCGGATGGGTGTGGCCGCGGCTTTGTCCGCGGCCGCCTTCGCCACCTTGGCCGCCTTCGCCTTCGCGCCCGCCTTGGCGTTCGCGGCCTTCTTCCCCGCCGAAGTCGCCGACTGGGCGCCTGCGTCAGGCACCACTACGAGGGCGATGACGGTTGCCAGCAGGCCGACAGTACGCCGTGCCAGTGCCCCATGGGATCCGAACTTCATCATCGCTCTCTCCTCAACTCAATTGGATGGGTGCGAACGCGGTCGGTCACGTGCCAGCGACGCGGTTCCGGTACATGCTCCAATGTGTACATCGCACACGTCGAGAGCGTTGGGTAAGTCGCACCGGCCACATCCAAGGAGCGCCGCACCTCGCCGTTCGCGTGATGCCGCTTCGGCGCTCACGGCGGTCGCGCTCCGCGAGGACTACTCTTAGGTTTTCGCCCGACACTGGGAGGTACTGTGCGACTGGCCGACTTCATCGAAGCCAACTACGAGCCCATTCTCTCCGAGTGGGTGGCGTTCGCCGAGACGTGTGGGCCCGCGGGTCAGACGATGGACGTGACGGGCCTGCGCGACCATGCGCAGGCAATGCTCAAGGATTTCGTCACCGATCTTCGCGCTCCGCAGTCCGCCGTGGAGCAGGCAGACAAGTCCAAAGGGAACGCGGACGCGGACGACTCCTTGGGTGTCCACTCCGCCGCGCAGATCCACGGAGCCGGCCGTGCCGACAGCGGGTTCACCGTGGGCGAGATGGTATCGGAGTACCGTGCGCTACGCGCGAGCGTGATCCGGCTTTGGACGCGCGCGAGCGGCAGCCTCACCGGCGACGATATCGAGGATCTGATGCGCTTCAACGAAGCGATCGATCAGGCGCTCGCGGAGTCGATCGCGCACTACGCCGGCATCGTCGACCGGTCCAAGGACATGTTCGTCGCGGTGCTGGGGCACGACCTGCGAACCCCGCTCGGCGCCGTGATCATGGCGTCGCAGTTCATGCTGGACACCGGCGAGCTCGAGGAGCCGCATCTCGCTCTCATCACGCGGATCTCGCGCAGCGCGCGCCGCATGAACCAGATGGTAGGAGACCTGCTCGACTTCACTCGCATCCGGCTCGGCTCCGGAGTGCCCATCGTGCGCGAGCCGATGGACCTGGCCAAGGAAGCGTCTCACGCAATCGACGAGATCTTGGCCGCCAACCCCGAGAGCGTGCTCAAGCTCAACGTCTCGGGCGACGTATCGGGAATGTGGGATGCGGGACGCATCGCGCAGATGACCTCGAACCTGCTCGGCAACGCGGTGCAGCACGGCTCGTCGAAGTCGACGATCAGCGTCACGGTTCGGGGCGAGACCAATGAGGTGGTGCTGCAGATCCACAATCGTGGACCGGCCATCCCCGCAGCCGACCTCACGGAGCTCTTCAGTCCATTCAAGCGCATCCGGTCCGGCGCGCGCGTGGACATGGCCTCGGCCCATCTGGGCCTGGGGCTCTACATCGTCGAGCGCATCGTCTCGGCACACGGCGGCAGCATCGTCGTGCAATCGTCCGATGACGGCGGCACCTTCTTCACGGTGCGGCTGCCGCGAACGGGGTGATCACACCCCGCCCGCATCGACGGTCGTCGGCGAGCTCGCGTTCGAGGTGAGCCAGGGATCGCGCGCCAGCCAGTTCTCATCCGGCGCGAAGAGGAACACCATCCCTCCGTCCGCAAGCTTCGGCAGCAAGCGCTCGGCGCGATCGGGCTCCATGGCCGGGCAGCCTTCGCTGCGGCCAGCCTTGTTCGGGGTGACGTACGGCGCGCCGTGCGCGACGACGCGCCGCGCGAACGCATTGTCGTTGAACCCTTCCGACACGCCCATCAGCCGCAGCCCGACGGACCGGTACGGCCGGCCGGCCGACTTGCCGTAGAAGGCGTACGCCGCCTTGGCGACGTACAGGCCGAGCGAGGTGGCGTTGCTGCCGGACGAATTGGAGAAGCGCGTGGGCACTCCGTCGCGATCCGCCTTGGAGCCGCGGCCGTGGGCCACGGTGAACGGCCCGTCGACGACGCGCAACGCCTCCATGTCGAACAGGTAGCCGCGCGGCGTGGTGCTCGGCAGGCCGTAGTCCACGAAGTACAGATAGGGCTTCCGGACCTCGTCCGGGTGCGCGGTCTTGTAGGCGAAGTAGCTCCGGAAGGCGTCCTTCAGCGCTTCCGGACGGCTGAGCGGTCGCACCGCGCTCGAAAACGCCTCGAGCGCTGCCATCGTCACCGAGCCGATCTCGATCGACGTGGACGATTCGCCGCCGGC